>NZ_JBBEWN010000006.1:0-189281 GCF_038739695.1 Zongyangia acetica | reverse complement strand
AAGTAATCATACCACCAAGGCTTGAACAAAGTTCAAGCCAGCGTCATTTAGGCGCTGGCTTGGTTTTTCGGCCTTCTAGGCCGCGCTTCAAGCCACCCCTCTTAGGGGTGGTCTTGACTGCAAAAATAGTATACAAATGGGTTGCTTTTTTCGAGGCGATGGCGTATGATGGTGCCAACACAAAGATAATATATTTCTATCTGTGAGAAGGTGGATCATATGAGTCGGAAAGTTTCCTATACCAAAGCACAGATGGTAGGAGAGATTCTCTGTCTGGCAGTACTACTTTTCACAGCATTAGGACTTTGGCTTCGCTGGCCTGGCATACCGGAGAGAATCCCCACCCACTATGGATTTTTAGGTGAGGCAGATGCTTGGGGAAGCAAGGATTCCTTATGGATTCTGTGGCTTGTTCAGGCCGGCTTATATCTGCCGCTCACCGTTGTGACATTTTTCCCGAAGGTTTGGAACACCCCGGTGCCGGTGACAGAAGCGAACCGAAATTTCGTCTACAGCACCACCCTTTCAATGCTCATTGTAATGAAATTGGTGATTGTCTGTGTTTTCTTTTACCTGGTGGTTATCGCTGGAGGGCAGGAGAAGAGCTTGGGTGGATGGTTCTTCCCGGTGGTTTTAATCGGGATTTTCGGCCCTTTAGTCTATTTCTGCCGCAAATGTTCTCGGGGAGCCAGAGCCATTGAAAATATGGCCCAAAACGGAAAAAGTGCTTCATAGGAAAAAAGAAATGTCCCTGGACTTTAAAGTCCAGGGACATTTTTATATCTAAAAAGAAGTATCGATAAAGCCGCCGCCGATAACGTAGTCCCCGTCGTAAAAAACACAAGACTGACCTGGGGCAGGGGCACGCTGGGGTGTGTCAAATTCCACTTGTACCCTGCCTTCCGCCAGAGGGGTGATGGTGGCATCGGCTTCCTTTGCCATGGATCGGATTTTAACTCCGGCTCGAAGGGGAGAAGACAGCACATCCATCCCGATCCAATTGAGCGCAGATAGGATAACTCCTTTAGCATATTCTCCGCCGGCATAGGCTAGGCGAATAACGTTGTCGACAGGGTCAATTTCTCTCACGAAGACCGGGTGGCCTAAGGCAATCCCCAATCCTTTGCGCTGGCCCACTGTATAGTGGAGCAGCCCTTTATGACGGCCGCAAACCTGGCCTTCCGGAGAGATAAAGTCCCCTTCCGCCATGGGACCGGTGAGAGCCTCCACATAAGCGGCATAGTCATTGTCGGGGATAAAACAGATCTCCTGGCTGTCCGGCTTGCTGGCACAGGAGAGCCCGGATTCCTCTGCAATAGCGCGCACCTGAGATTTAGGAAGGCTGTGGAGAGGGAGAATCAGCCGGGAAAGCTGTTGCTGACTCAGCCGATAGAGCATATAGGACTGATCCCGCTCCAGACATCCGGCTTTTTTGAGAAGATAACGGCCATTTCGCTCCTCTACACTGGCATAGTGACCGGTTGCTACCAGCTCAATGCCCAGCTCATCCGCTTTTTCTAACAAGAGGGCAAACTTGGTGGTTGGATTGCAAATTACACAGGGATTCGGAGTTTTTCCAGCCCGGTAAGCGTCGGCAAAGGGTCGGATAACATTTGTCTCAAAGCGGGCGTAATCTCTCGCCACATAGAGGGGAATGCCGAGAGCGGCAGCGGTTTCTCTCGCGGCCACCACAGTTTGGGCATGGGGCGGTGAGAGATCCAACACAACAGCGGAGACATCGTAGCCCGCCTTCTGCAGCAAAAAAACGCAAGCGGAGGAGTCCACCCCTCCGCTGAGCGCAACTAAAATTCGTTTGTTAGACATGGCAGGCTTCACACTCACCGATATCCCCTACGATAGGGGTGGGATCAATGCCCTGCCGGTTGTAATAATCTGCCAGGGCCGCTTTGACAGCCTGCTCCGCCAACACGGAGCAGTGGATTTTCGCTGGGGGAAGCCCGTCCAGCGCTTCTACTACCGCTTTGTTGGTCAGTTTCAGCGCGTCCTCAATAGATTTCCCCTTGATCATGTCGGTGGCAATAGAGCTGGTAGCAATGGCAGCACCGCAGCCAAAGGTTTTAAATTTCACATCGATGATGGTGCCGCCTTCGATTTTCAGATACATTTTCATAATATCGCCGCACTTGGCGTTTCCTACCTCACCGACGCCGTTGGCATCGGGAAGTTCGCCCACATTGTGGGGATTGGTGAAGTGCTCCATGACTTTATCTGAATACAACATAACACTCGTCCTTTCTTATGTTTTGAGGATTTATTTCTCCTGGGCAATAATCCGCTCCCAGAGGGGGGACATGGCCCGCAGTTTTTCGATGACGCCTGGAACTACCTCCAGGATATAGTCTACATCCTCAGTGGTATTAAATTCTCCCAGAGTCAACCGCAGGGAACCATGAGCCACTTCATGAGGCAGCCCGATGGCAATCAGCACATGGCTGGGATCCAGAGAACCGGAGGTGCAGGCCGAACCAGAGGAGGCGCAGATACCATTTTGGTCCAACCATAGAAGAAGGGATTCTCCTTCTACTCCTTCAAAGGAGATATTTACATTGCCCGGCAGCCGTCTCTCTCGGTCGCCGTTTAGGCGGCAGCGGGGGATTTGCAGTAACCCGTCAATGAGACGATCCCGCATCTGTTTGACCTTTGAGGCCCGCTCCTCAATGCCGTTGCATGCGATTTCCATTGCCGTAGCAAGTCCAACAATACCGGCAACATTTTCTGTCCCTGCCCGTTTGGACTTTTCTTGAGCGCCGCCGTCGATGAGGTTAGGAATGACGATCCCCCGGCGGATATACAGGGCGCCTACGCCTTTGGGTCCGTGGAGCTTATGTCCAGAGAGGGAAAGCAGATCGATGTTCTGCTCTTTTACATCAATGGGGACATTGCCCACGGCTTGTACCGCGTCGGTGTGAAAGAGCACTCCTTTTTCGTGGCAAACCTTACCGATTTCGGCAATGGGCTGGATGGTTCCGATTTCATTGTTGGCGTACATGATGGTGACAAGGGCCGTATCTTCCCGGATCGCGGCGGCTACATCCTCCACCCGGACAAGTCCCTGTGGAGTGACTGGAAGCTCGGTGATTTCAAATCCCTCTTTGCGCAGGGCATCCATCGTGTGAAGGACTGCGTGATGCTCGAATACAGAGGTGATAAGATGCTTTTTTCCCTTTTTGGCCATGGTGTGGGCCACGCCCTTGATGGCCCAGTTGTCAGCCTCTGAGCCGCCGGAGGTGAAGAAGATTTCCTCTGGCTTTGCTCCCAGACAACCAGCTACAGTTTCCCGGGCGCTGTTTAGTGCCTTGAGAGCCTCCCGCCCTTTGGAATAGATGCTGGATGCGTTCCCATAGCCCTCGGTTAGCCACGGAAGCATAGCGTCGAGAACGGGCTGCGTTATTTTGGTTGTCGCGGCGTTATCCGCGTAAACAAATTTTTTCATCTTTGTTGTTCCTTTCCTACCGCTGCCTGTGGGGCAGCTTCTATGCTGTAAATATTCCATTATTTTGCCACAAGAACCTTACAACTATAATATATACTAAAGTAGTAGGAATTACAATACCCTATTTGCATTTATTTCCGATATTTTTGACTTTGGGCCACAGCCAGCTCATCACACCGTTCATTCATAGGATGCCCTGCATGGCCCTTGACCCATACAATTTTTACCTGATGAATTTCAAAAAGCTGGAGCAGCTTGTCCCACAGATCAGGGTTGAGGGCAGGCTGATTTTTTCCCCGGGTCCAGCCGTTTTTCTTCCACTTTTTAGCCCATCCCAGATCCATGCCGTTTTTCAAATACTGGGAATCGGTGGTCAGGGTAACCTGGCAGGGACGTTTCAGGGCGGATAGAGCTTCGATGGCGGCGGTGAGTTCCATCCGGTTATTGGTGGTTTCCGCGGCCCCTCCGGAAAGCTCCTTGGTGACGCCGCCGCACTCCAAGATAGCGCCCCATCCTCCAGGGCCTGGATTCCCGGAACAAGCGCCGTCAGTATAAATATTGACTTTGGTTAGGTCGTTTTTCATTCTATTCTCCCAATGAAAAATTTGAATATCATTATCTATGACAGGTATGTTAAATTATACCTCTTTAGGGGCTTTTCTACAAGGGGGAAACGCCGTTTTTCACTAAAATGGTCCCCTTTTCCTCAGCTTTCAGGGAATGACCCTGAGGCATCCTCCTTTTTTCTGGATCATGAGCATAGATCACCCAGGCTGCTGCCAATACTAGTAAAACCAACTGCACAAAATTGGATGCAGAAAGACTGGCCGATGAGAGGAGCAGCAGTATGAACGCAGTGATTATGGCAGGCGGAGAGGGAAAAGGGCTCAGGCCTCTGACATGCAACCTGCCCCAAACTATGGTGAGACTATGTGGAAAGCCCGTTATTTCTTATCTTATGGATTTGCTAATTGAACATGGATATCAGAGATCGGTGATCGCCCTTCGCTACCTCCCTGAAGTGGTGGAAGATTATTTTCATACCCGAAGATACCGGGGATTGCAGATTGATTTTTTCCGGGAAGATGCTCCCCTAGGTACGGCGGGAAGTGTGAAGCTGGCGGCGAGAAAACTGGAGTTGTCAGAAAAGGATCCGCTGCTTGTTATGGGTGGAGACTCTATTTGTGATTTTGACCTGGGCCAAGCCGTGAAATTCCACCGGCAGGCAGGAGCGGATTTGACCATCATCGGGAAATCGGTGGAAAATCCATGTGAGTACGAGCTGATTGACCGGGAGGAAACAGGAAGAGTCCGGGGACTTTTGGAAAAGCCGGGCTTTGCACAGGCGGTAACCGATATTGCCAATACCGGTGTTTACCTCGTCAATCCTCAGTGCCTGGAGCTGATCCCCGAAGGGAGGGAATATGATTTTGAAAAGGATCTGCTCCCTCAGATGCTGGCATTGGAGAAAAATATTATGGTGTGGGAAGATACAGGATACTGGTGCAAGATAGAAGAGATAAACGATTTTGTCAGGTGTCAGCAGGACATTCTGCTGGGCAGGGTAAACTGCCGGCTGGATGGGGAACGGGATGAAGAGGGCAACATTATTGCCCGTGCTCGACCGGTAGGGGATTATCATCTGACACCGCCCTGCTATATCGGCGAGGGCGTCAATATTGCAGACGGTGCCTTGGTTGAGGGGCTCTCCGTCCTGGATCATGGATGCGCGGTGGGAAGAAACAGCCGGATTACCGGTGGGATTCTCCTGCCGGAAAGCTTTGTGGGGAGAAAGTCCGTGGTAGCCGGTGGCATTGTCTGTGACGGGGCGTCTGTCAAACCGAGGGCCATGGTGTTTGAAAATGCCGTAGTGGGCGCTGGAGCAGTTATCGGTGAGGGAGCGGTGCTCCACCAGGAAGCTAAGATCTGGCCGGGGAAATGGGTGGAAGACGGCGCCCATTTTTCCGGCCAGCTGAAGACAGGCCGGGCCCACAAAGCTTATTTTGACGATGAGGGCATTGTAGGCCATATTGGGGTGGAAATTACCCCGGAATTTTGCGCCCGGCTAGGCGCTGCCGCCGCCACGGTGGAAGGAAGCGGGAAGATTGCCATTGGCGTCAATGACAGCCATTGTGCAAAGGCTTTGGCAGAGGCTATGGCGGCCGGGATTCTGGGGGCAGGAGGCCAGGTGTTCGATTTTGGGGAGTGTTTTGGCCCGCAATTTAATTTTTGCTGCTCTTTTTCTTCCATAAAAATGGGATTTTTCATCCAGGTGAAGGAAAAAGCGGTGATCCGGATGGTGGCGGAAGGGGGAATCAGCGCCCCCAGACAGCTGGAACGGGCAGTTGAACACTGCTTGAGAAATGGGGATTTCCGTCGGACACCACCCGAGAAATATGCCCAGGTGGTGGATATGTCCGGCGTCAGTGCCATTTATAAAAATGAGCTGTATCGTTTTGCGCCCTACGGGCTGATGGGGATGCAGTTGCAGTTGCGGTGCGAAAATACAAAGATCCATCAGATGATGTGGGAGGTGCTACAGAAACTGGGAGCCCAGCAAAGCGGCCAGGAAGGAATTCCTGTAGTGGAAATCAGCCCTGACGGAGAGCGGGCAAAGGTCATCTGTGGAGATATTGTTTTTGACAGACTTCATCTGTTATGTGTGTGCGCGGCCTATGAAATGCAGCAGGGCAAAGAGATTTCGGTCTGCTTTGACGCACCGCGGGTATTGGATCAGGTAGCCAAACGCCAGGGAAAGGTATTGCGTCGATACTATAGATGTCCAGCGGATCAAAGCGATCTGGAGGCTAGAGAACTTGCTTATGCCCAGCACTGGACAAGGGATCCCCTGATGCTGGTGGTGAAATTTTTGTCCCTTCTTCACGTCCAGCGGATGTCACCGGCTGCTGCCGTTGCCAGCGTGCCCGATTTTAGCTTAGAAGAAAAAAGCATCCCCTGGGAGGGGACTCCTGGAGCATTGCGGAAGGAATTACGGGAGGAAAAGATTGCCGCAGATGGAGAGGACTTCACCGAAGGAATCGTGATCCAAAAGCCCGATGGCATTGTTTTATTACAGCCCAGCAAGCTGGGAAATCGTATCAAAATTATGGCGGAAGCGGCCAACAGCGAGACGGCAAAAGAACTCTGCGATGGGTTTGAAAAGCTGCTGAACAAGAAGAAACTTGACATGCAGGGAGAGAAAGCTTACAATTAAAAAGAGTATATTGAGATTCGCTGAGGATATTTTGTCAAAGAGCTAGAGGAAAATGTGGATTCCTCTAGGACTGTAATGTCCTCTGTGGATGAACGGCTACGTTTTTTGACCCGGCTAACAAGAACAGAATCAAGCAGGCCGGGACTGAGAAATCATGGAAAGCGGAAAATATACCAAAGAATAATGAAATGATCCTTTGCGAGGATCAAAAGCATGCTTTGGCTCATGTAAGACACGATGAAAAGAATAGAAGATAATAGAAAAAGAATGATTTGGCACCCTTTTGGCTTGGATTGTGGCCGGAGGGTTTTATGCTTTGGTGCGTTGAGGCAGGGCTGCTTTGAGACAATGGAGGTTACAAAGCGTGAACGAAGAAAACAACAAAACTGTGCGCAGGTCCTTTTTCAAGGCTGGTGGATCGGCAAAAAAACCAGCGAAAACGACTGCGCCCAGAGCTGCTGCATCCAATGCTTCCAAAGCTGGGGCGGGGGCTAAGGCGAAGCCTACCACCAAAGCACAAGGTGGGGCGAAAGCAAAAGATACAAAGCTCTACACCAAACTTGACACTGGGAAAGCAGGGGTGTTGGAGTCGCTGGAAGAAAACATTTTAGGACGGACTAAGAAACAGCCGGCAAAGAATACCAAGTCCGGCAAGAAAACTGCCAAGAAGGAGATTCGGCGGACACCGCTGCGGATTATCCCCTTGGGAGGACTCCTGGAAATCGGAAAAAACATGACCATGTACGAATGCGGCAACGACGCATTTATTGTCGACTGCGGACTTGCTTTCCCTGATGAGGAAATGCCGGGCATCGACGTGGTCATTCCTGATTTTACCTATGTGGAAAAGAACAAGGATAAGATCCGGGGCATTATGATTACCCACGGACATGAAGACCATATTGGAGGACTGCCCTATCTGCTCAAAAGCGTCAACATCCCCGTCTATGGCACAAAGCTGACCCTGGGGCTGGTCGAGGGGAAACTCAAGGAGCACGGTCTTCTGGGCAAAGCAAAACTCAATGTAGTCAAGCCTCGGGACATTGTCAAGGTGGGGTGCATGGCGGTAGAATTTATCCATGTTAACCACTCCATTGCCGACGCTTGCGCACTGGCCATCCACACCCCGGCAGGCGTTGTGGTTCAGACCGGGGATTTCAAGGTAGACTATACTCCCATTGAAACAGAGATCATCGACCTGGCCCGGTTTGGAGAACTGGGCAGCCGTGGTGTGCTAGCGCTGCTTTCCGACTCCACCAACTCAGAACGGCCTGGCAGTTCGGAGACCGAGAGTAAGGTGGGAGAGTCCTTTGAACCCCTTTTCAAACGGGCGGAAAAACAGCGGATTATCATTGCGACCTTCGCTTCCAATATCCATCGGGTACAGCAGATTGTCAACGCTGCTGTCCGTTACAAAAGAAAGATTGCGATTTCCGGCCGCAGCATGGTCAATGTGGTAGGAAAGGCCATGGAATTAGGCTATCTGTCCATTCCAGACGGTATCCTCATTGATATTGATATGCTGCCCCGCTATCGGGATGATCAGATTGTGCTGATTACCACCGGCAGTCAGGGAGAGCCCATGTCTGCCCTATCCAGAATGGCCATGGGGGATCACCGGAAGGTGTCCATCTCTTCCCGGGACTTTATTATCATTTCCGCCAACCCCATTCCGGGCAATGAGAAAACTGTTAACCGGGTGGTTAACGAGCTCATGCGGTTGGGTGCGGATGTGATCTATGAAAAAATGTACGAGGTCCACGTTTCGGGCCACGCCTGCCAGGATGAACAAAAGCTGATGATGGCCCTGACCCGGCCAAAATTTTTCATCCCGGTTCATGGCGAGTATAAGCACCTGAAAAAACATGCGGAAACTGCCCTGAGTATGGGAATCCCCAGGGATCATATTATCCTGCCGGAATTGGGCAAGATTATTGAGCTAGACGGGGTGGACGCCAAAATCGCAGGAACCGTCCCGGCCGGCAAGGTCATGGTGGATGGCCTTGGCGTAGGGGATGTAGGTTCCATTGTACTCCGTGACCGGCGGCATCTGTCAGAGGACGGATTGCTGGTTATTGTTGCTACCATTGACCGGGAAAGCGGCCAGGTGGTGGCTGGGCCTGATGTTGTGTCCCGCGGTTTTGTCTATGTCCGGGAGGCAGAGGACATGATGAATGAGGTGCGCAAAATTGTAACCGAGGTCCTGGAAAGTTGTCGAGAACACAACATCCGGGAATGGGGTACCATGAAAACACGGGTTAAGGATGCGGTTTCTGACTTCTTATATCATAAGACCAAGCGAAGCCCCATGATTTTGCCTATAATCCAGGAAACTTAATGACAATATCCTGCATTTGATGCGGGGAGAGCAAACAGTAAAGGGGCGATGGCATGAAGGAAAAGGTATGGCTTTACCGGCCGCTGATATATCTGTTGATGATTCTCTGCGCAGGCCTTGTAATAGCGACATTTTTTGTGGATATCCGGCTGTTTTATGTGGAACTGGCTGTTGTGCTGGTAGCTTTTATTTTTATCATCGTGCGGATCGTAGGGATCCAAAAGGATCTCCACCTTTATCTGCAGCAGCTGGGCAACACCCTGACCACAGCGCAGAAAAGCTCTTTGGTGGAATTTCCCATCCCGGTCATGGTTTCTATGCAGGGCAATGAAATTGCGTGGTACAATAACATCTTTCGGGATAAGGTGGCTAAGGGGAAGGATATGATCGGTATAGCGGTTACCGATATCATCAAAGACCCGGAGAATCCAAAACTACGTACCGATGATGGGGCCTATCTTAACTATGATGGGCGCAGCTACCGGGTATTCCGCTGTGAGGCGGAAGAGGATGGCCATGTCATCAGCATGTATTATTTTGTGGACCAGACCACCCTGATCAGCATTGCCAAGGAGTATGAACTGACCCGTCCTTCCGTCATGCTTATCGTCATTGATAACTATGAGGAACTTCTCCAAAACGCCAAGGACAGCGAGAAAGTTCAGATTATCAGTGAGATTGAACGAGCGATTGAGAATTTTATCGGAGACACAGCTGGACTCCTACGCAAACTGGAAAAGGATAAATTTGTGGCGGTGGTGGAGGAGCGCTATATGCGCCGCATCATCGACAGCAAATTTGATATTCTGGATAAAGTCCGCTCAATTGTAGCCGGTGATCGGATGCCGGCGACCTTGAGCATTGGTATCGGAAGGGATGGAGACAGCCTTTCCGAGGCGGAAAATATGGCAAAGCAGGCTCTGGATATGGCCTTAGGACGCGGCGGTGACCAGGCGGCACTGAAGACCCAGAAGGGCTTCGAATTTTACGGTGGCGTATCCAAGGGCATTGAGAAGCGAACCAAGGTCAAGACCAGGATTGTGGCTTCTGCCCTATCGGAGCTCATTGAAAACAGCGACAGCGTCGTTCTCATGGGACACCAGTTCTCCGATCTGGATTGTGTAGGCGCGGCTATAGGTTTATGCCGTGTCATCCGCAATATGGGAAAAACTGCGGTGGTGGCTATTCATCGGGAGAAATCCTTGGCCACCCCTCTCGTTGACCGGATGATCGAAAAGGGCAGCGGAGATATGTTTGCAGAGCCTGAAAAAATAATGGAAACGGTGACCAAAAAGACACTGCTCATTATCGTGGATACCCATATCCAGCATTTCTTGGAATCCCAGGAGCTGTATCAGGCCTGTAAATCGGTGGTTGTGATCGATCACCATCGGAAGATGGTAGGCCATATTGACAATGCGGTTATTTTCTATCATGAGCCCTATTCTTCCTCAGCGTCTGAGATGGTTTCTGAGCTGGTCCAGTATTTGGGAGATCAGAATGCCATTGGAAAGCTGGAGGCGGAAGCCCTTTTGGCCGGCATTATGCTGGATACCAAAAATTTTGTAATGAAAACCGGTGTGAGAACCTTCGAAGCGGCGGCCTATCTGCGAAGATTGGGCGCGGATACTGTAGAGGTTCGGAAGCTGTTCTCCGATTCGATGGAGGCATACCAAAAGAAAGCCCGCGTTGTGGCAGGCGCTGAGGTTTACTGCGGATGCGCCATTGCCTGTATCAGTGGGCCTTACGATGAAGATATGCGGATTGTGGCCCCCCAGGCGGCAGATGAGCTGCTGGGAATCAATGACGTTGTGGCTTCTTTTGTTGCCTATGAGACGGATAAAGGGATTTCCTTCTCCGCCCGGAGCATGGGGGCGATGAATGTCCAGCTGGTGATGGAGCGGCTGGGCGGTGGCGGCCATCTGACCATGGCGGGAGCCCAGATCAATACGACCTCCATGGAAGATGCCAGACAGATGCTCCTGGAGGCGATTGACGCTTATTTTGCGGCGCAGCAGCAAAGCAGTAACTGAGAAAAGGAGAAGCTGACTGATGGAGCTGGAACAGGTGATTTCCCGAAGACGCAGCATACGAAAATTTCTGCCCCAAAGTGTGGAAGAAAGCAAAATTGAAAGGCTAATTGAAAGTGCTCGTCTCTGTCAATCGGCCAAAAATAGACAACCATGGAAATGGATGATTTTACAGCATGAATCTAAAGACCAGGTTGCAGATATTATGTTGGATTTGTTTCAACAAAATGATGTAGAGTTGCCGGGGTATGTCAATAGCTCAAAGGCGTCCGCTCAAATTATAAAAAACGCCCCCTTGCTTCTCCTGGTCTTCTGGGAAAAGGATGACATCTGGCTGCAGTCAGACTTCCTTTCCATTGGGGCTGCCATTGAACATGTTTGTCTGGAAGCGGTGAACCTGAACCTTGGCTCGGTCTGGATCCGGGATACTGAGTATACGGAAAAAGAAATCTGTGCTCATCTAGGTTATCCTGATCTGCAGTTGGTGTCAGCCATTGCTGTGGGTTATCCCGCGGAGTCTCCTCCTCAGCGCCCGCGTAAGACGAAAGAAGAAATTTTACTCCAAGAGAAATAGATATCCTATTCTTCTAACGAATTGATCTCATAAAATCATCCGAAAGGACGTGAACGTATTATGAAAGTAATTTTGACACAAGACGTACAGGGAAGCGGAAAAAAGGGGCAGGTGGTCAACGTATCCGACGGTTACGCCCGCAATTTTCTGCTCAAAAGAGGGATGGCAATTGAGGCAAATGCCCAGAATATGAATGTTCTCAAAAATAAGCAGGCGGCCCAGGAGCATAAGATTGCCATGGAGAAGAAAGCCTGCCAGGAAACTGCCAACGCCATCAATGGGAAGACTGTGAAGCTGACGGCAAAGGCCGGTGCCGGTGGGAAGCTGTTTGGCTCGGTGACGGCAAAGGAGATCGCGGAAGCCATCAGCAAACAGTATGGCGCTGAAGTAGAAAAGCGTAAAATTGTTCTGGACAGCGATATTAAAGCCTTTGGTACTTATGAATTTGAGGTGAAGCTCTATCAGGGAATCTCCGCGAAAATGTATGCGCAGGTTTCTGACGAGCAGTAACATAAAGGAAGTTTTCTGGTGCATCCGGCCGCTGATGACCGGATGCGCTTATTCTGGGCAGATGTAGTGTTATACTCAGAGGAGGTGAAGCAGATGGATGAGATGCCTGCACTTTTTGGACAGGAACTCCCTTATAACCTGGAGGCGGAACAGTCGGTGTTAGGGGCTATCTTGATCGATCCCTCTTGTATTTCCTCGGTGCTGGAATACATCACACCCGACTGCTTTTACCGCCCGCAAAACCGGCAGATTTTTTCCACCATCCTGCGGATGTTCACCGCCGGTCAGACCATCGACTTTGTCACATTGCTGGAAGCGGTGAAATCCGATGAGATTTTCGACAGCGATGAGGACGCTAAGGTGTATCTGGTTTCCTTAGCGCAGATTGTCCCCACCTCCACCAACGTGGAGGCCTACGCGAAGATTGTGGCGGAAAAGTATTATCTGCGCCGGTTGATCACCGCTTCTCAGGAGATCATTGAAAATTCTCAAAGCGGCCACGGGGATGCCTCCAACCTACTGGACTATGCAGAGCAGAAGATTTTTGATATTCGTCAGGGACGGGATTCCCAGGGATTACAGCGGATTGATGAGATCATCATTGAAACCTATGACAGGCTCCAAAAGCTGTCCGGTGAGAATAAGTCAGAGTTTATGGGAGTTCCCTCCGGCTTTACAGGCCTTGATAACATCACTGTAGGGCTCAACAAATCGGATTTGATTTTGCTGGCAGCCCGGCCCGCCATGGGAAAGACCAGCTTTGCGCTGAATATCGCCGCCAATGTGGCTGTGAAGTCTAAGAAAAAGGTGGCCATCTTTTCCCTGGAAATGACCAAGGAGCAGCTGGTATCCCGCATGCTTTCTTCAGAAGCGTCGATTTCCAGTATGTCCCTGCGCACCGGTGATATGACCAGTGAAGAATGGGTCCGTCTGGCCATGACGGCACAGAACCTTGCCAAGGCAAAGATCTATATCGACGATACCTCCGGTATGACAGTGGCGCAGATGAAGGCTAAGCTCCGCCGGATTAAGGATTTGGGACTCGTGGTTATCGACTATCTCCAGCTGATGAGCTCGGGACGACGCAATGACAACCGGGTGGTGGAGATTTCAGAGATCACCCGAAATCTGAAGATTATGGCCAAGGAACTGGATGTGCCGATTATCACCTTGTCCCAGCTTTCTCGAGGCCCTGAGGCGAGAACGGACCATCGTCCCATTCTGGCGGACCTGAGAGAGTCGGGTTCTATTGAACAGGATTCGGATATTGTATTGTTCCTTTACCGGGATGCCTATTACAACAGGGAGTCAGAGGAACAGAACGTAGCGGAGTGCATTGTTTCTAAAAACCGTCATGGTGAAACTGGCGTTGTCAAGTTGGCCTGGGACGGTCAATATACCCGGTTTGGAAATTTGGAGTTGTTTAGAAGTGAACCATAAGGTGCTGGACATTCTTGAAAAGAATCCGGCTCTTCACGAGAGAGAGGCAATCATTGTCGCCCTTTCGGGAGGGGCGGATTCCGTTTGCCTTCTGCACCTGATGCTGAGTATCCGAGAGCAATTGGGAATGGCGGTGATGGCGTGCCATCTCAATCACCACATCCGGGGAGAAGAAGCGGACCGGGATGAGAATTTTGTCCGCAGCCTGTGCGAGCGCCTCGGAGTTCCCCTGTTTGTCAAAGACGTTGACGTGATTTCTAAGGCAAAGGAACTAGGGATTTCTTTGGAACTTTGCGGGAGGGAAGAGCGTTACGCCTTTTTTTCGTTTTTGGCTGAGGAACATCATGCATGGGTTGCCACAGCGCATACTCTTTCGGACAGCATGGAAACTGCTATTTTCCATTTGGCACGGGGTACAGGGCTGCGGGGCTTATGCGGCATTCCATTGCAGCGGGGGGATATTCTCCGGCCGCTGCTGTCCTTTACGAGAAGGCAGGTAGAGGAGTACTGTAGGCAACACAGCCTTTCCTATGTGACCGACAGCACCAACCTATCCGATGATTATACCAGAAACTATATCCGTCACCATGTGATACCAGCCCTTTACAAGATCCATCCAGGATTTGAAAAGAACTTTGGAAAGACCCAGCGGCTCCTACAGCAGGATGAAGCATTTTTGGAAGACGCTGCCCGGAAAGCGGCGGAGGATGCGGCGTTAGAGGATATCAGCCCGAGTGGGGGAAGATATTTCCGTGCAGCAGAGCTTGCAAATCTCCCCGAGGCACTCCGGGGCAGAGCCATCCGCTTAATTTTGCTGGAATTCGATGCCTCCTGTTCGGGAACCCAGCTGGAACTGATTGAAAAGATCTTAAAGCCGGGAGGAACGGTGGAGCTGTCGCGGCATCTTTATTGCCGGTCCCAGGGCGGAAAGTTTTGGGTCCATCGTTTTCTGCCCCCCACGCCGGAAATTTCGGTGCCGGTTTTGCCTGGGACATATCCCATTGGCGACGGGAAACAGCTGCGGTTGGAGTTAATTAACCGCGAAAAGTTGGAGAATTTAAAAAAATTTCATCAAAAGGTATTAAAAAATACTCTGGACTATGATAGAATAAGCCTTACTGCACGCATTAGAATGCGGAAACCGGGAGATCGTATCCGACTTGCAGGCCGGGGCATTACCAAGACGCTGAAAAAGCTGTTTGCAGAAGCGGGAATCCCGGCCGAGAGCAGGGATAGAATCCCTCTTTTGGCAGATGATAAAAAGGTGCTCTGGGTCTATGGCTTTGGCTGTGATGAGACGGTGAGGGTCTCTGAGAAAACCCGGCGCATTCTTTGGATAGAGATAGAGGAAACGTAATGGCGGAGGGGTTTGACATGAAGGATGACATTTTAAAGGTATTGCTCAGTGAAGAAGAAATCGCGGCGAAGGTGCAGGAGATCGGTGCGCAAATCAGCAAGGACTACGCGGATAAAAATCTGCTGCTGGTCAGTGTGCTCAAAGGCTCTGTAGTGTTCATGGCTGACTTGATGCGAGCGATTACGGTCAATGCCGCCATTGATTTTATGTCGGTTTCCAGCTATGGTTCTGGAGTAAAGACATCCGGAGAGGTCAAGATTATCAAAGATCTGGACCGCCCATTGGAAGGGCTTGACCTGCTGCTTGTAGAGGATATTTTGGACAGCGGTATGACACTGAGCTACCTGCGCGACATGCTCTCCAAGAGAGGCCCTAAAAGCATCCGGATTGCTACCCTCTTAGATAAGCCTGCCCGCCGGCAGGCCGATATCCAGGCCGACTATGTCTGCTTTGACGTGCCGGATGAATTTGTGGTAGGATATGGGCTGGACTATGCAGAAAAATACCGCAACCTACCCTATGTGGGTGTATTGAAACCCTGCGTTTATGAAAAATAGCAGCCGCACTCTCGGAGAAATGCGGCCAAGCAATATAGGCCTTTTGGCCAGAACTCTTCCCATAAGGATGGAACAATGAAAGAAAAAGGAGTGACGCTATTTGGCAACCAAAAAACCCAGAAATATAGGGCTGTATATTGCCTTACTGGTTTTGCTGATTTTAGCAATGTCCGTACTCTATACCATGAGACCCACTTCTCAAATGAGATATAGTGAGGTGCTCAATCTCTTTGAGACACAACAGGTAACGGACTATACCCTTGACTTTGGTACAGGGGAACTAACGCTCAAAGTGGCAGGGCAGGAGAGCCCTATCATTTATAAAGTTGCCAATGTGGGCGTGTTCCTTGATGATATCAAAGAACATGTGGCAGCATACAACGAAGCGCATCCCGATGCGAAAATGACCTTCGATCAGATACCTGCCACAGAAATTCCGTGGTGGTTATCCATGCTGCCCTCCCTGCTTTTGGTGGGAGCATTGGTCATCTTCTGGGTGATGATGATGCGCCAGGCCGGCGGCGGAACAGGGAAGATGAATACCTTTTCCAAAGCCAAGGTCAAGCAGCCGCCGGATGGTCCCAAGACCACCTTTGCCGATGTGGCAGGAGCCGAGGAAGAAAAGGCAGAGCTGCAGGAAATCGTGGAATTTCTCAAAAATCCCCGCAAGTTTAACGAACTGGGTGCCCGTATCCCCAAAGGTGTACTGCTTATGGGACCTCCGGGAACAGGTAAAACCCTGCTGGCTCGGGCAGTGGCCGGAGAGGCTGGCGTACCTTTCTTCTCCATCTCCGGCTCTGACTTTGTGGAGATGTTTGTAGGTGTAGGTGCTTCCCGTGTTAGGGACTTGTTTGAAAACGCGAAAAAGAACGCTCCCAGCATTGTATTTATTGACGAGATCGACGCGGTGGGTCGGCACAGAGGTGCAGGCCTGGGCGGCGGCCACGATGAAAGGGAGCAGACCCTCAACCAGTTGCTGGTGGAGATGGATGGCTTCGGGATGAATACCGGCGTCATTGTTATTGCAGCCACCAACCGCCGGGATATTCTGGACCCTGCGCTCATGCGGCCTGGCCGTTTTGACCGGCAGATCGTGGTAGGGTACCCTGACGTCAAAGGGCGGGAGGATATCCTCAAGGTGCATACCCGCAATAAACCCATTGGACCGGATGTGGATTTATCTGTCATTGCCAAGTCCACAGCGGGTTTCACCGGTGCGGATTTAGAGAACCTGGTTAACGAGGCGGCGCTTCTGGCAGCGAGAAAGAACCTCAAGGCCATCACTATGGAGCAGATCGAGGAAGCGACCATCAAGGTGGTGGCAGGCCCTGAAAAGCGCTCTCATAAGGTTACAGACAAAGATAAGAAACTCACCTCTTACCACGAGGCGGGTCACGCCGTCTGTACCTACTATTGTCCTACCCAGGACCCTGTTCATCAGATTTCCATTATTCCCCGAGGAATGGCTGGCGGCTACACCATGAGCCTGCCTTCTGAGGATAAGAGTTATGTAGGCAAAAAGGAAATGATGGAGCAGATTGTGACCCTGCTGGGTGGACGAGTAGCGGAAAAACTGGTGCTGGAAGATATCTCCACCGGCGCCTCCAACGATATTGAGCGAGCCACCAGCATTGCTCGGAGCATGGTGACCCGCTACGGCTTCAGTGAGAAGCTAGGGCCTATCGTCTATGGCCAGGACCAGGGCGAGGTATTCCTGGGAATGGATATTGCCCACAACCGGGATTACTCGGAGAATGTGGCGGCGGAAATCGACTCGGAGATCCGGGAGATTATCGATACTGCCTATGAAAACACCAAGGACATTCTCTCTACTCATATGGATAAGCTCCATAAAGTGGCAGTCTATCTCTTTGAACATGAGAAAATTGAAGGCCTTGAGTTTAAAAAGCTGATGGAGGATCCTCAGTTTGGTGCTATTGAGGGCGACCCAGAGCAGTATTTCACCACCAACGGCGCGCCCAAGAAGGAAAACGGCGGAGACACCTTCCAAGAGGGCGCTGATGCAGGTGAGGTTTTGGGACAGCGGCCCGAAGAAGAGCCCCCCATCATTTAACCGATGGAATAAGAAACAAAAAACCGGATGTTTGTGAAAACAGCCGGTTTTTGTTTGTGCTTTCCACAACCTTTGTATTGCTGGGTAACCGGCGAATTTGACGGATGGAAAACTTTGGGTTACAATGAAAAATAAATTGTGTGAGGATATGAAAAAAGAACCATTGAAACAAGTAAAAAGTATTTGTGATAAAAGTGGGTATCCTTTCAAGTGATAGAAGCGAAAGCTGCTCCGGAAGCTGCCGGGGCGGGGAGGTTAAAATTCATGGCAAGAAAAACAGCAGAGTACGGCAACGACAGCATCCAGGCTCTCAAAGGCGCCGACCGGGTGCGTAAGCGTCCTGCCGTTATTTTTGGCTCCGATGGTATTGAAGGCTGTGAGCATTCCATCTTCGAGATCCTTTCTAACGCCATTGACGAGGCGAGAGAAGGCTATGGAGATAAGATCGTCATCACCAAGTACCTGGATCACTCGGTGGAAGTGGAGGACTTTGGCCGAGGCATTCCGGTGGACTATAACAACAATGAGAAGAAATATAACTGGGAGCTGGTGTTCTGCGAACTCTACGCAGGGGGAAAGTACAGGACCAATGAAGGGGAAAGTTACGAATTCTCTCTGGGACTCAATGGACTGGGCCTCTGCGCGACCCAGTATGCGTCGGAATATATGGATGTGGAAATTTTCCGAGATGGATATCAATATAATCTGCATTTTGAAAGAGGCGAAAATGTCGGAGGACTACAGAAACAAGAGGTAAAGAAAAAGCGGACGGGTACCAGAATCAAATGGAAGCCGGATCTGGACGTTTTTACCGACATTGATGTGCCGGATGAATACTACACCGAAATACTCAAGCGTCAAGCAGTGGTCAACGCCGGACTTCGTTTTGTGCTGCGGGTACAGACAGACAAGGGCTTTGACGAACAGGAATTCCTTTATGAAGAAGGCATTGTGGACTATGTCAAAGAGATTGCCGGCGAAAATTTCCTGACGCCGGTTCAGTATTGGACTGGGGAGAGAAAGGGCCGGGACCGGGAGGACAAACCGGAATACAAGGTAAAATTGCAGGTGGCCTGCTGCTTTTCCAACCGCACCAAGCTGATCGAATATTACCACAATTCCAGCCACTTGGAACATGGCGGTTCGCCGGAGCGGGCGGTAAAGCAGGCCTTTGTCAGTCAAATTGATGCCTATCTCAAACAGAGCGGTAAGTACCTAAAAAACGAGGGGAAAATCTCCTTTGTGGATGTGGAGGAATGCCTGATTCTGGTTTCTTCCTCCTTCTCCACCCAGACCTCCTACGAAAATCAGACCAAGAAGGCCATCACCAATAAATTTATCTATGACTGCATGACCGAGTTTCTCAAGCGCCAGCTGGAAATTTACTTTATTGAGAATCCGGATGATGCGGCAAAGATTGCTGAACAGGTGCTGATCAACAAGCGCAGCCGCGAGAATGCGGAAAAGACAAGGCTCAACATCAAAAAGAAGCTGGCGGGAACCATTGACCTGGCAAACCGGGTCCAGAAATTCGTCGACTGCCGCACCAGAGATACCTCCCGCCGGGAGATCTACATCGTGGAGGGAGACTCCGCCTTGGGCGCTTGTAAATTAGGGCGGGATGCCGAGTTTCAGGCTATTATCCCGGTGCGGGGAAAGATCCTCAACTGCCTGAAAGCAGAGTATGATAAGATCTTTAAAAATGACATTATCACCGATATTATCAAGGTGCTGGGCTGTGGGGTCGAGGTCAAGAGCAAGGCCAATAAAGACCTCTCTTCCTTTGACCTGGAAGGGCTCCGATGGAGCAAAATTGTCATCTGCACCGATGCCGATGTGGATGGTTTCCAAATCCGGACCCTGATTCTCACCATGCTCTATACCTTGACCCCCACCCTCATTGAGCAGGGCTATGTTTTCATTGCGGAATCTCCGCTGTATGAGATCAATTCCAAGGGGGAAACTTATTTTGCCTATACTGAGGCGGAAAAAGCGTCGATCCTAGAGAAAATCGGGAAGAATAAGTACACCATCCAGCGCTCTAAGGGGCTGGGTGAAAACGAGCCGGATATGATGTGGCTGACCACCATGAATCCGGAGACCAGAAGGCTCATCAAGGTCAGTCCCGATGACGCCAAGGCCACCAGCGAGATGTTCGACCTGCTGCTGGGAGAAAACCTAGCGGGAAGAAAGGACTTTATCTCCCAGTATGGCTATCTCTATTTAGACGCTGCGGACGTCTCTTAATTTCATCGGACGGAGGAACAACATGTCTCCAAAAAAAAAGATGCCCCAGAGGCCGAAGACAAACGCTAAGGCTCACCTGGAAAATGCAGGGGTAGTGGTGGAACAGTCCATTACCGACACCCTGGAAAAAAACTATATGCCCTACGCCATGAGCGTCATACTCTCCCGCGCCATTCCGGAAATTGATGGGTTTAAACCCTCTCATCGGAAGCTTTTATATACAATGTATAAAATGGGGTTATTAAACGGAGCGAGAACCAAATCTGCCAATGTAGTAGGGCAAACCATGAAGCTCAATCCCCATGGCGATCAGGCCATTTATGAAACTATGGTCCGGATGACCCGGGGATGTGAAGCCCTGCTGCATCCTTATATTGATTCGAAAGGAAACTTTGGCAAGGCATATTCGAGGGATATGGCTTATGCCGCCTCCCGCTATACGGAGGTCAAGCTGGCTCCAATTGCGGCCGAGCTTTTTGCTGATATTGACAAGGATACCGTAGATCTGGTAGACAATTACGACAACACCATGAAGGAACCCTCCCTTCTGCCGGTTACCTTTCCCTCCATTTTGGTCAACTCCAACGTGGGTATCGCCGTGGGAATGGCCAGCGCCATCTGTCCCTTTAACCTGGGGGAGGTTTGCGACAGCACCATTGCCCTGATGAAAAATCCAGAGCATGACCTGTTTGAAACCCTGAAGGGACCAGATTTTCCCGGCGGCGGGTTCATGCGCTATGATGAGAAGGAACTGGAACGGATGTACCGTACCGGCCGTGGCTCCATAAAGGTACGGGCCCGGTATACCTATGATAAGTCCGGCAACCGGATTGAAATTACCGAGATTCCCCCTACGACCACGGTAGAGGCTATTATGGACAAGGTAGTGGATCTGATCAAATCCGGTAAGATCAGAGAGATCTCAGACATGCGGGACGAGACGGACCTGTCGGGACTGAAAATCACCATCGACCTGAAACGAGGGGTAGATGCGGAAAAGCTGATGCAGAAACTTTTCCGGATGACCCCCCTGGAAGACAGTTTTTCCGCTAACTTTAATGTGCTCATCGGCGGCACACCGAAGGTCATGGGGGTTTATGAACTCATTGAAGAATGGGTGGCCTTCCGGCTGGAATGTGTGAAGCGCAGGCTTTACTTTGATCTCAAAAAGAAACAGGATAAACTCCACCTGCTTTTGGGGTTATCCAAGATCCTCCTCGATATTGACAAGGCGGTGAGGATTGTCCGGGAAACCGAGGAAGAGGAAGAAGTTGTTCCCAACCTGATGATCGGCTTTGGTATCGACGAGGTACAGGCTGAATTTGTGGCGGAAATTAAGCTGCGCCACCTCAACCGGGAATATATTCTCAAGCGGACCGCGGAGGTAGAGGATCTTAAAGCGGATATTAAGCGCACAGAAGAGATCCTAGCGGATAAGAAAAAAATCAAGGCGGTCATCATTGAGGAGCTGAAAGCGGTCAAGAAAAAATACGCTCAGCCTCGAAAGACCATGATTATCTATGTGGATGAAGCAGAGGAAACCGAGGTGGAGGAGGAAATTCCCGACTATGCAGTCAACCTTTTCCTGACCCAGGAGGGATATTTTAAGAAAATCACCCCCCTTTCCCTGCGGATGGGTGGCGAACAGAAGCTCAAAGAGGGCGACGCTATCAGCACTTCTGTGGAGAGCACGAACACGGCTGAGCTTCTCTTCTTTACGGATCGTCAGCAAGTTTACAAGACCAGAGCCTGTGAGTTTGATGACCAAAAAGCCAGTGTCCTGGGTGAATATATCCCTGCTCGTCTGGGAATGGACGAGGGAGAGAGTGTGGCGGCCATGATCGTCACCACCGATTACAGCGGATACTTGGTTTTTGTTTTCCAAAACGGCAAGGCGGCCAAGGTGCCCCTCTCCGCCTATGAAACAAAAACCCGCCGGAAAAAATTGACAACTGCATACAGTGACAAGTCGCCTCTTGTGGCGGTTTTCTATGTCAAAGCGGACTGCGAACTCTTGCTCAAGGCGTCCAGCCAGCGAATGCTTCTTGTGAATACTGCGCTGATTCCCGTCAAGACAACCAAGAGCACCCAAGGCGTTCAGGTGATGACACTGCGGAAAAATGCTTTTGTGGAGCAAGCGGTAGAATACAAGGACGATATGCTCACAAGCCCCCACCGCTACCGGGCAAAGAACTACCCAGCTGCCGGTGCACTGCCAAAGGCAGAGGATTTGGGAGAGCAGTTGACCTTCTAACAAAAAAATCGGACGGTCCGGCATAACCGGATCCGCCCGATGATAGCTTTACATATCGTGCAAACGCAGTGGATGATGTGTAAGGCCAGTAATAGTATGTGTCTCCTCGTGCTTTTTAGTCAAGTAAAAAATGGGAGGACTCCCAGATAAAATATCAAAAAGTGAGTTTTTCTCTTGCAAAGTAAAGAGAATTATGCTATTATATTACAAGTTAGCTTTCGGTAGCATTGGGGTTTGGAGGTGATACAATGGGACCTCTTGAGATAGCCGGTGGCATACTGCTCATTCTTACCAGCATTATTTTGATTATCGTTGTATTGCTCCAGGAGAGTAATTCCAGTGGAATGAACGCGATGACAGGTGCGACAGATTCTTACCTTGGCAAGAACAACAGCCGTACCTATGACGCTATGCTCAGACGCATTACAAGAGTGGTAGCGATTATTTTTGTTATCGTGACCATTGCAGTAAATGCAATCGCCGTTTTCATGTAGAAGACGATCTGTTAAAAACCCTGCGAAATCCGCAGGGTTTTTTTACGTCTCTGTCTTTCTATAGAATTTATAATGAATGGGTAAAATTTTGGGAAAACTGGTGTTGAGCATAAGAAAATGATAGCCTTTTCAAAGGTAATAGGCTAGAATGAAGACAGAGATTGACGCGTGACAAAGCCGGAGAGACCGGTGTGGAGGAAATATGGTGAAAAATATAGATCAACCCGGATATGGTGAAAAAATCCTTGGCATTGTGGCCAAGGGAAAGCGAAATCCTGTGAGTGTGGAAGAACTCACAAGAAAACTCAAGGTGCCCAAGACAGGGGAAAAGGCATTTGAGCATGAACTGACCCAGTTGGTAGAGGCTGGGGAGCTATATTATAAACGGAAAGGGTTTGTCCTTCCAAGGGAAGTGGGACTGACGCCTGCGCAGGTGGTGAGGGTCAACAGTACCTACGGCTTTGCCCGCCCTGTGGGTGCGGACGGTGACCTGTTTGTTCCCGGTCGGGCTCTCATGGGTTCCTTGCCGGGAGATGTGGTGCTGCTAAGGACCTATCCTTCTCGGAAAGAGGGTTCTTTGGGGGAAGGTGAGGTAGTATCCATTGCCAAAGCAGCAGCCTGCCGTTTTACCGGTGTTGTCTCACAGAACCAGGACTTTCTTGAGGTGGTGCCGGATAAGATGCTGGGGTTTCCAGTGCGGCTGGTATCGGGAAAATCCAGCCGATACAAAGCAGGGGACAAGGTCCTCTGTGAAATTGTCTCTAGGGGCTCCCGCCACTATAATCACAGAGCTAAGGTCATAGAGGTCTTTGGATCTTCCCTGAAAGCGGACAACTGTGCAAAATCCCTGATCCGGTTAAATGAGATTAGCATAGAATTCCCGGCTGTGGTATCTGAGGCGGCGCAGCGGTTGAACGACGCTGGAATCCACCCCAAAGAGCGGGCCAGCCGATTGGATCTGCGCGACGAGATCATTTTTACCATCGACTCGGCGGACAGCAAGGATCTGGACGATGCAGTCTCCATCCAAAAGACAAAGGATGGCTGGGAACTGGGGGTCCATATTGCGGATGTAAGCTATTATGTTCATCCTCAAAGCCCCCTGGATAACGAAGCCTATGCCCGGGGCACCTCCATCTACTACGCTGATCAGGTGATCCCCATGCTGCCCAAGGCCCTTTCTAATGGGATTTGCTCCCTCAACGAGGAGGAGGACCGGCTGGCATTCTCTTGCTTTATGAATTTGGATACCCAGGGGAATCTCGTCAGTTTTGATTTTAAAAAGACACTGATCCGTTCCAGAGTCAAGGGGGTATACAGCGAGATCAACGCCATCCTGGCAGGAGAGGCAACCCCGGAAATTCTGGAAAAATACAGTGCCGTTATGGACTCCATCCATCTGATTGATGAATTGTGCAGCCTCCGGTTGAAAAAGAAGCGGGAAAGAGGGGCCATGGATCTGGAGACCAGTGAATCCAAGATTATTTTGGATGAAAACCGGAATGTCAAGGAAATCAAGCCCCGAGGGACTGGGCGCAGTGAGAATATAATTGAAGAGATGATGCTCCTGGCCAACGAGTCAGCAGCCACCTTTGCGCTGGAAAAGCGCCTTCCCTTCTGCTTCCGGGTTCATGAACCGCCTTCTCCCGACAAGCTCCAGAATCTCGCGGAGTTGCTTGCTGCCATCGGACAGAGTAAGCGGGACATCCAGCCTGGCGTTTCTCCGACCCGTCTGGCTCAGGTGCTGGAGGGTGTCCGGGGAACCAAGTACCAAATGATTGTGAACAGCCAGATGCTGCGCACCATGTCCAAGGCAAAATACAGTGAAAAGAATATCGGGCATTTTGGCCTGGTGCTTCAAAACTATGCACACTTTACCTCACCTATCCGCCGTTATCCGGACCTGTTTATCCATCGGGTTATGTCGGCATATTTGGCAGGTTCCAGTGAGGAAAAGCTGCAAAAGCGCTTTGGCAAGGTGGCAGGTCCTACCGCCAATCAATCCAGTGAGCGGGAACTCATCGCTATGACCATCGAGCGAGACTGTGAGGACTGCTATAAGGCGGAATACATCCTCCGCCACCTAGGGGAAGAGTTGGAGGGCGTTGTTTCCTCCACCACCAATTTCGGCATCTATGTCATGCTGCCCAATACTGTGGAGGGCCTGGTGCGGGCTCAGACCCTGGGCGAAACCTTCCAGTATGATGGGCGGATGGAATATAAGGATATGATGTCCCCCAGAAGATACCGTATTGGAGATACAGTTACGGTCAAGGTGCTGGGAGCCGATGTTTCAGCGGGAAAAATTGATTTTGAATTTGTATAAGCAAAGGCTCCGAACTGGGTTCGGAGCCTTTTGTTGTTAGGAAGTTTTTTACAGTGATCCTGTATAATTTTTGCATATCAGCCAAGGCTACCCACATACAATGAAATTGAAGGGTGGGCTTGTATCATGGAAGGTATTCTCCGATCAAAAATCATGCCATGGAGCAAAGGAATATCCACGCCCAGAGCAGAAGAAACCAACCGCATTATTGAGGATATCAAGGCCGTGCTGGAAATGATTGATCGCGCGGAACAGCGCTTTAATCAGGAACAGGACGAAGACCTGCTGGAGGCTTGTATCTATGAAAACAAAGCTCTGGCCGCTCGATATCGCTATTTGATCAAGGAAGCCAAACGCAAGGGTATCACCTGGGACCCCGCCCAACATGGAATTCAATTGGAAGGGGTGTATAGCTCATGGGATAAGTGAAATCGTCCTCATCGCCGCCATTTTTTTGTCCGCAGGGATGCTGGTAGCCTTGTATGCCAGAAGAAAAAACCCGGTTTCCGCCTATTTTACCCATGCCCTTTGTGGATTTTTGGGTCTCGCAGCGATTCATCTGACTACAGGATACACCGGTATTGCCATCGGAATCAATCTATTTACCTGTCTGGTGACAGCCCTTTTAGGGCTGCCTGGAGTGGTGACCATGTCTATCCTACATTTTGTCTGGGCAATCTAAAGAAGATTTGCTATAATAAAAAAGGACAAAATAGAGCAAGGATGTGACAGGATGTTCAAAGCCAAATGGTATGAGGACCTCCATCTGCCGGAAGATGCAAAGATGATTCGGGATGAGGTCTTTGTCAAGGAGCAGAAATTTCAGGATGAATATGACGATATGGAAGTGAAAGCGCTGCATCTTGTCATCTATGACGAGGAAAACCAGCCAGTCGCCACAGCGAGGATGCTCCCTTGGGAAGAAAACAGCTATAAATTTGGCCGCATTGCTGTACGCAAGCCATGGCGGGGACAAGGCCTAGGCCGGATCCTCATGGAGGAGCTGGAGAAAAAGGCGGTTTCCTTGGGTGGAAAGCAAGCGCTGATCGGCGCTCAACAGCAGGCTCGTGGCTTTTATGAAAAGTGCGGCTACATAGCATATGGGGATGAGTACTATGAAGAATATTGTCCTCACATTCACATGAAAAAGCAGATTTGAATCCAGAGGAAGACGTTGGTCTTCCTCTGGATTTCTTTTTGTTTTGCTGATTTTTGCAAATTTTAGCACTCTATTTATATGAGTGATAAAATTAAAGGTTTGTTCTTATTTTATGTGTTGTTTTGTAACAGGTGGGGCCTATAATGACAATTGTCAAAAGGATGAAGGACATCCGAAAGACAAAATCATAAAAGAACCAAATGATATAAATGGAGGTATGACTTATGTTTGATCTGTTACCGTTTGAACGCAGAAGAAATGATATGATGAATTTCTTTGGTGACTGGGGAAAGGACTTCTTCGGTGAAATGGGAGATCAGATCTCCGCATTCCGTACCGATATTATGGACAAAGGGGACCGTTATCTCTTGGAAGCCGAATTGCCAGGCTTTGATAAAAAAGATATTGACATCGATATCAATGGCGATACATTGACCATCAGCGCCAAACACGAAGCCAGCAAGGAAGACAAGAAGGACAATTACATCCGCCGGGAGCGCAGCTACGGTTCCTTTGTCAGAAGTTTCGATGTCTCCACCATTGATGCGGCAAATATCAAGGCCGCCTATAACAACGGCATTTTGGAACTGACGCTGCCCAAGCTGGCAGAGCAAAAGCCTGAAAGCCGGAAAATTGACATCGGCTAATTACTATACAGCATTGTGTTTACATCTCCCAAAACAAAAAGGCGTCCGCTTAAGCGGACGCCTTTTTGTTTTGTAGCATGACCAAGCATATAAGCCGAGTTCTGTATTTGACAACGATCTATCTAGGCCTTACGTCGCCATAAGGCTCCAGCCACCTTCTCGAGGACACGCCGGGCCGGCGCTTGATGCCCTCCCTGTGGTGTTGCTCCGGATAGGGTTTACATAGCCGTCCAGTCTCCTGGACGCTGGTGAGCTCTTACCTCGCCTTTCCACCCTTGCCAGCGGGGAAAACCACGCTTTGGCGGTATCTCTCTGTTGCACTTTCCCTAGAGTCGCCTCCGGCTGCCGTTAGCAGCTATCCCGCCCTTTGGAGCTCGGACTTTCCTCGGAAACGGCCTTACGGCACTGTTCCCGCCGTTGTCTTGCCTGCTCATGGATGATATGATAACATACGGCGGGAAATTATACAAGTTTTCTCGGAAAGCTGCGTTTGAATTTTGATTCATTTTTATGAAATCACAGAGTAAGGTGAAACGAAAAAATTTAATCTTGCATATAAATTGTGTAAAACTTTACATTCTTCGCAAAAATTGAGGATTAATCCTGAGAATCTGCATGAATTTAAAAAAAAGTTGCAAAAAATTCTTGCATTATCGCGTTAAAGTAGTTATAATAATAACCAAATTTGATAAAGGGGAGCTAAGCTATGGCGTTTAAAAGTGAGTACCTCAATAACGTATACGAAACAGTATGCAAAAGAAACAGCGGCGAGCCCGAATTTTTGCAGGCTGTCAAGGAAGTTCTGGAATCTTTCGAGCCAGTGGTAGAAAAACGCCCTGACATCGTAAAATCCGGCGTGATCGATCGTATTGTGGAGCCGGAGAGATTTATCCAGTTCCGTGTATCCTGGGTTGACGACAGCGGTAAGGTTCAGGTTAACCGTGGTTTCCGCGTCCAGTTTAACTCCGCGATCGGCCCGTACAAAGGTGGACTGCGTTTCCATCCCTCTGTATGCGCCTCCATCATCAAATTCCTGGGCTTTGAGCAGATCTTTAAGAATTCCCTCACCGGCCTTCCCATGGGCGGCGGCAAGGGCGGTTCTGATTTCGATCCCAAGGGCAAATCCGACGGCGAGATCATGCGTTTCTGCCAGAGCTTTATGACCGAGCTTTCCAAACACATTGGTGCAGACACCGATGTGCCGGCTGGTGATATCGGCGTTGGCGCACGGGAAATCGGCTTCCTGTACGGTCAGTACAAACGTCTGCGCAATGAGTTTGTAGGCGTTCTCACCGGCAAGGGCCTTTCCTATGGCGGTTCTCTGATCCGTACCCAGGCCACCGGCTATGGACTTCTCTACTTCACCAAGGAAATGCTCCAGTGCATGAAGAATGAAACCTTGAAAGATAAAACTGTTGTCGTCTCCGGTTCTGGTAACGTGGCTATTTACGCTACCGAAAAGGCACAGGAGTATGGCGCAAAGGTTGTTGCCCTTTCTGATTCCTCCGGTTATGTTTACGATCCCAACGGCATTCAGCTGGATGTTGTTAAGCAGATCAAAGAGGTAGAGCGTGGAAGAATCAGCGAGTATGCAAAACGCGTACCTGGTTCCACCTACACCGAAGGCTGCCGTGGTATTTGGAGCATCAAATGCGACGTGGCTCTGCCCTGCGCAACCCAGAATGAGATCAATGGCGAAGAGGCACAGATGCTGGTCAACAACGGTGTCATGGCAGTTGCCGAAGGCGCGAACATGCCCTCTACTCCAGAGGCAGTGGAAGTCTTCCAGAAAAACGGCGTTCTCTTTGGGCCGGCCAAGGCTGCCAATGCCGGCGGCGTTGCCACCAGCGGCTTAGAGATGTGCCAGAACTCCATGCGTTACAGCTGGACCTCCGAAGAAGTGGATGCCAAGCTGCATGACATCATGGTCAATATTTTCCACAACGCCTATGATGCATCCAAAGAGTATGGTGCAGAAGGCAACTTGGTCATGGGTGCCAATATTGCCGGCTTTATCAAAGTGGCAGATGCCATGATGGCACAGGGCGTCGCTTATTAATGTGATTCGCTTTTCATAATGATGGGGTCCCCGGCATTTTGCTGGGGATTCCGTGCATTTGTGGAGGATCCCCTTGCTTTCTGCCAACGGGATTGGTATACTTAAAACGGTACAGAGTAAAAATACCCGCAATCTGGGTAAAATAGAAGAAAGAAGGAAACGGACATGGAAAACTTGAGAATCGAATTGTCGAAAAATCTCAAGCCGAAGCCTCAGGATGAGACCAAATTGGGCTTTGGAAATATCTTTACAGACCACATGTTTTTGATGGACTACGATGAGGGACAGGGTTGGCATGATGCCCGCATCGTCCCCTATGGCCCATTGCCGCTGGATCCAGCCGCAATGGCGCTACATTATAGCCAGGAAGTTTTTGAGGGTATGAAAGCATACCGGGCTGAGGATGGCAGAATTTTGTTGTTTAGACCGCAGGAAAATTTTGCTCGGCTCAATCGTTCGAATGAGCGTTTGTGCATTCCTCAAATTGACGAGGAATTTGCCCTTAAGGCTCTCATCGAACTTTTAAAAATCGAAAAAGACTGGATTCCTCATATTAAGGATACATCTTTGTATATTCGTCCCTTTATCATTGCAACAGACGCTCACTTGGGTGTCCGCACTGCAAATAGATATCTATTTGTTATCATCCTGTCGCCCTCTGGTCCTTACTATAAAGAGGGACTGAATCCGGTAAAACTGTATGTAGAGAACAATTATGTCCGAGCAGTCCGGGGCGGTACAGGTATGGCGAAGACAGGAGGCAATTACGCTGCTTCTCTCAAAGCTCAGGTTGAGGCAAATGACCAGAATTATTCTCAGGTGCTTTGGCTGGATGGAGTGGAGAAAAAATATATTGAAGAAGTTGGCTCCATGAATGTCTTCTTTGTCATTGATGGAGAGGTTATTACTCCTGCGTTGGTAGGTTCTATTCTGCCGGGAATTACCAGAAAATCCTGCATTGAGATGCTGAAGGATATGGGCTATAAGGTAACTGAACGCCGTCTTTCTATCCAAGAGGTTGCTGATGCCTACAAAGCTGGAAAACTGAATGAGGCTTTCGGCACTGGCACAGCGGCGGTTATTTCTCCCATTGGCCATATTAAATGGGGAGATCTTGTCATGGATATTAACAACAATGAAATTGGTGAGATTTCTCAAAAACTTTACGATGAATTAACTGGCATTCAGTGGGGTAGAATTCCGGATCGCTACAATTGGATTGTAGAAGTCAAATAAATAGATTAAGGCAAAAAGCCGGCGGAAAACAGCCGTTTTCCGCCGGCTTTTTTTGGAGGTGGGAATGTGAAAACTGTGGAATGGAAGATGACAAAGGAACAATATGGAAAGAAGATTTATGATCTGCTTCGCTCGCAATTTCATATATCCTCCACTGTCATAAAAATGCTGAAAAATACAGAGAATGGAATTCAGCTAGACGGCAAGCCTGCTCGGGTCATTGATCGGGTGAAGGAGGGGAGCATTCTTCGCCTTCAGCTTCCTCGGGAGGAGACGGTGCTGGCCCAATGTACTCTACCCGTCCCCATCATATATGAGGATGAGGATTTCCTTATCTTTAATAAACCTGCCCACATGCCGGTTCATCCGGCTCACCAACATCAGGAGGCAACTTTAGGCAATGTGTGGGCTCATATTATGGAAAAAAGGCTGGGTTTTACTCCGGTCTTTCATCCCATTAACCGTCTGGACAAGGATACCTCTGGTTTGGTCCTCTGCGCAAAACATGTACTGGCCGCTTCTCTAGATCCCCGTCAGGTACAAAAAAGGTATATGGCCATTGTCTCAGGAGCTTTGGAAGGGAAAAGAGGCATTATTAATGCCCCTATTGGTATGGAGCAAGGGAGCAAGGTGCGTCGAGCGGTACGGCTGGATGGACGTGCTGCCTGCACCCACTATGAGTGTTTATGCAAAAATAATAAATATAGTTTCATTTCTTGTGAATTGGAGACCGGGAGGACCCACCAAATTCGGGTGCACATGGCTTATTTAGGCCATCCGTTAGCCGGAGATGATCTTTATGGAGGAGAACGGGATGACATCGGAAGGCAAGCGCTCCACTGTGGTTGGATGAGGTTTTTTCAGCCATTTTTGCGGAATTGGGTCGAGGTGACAGCGCCGTTGGAAGAAGATATGATGAATTTGCTGCTAAAAGAATATTTATGCAATAATGATGTATAAAATCGAAGTTTTTCTGAATTTATTTGCATGAACCCCTTGATTTTTTCTACAGGGATTGTATAATATTAAGCATCAAATAATTTATTGTTTTTTGTAACATTTTGGAGGGGTATTTTATGAAGAGAATTCTTGCGCTGGCTTTGGCAGTTCTTATGGTATTGTCGCTGGCGGGATGTAAAAAAACACCAACTGTGGAGCAAATCCAAAAGGACGGTAAGCTGGTTATGTTGACTAACGCTGCTTTCCCGCCCTTTGAGTATGTGGACAATAATGAGTTTGTTGGCGTTGATGTAGATATTGCCAACGAAATTGCCAAAGATCTGGGTGTTGAGCTGGAAGTTGTCAATATGGATTTTGACGGCATTATTGATGCAGTAAAATCTGGAAAAGGTTCTTTCGGCGCAGCGGGTATCACCATCAAACCCGATCGCCAGGAGAAGGTGGACTTTTCCATTGAATATGTAACGTCTTCCCAGTATTTGATTATCCAGAAGGATAGTGGGATCACTGCGGATCAGATTCCTGATCTGACTATTGGCGTACAGGCTGGCACAACTGGCGAATTCTTCTGTGTGGATGACAACGGCATGGCAGAAGATCAGGTCAAGAAATATAAGACTGCGTTGGAAGCGGCTAACGACCTGAAAAACGGTAGAATCGACGGTGTAATCATCGATCAGCTTCCAGCGGAGTCTATCGTAGCGCAAAATGACGATCTTGAGCTGATTGCTGAGCCTTTGACTGAGGAAAAATATGCCATTGCGGTACAGAAAGGCAATGACACCCTTCTGGAAGCCATCAATGCTACCTTGCAGCGGTTGATGGATGAGGGCAAAATTGATGAGTATGTGCTCAATCATATGGGTGCAGCCGCATAAATAGCTGCTCTTACTTGTAAAAAATCAACGGCAGCGGGAATTTGTGCCCGCTGCCGTTCGGTTGTTTTATTATGGATTAGGTGAAATGACAAGAATGAGTTGAGGAGGACGCCATGCTAGAATTTTTTGCCTCCATAGGGGATTATCTATATGAAGGGCTGATTGAAGAAAATCGCTGGCAACTGTTATTGCAGGGGTTAGGAAATACATTGGTAATTGCTGTATTTGCGACCTTGATTGGTGTGGCAATCGGCTTGCTGGTAGCTATTGCGAAGGTAGCCGCCGCCCAAAATAAAAAATTGGGCTGGCTTAATTTTATCTGCGACCTGTATTTGACAGTGATCAGAGGCACACCGATTGTGGTACAGTTGCTGATCATGTATTTTTCCATCTTTGCCTTTATTACCGAGGCAATTCCGGTGGCGATTCTTACTTTTGGTATCAATTCCGGCGCCTATGTGGCAGAGATTATCCGCTCTGGTATTCTGGCGGTGGATCGGGGTCAAACAGAGGCTGGTCGTTCTTTGGGCCTTACTCAGAGTATGACCATGCGGTATATTGTACTGCCACAGGCAATCAAGAATATCCTCCCAGCGTTGGGCAATGAATTCATAGCTTTGCTGAAGGAAACCTCTATTGCTGGATATATTGCCCTGATGGATATTACATCGGCGGCGAATTTGATCCGTGGACGAACCTATAACAATGCCCCCCTGTATGCCACGGCCATTGTTTATTTAATTTTGGTCATTGGTATGACCCGTGTACTGAGGCACTTTGAGAGGAGGATGGCGAAGAATGATCAGCGTTAAAGGATTGGAGAAGGCATTCGGCACCAATCTTGTACTCAAAGGTATTAATGAAGAGATTGAAAAGGGCGAAAAAGTTGTCATCGTAGGGCCCTCTGGTTCTGGTAAAAGTACTTTTTTGCGCTGCCTAAATCTTCTAGAAAGGCCGACAAAGGGGCAGATTTGGTTTGAGGAACAGGAGATTACTGATCCCAAATGTGATATTAACAAACTGCGTCAGAAAATGGGAATGGTGTTTCAGCATTTCAACCTGTTCCCTCATTTGACGGTAGCGGAGAATATTACTTTGGCGCCTATCAAACTGGGGCTGCAAAAACCAGAAGAAGCAAAAGAAGCAGCGCTGAAATTGCTGGAGAGAATCGGTTTGTCCGATAAAGCGGATGCTTATCCTCCTCAACTATCCGGCGGACAGAAGCAGCGTATTGCTATTGTCCGTTCTTTGGCTATGAATCCCGACGTCATGCTGTTTGATGAACCCACCTCTGCTTTGGACCCGGAAATGGTAGGAGAGGTACTGGAATTAATGAAAGAGCTGGCACAGGAAGGGATGACCATGGTGGTTGTCACCCATGAAATGGGCTTTGCTCGTGAGGTGGGAACCAGGGTGCTATTTATGGATGGTGGCCTCATTTTGGAGCAGCAGGAACCAGAAGCGTTTTTTGCCAATCCTCAACATCCCCGTCTGCGCGATTTTCTTTCCAAAGTTTTATAACACATAAATAGTCAACCGCAGGGCCCTTGCCGAAACAGGTAAGGGTCCTGTTATTGTTAGGATACATAACAATCATTCTTGCTTCGGTATTTTCTGGGAACCGTCACAAAATTGTCACATGACCGTGGTATGGTTAATAAGGCCCAATGAATTGCGGCTAAATCTCCATAAGGCTGGTGAGAACAATGTGATGGAAGAGATAGTAGGAATCGCTTAGGATTAGTGAATTTTGTTATATTTTTGACAAAAAATAAACCGAAAAATGAATCCAGACATAAGATGTTATTAAAATATAATACATATTTTATATAAAATATGTATGAAAATATTTCTGTAATTTTTATTAATTATATGAATAATGTTGTACAAAAGGTTTCAAAATGGCTAAAATCCTTGCAATTCTTACGAATTTATGTATAATAAAATATGATCGTTCACAGATGAGTGGATGAAATGAGGAGTTCTCAGAACTGCTCAAACGAAGGTGCAGGCTTCGTAGCAAATAAGAAAGGAGCGATGTTTGTGATACGCAGAAACTGTGGTTGTACAGAGAAGAAAAAAACTGTACGCGACAGAAAAAGCGTAACAGAAAAGAAGACAGCTTCGATATTATCTGCATTTTTTTCGACACTTTTTCAGTATTTTTATAAACTGTCTTATGTTGTTGGCTGTCAGTTTTTCCGTTTTCTGAGAAAACTGAAGAGCAAATACCGCGAGGGATTTTTCCGTGCTGTCCACGCTAACCGAGACTTTTTTGCCGGTTTTAAAGACCGTTTTCGGATCGGCTGGAGACGGATATGGAGGAATTTTACCTTCCCCTTTAAAAAGCTGGGTTCTTCCTGCGTTCTCATTAAGAACCAAGTATCCGGTGCCTATCGGCAGAAAGGCTTTTTAGGGGCTGTTGGCGAGTTCTTCTATGTATTCTTCTGCGGTGCGCGGGCCAACATGCGCATCATCAAAGGCTTCTTGAATTACGCGGCGCCAATTTGCGCGGCATTTCTGCTCGTTTATACAATTTCCTATTTTTCCAACCTTGATTACGCACTCAACGTAGAATATCAGGGAATGGAAATGGGGTATATTGAAAACGAGGATTCCTTTGATCAGGCGGAAAAAATGATGCAGGGCCGTATTGTGTATGAGGAAGATCAAGACCCCATCAATACGACGCCTAAATTTACATTAGAAGTAGTGGAACCGACGCAGGTGTTGTCGGTAGATAAAATGTGCGACAATATTATCGCCGCCTCTGGAAGCGTCATTAATCAGGCTACCGGGCTTTATGTTGATGGGAAATTTATGGGAGCGACCCAAAAGGGCGCGGAATTGGAAAATCTCCTTGACGGCATGTTAGCCCAGTATAGGACGGGTGCGGAAAATGAGGAAGTCGACTTTATTCGCGATGTCGAGACAAAGGATGGGTTGTATCCTGAATCTAGCATTGTTGATCTAAAGAATATCGAAACGGTCATTACCTCCGATGTAGAAGGAGAAAAGGTCTACGAGGTAGTGGAAGGTGACGATCCGTGGGGCATTGCGGAGAAAAATGATCTATCCCTGACAGAGTTGACAGCGCTGAATCCTGGCATTGAAGAATCTCTTCTGATCGGCCAGGAGGTGCTCATTTCTAAATCGGAGCCTTTCCTTGGGGTACAGGTAACACGTACTGAAACCTATATGGAAGAGATTCCTTATCAGACAGAGGAAACCGAGGACAACCGCTACTATCGAGGCTATTCCGAGGTGAAAACGGCGGGTGAAAACGGTACTGCTGAAGTTACTGCCAATGTTACCTACGTAGATGGAGTTGAGGTCGACCGAGAGGTTATTGAATCCACAACTATTGAGGAACCTGTGACCCAAGAGGTCATTGTGGGCAGCGCCAGCAATTTGACCTCCTACAGTAACAGCAATAACTTTAGTTCCAGCTCTGGTTCCGCCTCGGCTAGCGGATTTTTGTGGCCAGCCAATGGTGGTTATATTAGCTGTGGTTACGGCGGCTATGCAGGCCATTATGCTATTGATATCGCAGGAACCGGCAATGGACCAGTTTATGCGAGTATGGCAGGAACGGTTGTCTACGCGAGAAATCAGACGACAGGCTATGGACGGCATATTCTGATCGATCATGGCAATGGTGTCTATACGCTGTATGCCCATTGTAATGCCCTTTATGTTACAGCGGGACAGCAGGTAAGCCAAGGCCAGGTGATTGGTCAGGTTGGCCAGACTGGTAACGCCTATGGCCGACACCTGCACTTCGAGATCCGTATTAACGGACGCTATATGAATCCGGCCAATTACTTCTAAAATAAGCTGTTTTGCATAAAAAGGGACGCTTGAGCGTCCCTTTTTATTTATAGGAGGTAAAAAAAGAAATACTGAGTAAAACAGTGAAAAAAAGAGAAACTAAGCGGTATTTTTAATATTTGAGGAATATTTTCAAATTGCCAAGGTAGCATTTTAGCACGATAAAGTATATAATAAGTCACGTGCTTGGAGGATGACATCTGAGCAGGAAGGGGAAAAGAATATGAAAAAAATTGGTGTGTTTTTGTTAGCGATGCTTATGTGCATTACCGTATTTGCCGGATGCGCCTCGCAGGGGGAAAGCTCTACAGCAGGGGATTCCCAATCTGATAGCAGTTCACAGTCCCAAAGCGAATCTGGCGCTCAGAACGGTGAAAAGACAGAATTCATTGTGGGTTTGGACGTTTCCTTCCCGCCTATGGGATTTATGAGCGAAGATAACGAAATTGTCGGATTCGATATCGACATGGCAAAAGAGGTTGCCAAAAAATTGGGCCTGGAATTGAAGCTACAGCCTATCGATTGGGCTGCCAAGGAGATGGAGCTCAACAACGGCAACATTGATTGCATTTGGAATGGAATGACAGTAACTGAGGAAAGAGAAGAAAATATGCTGCTCCTCCGTCCCTACATGGCAAACAACCAGCTGATTGTTGTTGCGAAGGATTCTCCCATTGCGACAAAAGCAGATTTGGCAGGAAAGATTGTTGCAGTTCAGACAGATTCTTCTGGTGAGCTGGCACTGAACAATGACCCCATTAAAGATGAGGTAGCTGAGGTTGTTTCCATGGCCGACTATGTCTCTGCCCTGAATGATCTGAAGATCGGCAGAATTGATGCGGTTATTATCGATGAAGTCGTTGCACGTTATTATGTAGAGATGGAACCGGAAAACTTCACCATTATTGAAGAGTCTCTGCAGGAAGAGGAATACGCTATCGGCTTTAAAAAAGATAATACTGAATTTGCACAGCAGGTTCAGGAGGCCTTTGATGAGGTTGTTGCCGAAGGTACCGCAGCTGAAATCTCTGAGAAATGGTTTGGAAAGGATATTGTCCTCAAATAACCCCATCGACTATAAAAGTGACAAAGTGTGAAAACAAAACCGGTTTTTTTACAAAACCGGTTTTGTTTTTTTATCTTTTATGGTATGATATTCCCAGTGGCTTTCGTTTGATAACATGGTATCATTTTAGAACGAATAGCAGAAAAACAGCGGCGGTACGGACGCCTTTGCAGGAGGGAATATTTTGGATTTGCAATACATATGGACACTGACGCAACCACTTTTGCTCGGTGCGCAGACAACGATATTGCTCTTTTTTATCGTTATAATTTTGGCGATGCCTCTAGGCTTTGTGTTTACAGGAATGGTGCGCAGCCGGTTCCGTGTGCTTCGATGGATTGGTAATGCCTACATTACGCTAATGCGGGGAACACCATTGTTGCTTCAGCTATTCTTTATTTATTTTGGACTCCCCATTCTACCAGTGATTGGCGAATATTTGAAATTTGGCCGTTTTACAGCCGCCTGTATCGGATTTGTCCTCAATTATGCGGCCTATTTTGCAGAGATTTATCGCGGAGGCCTTTTAGCGATTGACAAAGGCCAGTATGAGGCATGTAAGGTGCTGGGCCTGAGCAAGGTGCAGACCACCATGAAGGTGATTATCCCCCAGATGATCCGGGTGGCCCTGCCTTCTATTGCCAACGAATCCATTACCTTGGTGAAGGATACATCTCTGTTATACGCGGTTTCTGTACCCGAAGTGCTTCACTACGCAAAGCTTGCGGTAAGCCGGGATATGACAACGATTCCATTTATTCTAGCGGCGATTATTTATCTGGTGATGGTAATGCTGCTCACCTTTTTCTTCAAAAAGGTGGAGAAAAAATTCAGTTTTAAATAGGCTTGTGGAAGAAAGGAACAGATGTCATGGCGTTAATTGAGATACAGGGACTGAAAAAGTCTTTTGGCAAGTTAGAAGTCCTAAAGAATATTAGTTTTAATGTGGATAAGGGTGACGTAGTTTCCATTATTGGTTCCAGCGGTTCGGGAAAGAGTACAATTCTCCGTTGTCTTATTAACCTGGAACAGATTGATGGTGGTACAGTCACTGTAGATGGGGAGGATATGATCCGCGATGGACATTATGCACCCTCAGCGCAGGTGAAGCAGATCACCCGGAAGATGGGGATGGTGTTCCAATCTTTCAATCTGTTCCCGCATATGACGGTTAAGCAGAACTTATTGATGCCAGCGATGACAGTAAAGAAAATGCCAAAAGAAGAGGCATTGGAACAGTGTATTAATTTGTTGACCAAGGTGGGACTGGCGGACAAAATCGATGCTTATCCCTCTAATCTTTCTGGCGGTCAGAAGCAGCGGGTAGAGATCGCCCGTTCTTTGATGATGAAACCCGAAATCATCCTGTTTGACGAACCCACTTCCGCCCTAGACCCGGAGCTGACAGGCGAGGTTCTGGCGGTAATGAAACAATTGGCCCAGGAGCACATGACCATGATTATTGTGACCCATGAGATGGCGTTTGCACGGGAGGTTTCCAATCAGGTCCTCTTTATGCACAATGGTGAGATATTGGAAAGTGGCACGCCGGAGCAGATTTTTGGCAATCCCCGGGAAGCAAGAACCAGGGAATTCCTCAACAGTATTTTTTAATTTTTGCATTGTAAATCATTGTAAAATCCCGACGTATATGTCGGGATTTTTTATAGAGTAGCGGAAGAAAAATTGACAGTAAAAATATACAAGTGTTATAATAAAAAAGTCGCAAATCCACTGAGTTTTTACAATAGTTGTATGATATGTATGGAAGTGATTTGATATATCTGTATGTTTTTTTTGATGAAAGGGAGGAATTGGTTTGATCGACTTTGTGAAGCACCATATTGACAAAACAAGTCCGGTTCCTTTGTATTTTCAGATCAAGGAAATCATCCTCAGCGAAATTTTATCCGGAAATTTGCAGACGGGAGATCTGATCCCCACTGAAGTTGAGTTTTCCCAAATGTATAAGGTCAGCCGTTCCACAGTGCGGCAAGCGATTTTGGAACTTGTCAATGAAGGATATCTCTGCCGGCTTAAAAGTAAGGGAACATTTGTATCCAAGCCGAAGATTTCCCAGGAATTTGTTTATAAGCTGGATAACTTCCGTTCCCAAATGGCTCGTGCCGGTTTGGAACCTAAAACCGAAGTGTTGGAATTTGAGGTGATAAATCCAACAGACTCCATTATGAAGGCGTTGGAGATTACCGAGGATGATAAGGTCATCAAGCTGTCCCGTCTCCGCTACGCAGGATCGGATCCCATTGTCATTGTGGATACCTATCTGCCTTATGAATTGTGCGCTCCGATCCTGAAGATGGACATGTCGGTGCGGTCCTTGACAGAGTTTACCAGTCTTGACCCTCAGACAGAGGTAGTTCGTGCCAAAAGAACCATAGAAGCTATTAACGCGGGGCCCTTTGAATCCCGTCACCTTCGGATCAAACGAGGACATGCGGTTTTGCAGTTTCGAACGACAGGCTATAACTGTTATGACCGGCCGGTGGAATACTCTATTGCCAGATATCGGGGGGATCGGAATAAGTTCACCGTTTCCACAGTTAATACATCAGAAGAGCTATAAAAAAGCCCGGGATCCTATGATCCCGGGCTTTTTTATAGCTTAATATAATATAGATTGACAAATTATATTATATTAAATATAATATAGAAAGTGATATAAGAATAGAGGTGAGGACATGGCGTTTCAGTTGGGGGCTTCCCTTCTAGAGGCGTGTGTGTTGGCAGTACTGGCCCGAGGGGATACCTACGGATATATTTTGACCCAAAATATCCGCAGCATCATCGAGATATCGGAATCCACCTTGTATCCGGTGCTGCGGCGGCTGCAAAAGGACAACTGCCTGACCACATATGATCAGCCCTGTCAGGGCCGCAACCGGCGGTACTATCGGATTACCGAAGAGGGAAAACAGCGCCTTGAACAATATATGCGGGACTGGAGCGAGTATAAGGAAAAAGTAGATCTTGTTTTGAGTGGAGGAATCAATCATGAGTGCAAGTGATTTTTTGAGAAGGCTGGATGTACAGCTTCGGCAGCTGCCGCCAGGGGAAAGAGAGAATGCGCTGGCCTATTACCGGGATTATTTTGCAGATGCTGGCATTGAAAATGAACAAAAGGTATTGGAGGAATTAGGATCGCCAGAAAAGTTGGGAGCGGAGATTGTCGCCGATTATTATTACAAGAATGGCGCGGAAGCACCGATGATGTATCCCAAAAAGAAAGGGATGCCGTTAGCTGTAAAAATTATCCTCGGTATCATCCTGTGCCCCATTATCCTTATCCTTTTGATAGCGTTTGCCGCGGTTTTGTTTGCGATTTTTATAATTCCGGTATCCCTTATGGCAGGAGGTGTCATCTATTTCCTGGGTGGTATTGCCGTAATGCTGATCAATATTCCCACAGGCTTTATGGTTCTGGGGGAAGGGCTTCTGGCCGCGGGTATTGGACTGCTCCTCTTTGTCCCGGTTAAGCGTTTGATGGTGATCAGTTGGCATGGGGTTGTAAGAATGTTCCGTAGACTGACGAGAAAGGGGGAGGTACAATGAAAAAGAGTTCTAAATATCTGTTGATTATCGGCGGGATTCTGTCCGCTGTTGGAGTTGTTACCATGGGAATTTCCATTGTGGCCGGGGCCAGTACAGGTGTGGTAATTGGTGGCAACGGAATTCAGGTTGCCGAAACAAAAGTAATGGATATGGGAAAAGAAGAAACGATTCAGGATCAAAAAGTGCTGGAGTCCTTTGAATCACTTTATGTTGACGCAGGGGTGAGTGAGATCCGTCTTGTGCCCTCCGACCATTACGGTGTGGAGTATCAGCTCAACCGTTCTGATGGAGAGCTATCCTGTGAAGTGAAAGACGGCGCGCTTCATGTGACCCAAGGGTCGAATGGGGGAATCCACTTTAACCTAGACCTGTTTGGATGGATGAACCGGCAGAAGACCTATCTTGCAATTTATTATCCAGAGGGAACCCAGTTTAATACGGTGCAGGTAGAAAACAGCTTGGGTGAGCTGACGGTAAAGGATATAAAGGCGAAGACAGCGGACTTTTCCCTCGATCTTGGATATGGCGTTTATGAAAACATAGAGGCCGAGAAATTAACAATTCACCATGATAGTGGTTCCTTGAATATATCAAACGGTACGGTGGGCTCGCTGGAAATTCAGTGCGAACTTGGAGAAGCGCAATTGAGCGGTATCACTGCCAATCAAATGAACTTTCAAGGAGATTTGGGCAGTCTGAGTATCCGTAACAGCCTGCTGCGGCAGTCTGAGATTTCCTGCAGCATGGGAGAAGTGGATATTCAGGGCCTGGAATCGGATGGACTACAGATTGAAGCGGATAATGGTTCTGTGGTTGTCGAGGGTACCCTTCGAGGCCGTACGGGAATTGATGCTGAGATGGGCAGCATCCATGTTACCACCACCTTGGGAAAGAATGAATACAACTATGATGTCCACTGTGAGATGGGGGAAATCTATATGAATGGGGAAGAACAGGGTGGTTTGACCTTTGACACAGGGGCGGAAAACGACCTGGATCTTCAAGCGGATTTAGGCAGCATCCATATCAATGTGAAGGAATAGCAATGAAAAAGGCGGCCAGCTGGCCGCCTTTTTTAGTAAGGGTTAGATTTTTAAGCTACGTCTTGCAAGATTGTAGATTGTTTTGTAACAGGCACAAAAAGTTCACAATTTATTAATGAAACACCGGATAGGTATAGTGTATAGTTTATATTAGCACTCTAAGCATGTGATTGCTAATACAATAAAAGGGGAGACCAACCATGGCCAAAAAACAGTTTAAGGCGGAATCTAAACGCCTTTTGGATCTGATGATCCATTCTATTTATACCAACCGGGAAATTTTTCTGCGGGAACTGATTTCCAATGCCAGTGACGCCATTGACAAACTGTGCTATCTGTCTTTGACCGACGAAAACGTAGGTATGAGCCGCGGTGATTTTGCCATCACCATCCAACAGGATAAAGAGGCTCGCACTTTGATGGTATCCGATAATGGTATCGGCATGGACAAACAGGCTTTGGAGGAAAACCTGGGTGTCATCGCCAAAAGTGGTTCTCTGCAGTTTAAGGAAAACCTCGAAAAAGACGAGCAGAAAAACGACGATATTGATATCATCGGCCAATTTGGCGTAGGATTTTACTCCGCTTTTATGGTCAGCGACACGGTAACCGTTATCAGCCGGGCCTATGGCAGTGACACTGCCTATCGATGGGAATCCTCCGGTGCTGACGGTTATACCATCACCGAATGTGAAAAGGACACAGTGGGCACGGATATTATCATGAAGATCAAGGCCGACACAGAGGATGAGAAATATTCTCAGTATCTGGAGGAATATCCTCTGCGGGAGCTGATTAAAAAATATTCCAACTATATCCGCTATCCCATTCGGATGATGGTAACAAAAAGCCGTCCGATTGAAAAGAAAGACGAGGATGACAAGGGCAAAGCGCCAGAATATGAGACCTATCAGGAGATGGAAACCATTAACGATATGGTGCCTATCTGGCATAAGAAAAAGGGCGAGGTGTCCGACGAGGACTACAACCAGTTCTATAAGGAACGTTTCCTTGACTATGCGGACCCACTTAAGACCATCCATATTAGTACGGAGGGCGTCGTTTCCTATGAGGCGCTGCTTTTCATCCCTTCGCATATGCCGCGGGATTATTTTACCAAAGACTATGAAAAAGGGCTGCAGCTCTATTCCAGCGGTGTCATGATTATGGAGAAATGTGCTGATCTGCTGCCAGAGCATTTCCGCTTTGTCCGCGGTGTGGTGGATTCTCAGGACCTGTCACTGAATATTTCCCGTGAAATGCTGCAGCAGGACCGCCAGGTCCAGGTGATTGCCTCCAGCATTGAGAAAAAGATCAAACGGGAACTAACAAAGATGCTGGAAAATGACCGGGAAAAATATGAGGAATTTTTCAAGAATTTCGGAATCCAGCTGAAATACGGTGTTGCCAGTGATTATGGTACCCATAAAGAGATGCTCAAGGATCTTCTGCTTTTCTATTCTTCCACAGAGCAAAAACTGTCTACCTTAGGGGAATATGTATCCCGGATGAAGGAAGATCAAAAATACATTTACTATGCCTGTGGAGAGACCATTGCCAAGGTGGACCGTCTGCCTCAGACAGAAGCGGTTAAGGCCAAAGGCTATGAGGTACTGTATCTTACCGATGAAGTGGATGACTTTGTGATGCAGATGCTTCACGAGGAAAGCGGTAAAGAAATTAAATCGGTCAGCAGTGATGATATTGCGGATGAGAGCGATCAGAAGGCAGCGGAGGAACAAACCAAAGAGAATCAGGAGCTCCTTGATTTTGTCAAAGAAAGTTTGGATGGAAAGATCAAGGAAGCAAAGGTTTCCACCAAACCGGGAACCCATCCGGTCTGCCTCTCCAGTGAAGGCGGCATTACACTGGAGATGGAAAAGTATTTTGCTCAGATGAAGAATGAACCAGTTGTCAAAGCAGAGCGGGTCTTGGAATTTAACGCCGGCCATCCGATGTTTACGGCTTTGCAAAAAGCTTTTGCAGACGGGGACAAGGAGCGTGCGGCTAAGTTGAGCCAGGTATTGTATAGCCAGGCAGAACTGATTGCAGGTTTTTCACTGGATGATCCGACGGCATACACTGATCTGGTGTGCGAACTTCTGGCCAATCAATAGAAATCACAGCATGGAAGAGGGAATGGAGATTTCTCCATTCCCTTTTCCATTTTGAGGAGGACGGTTAACTTTTTGTTTTCGGCTCTACTCAAGATAAAAAATTTTTTTAACGCAATTTGGATAGTCGAGTAGTAAAAGGAGGAAAGATTAGACAGGGTTTATAGGCAAAGGATAAAAAGACTTAAAACTGGCATTGAACCCTGTTTGCAAAACAACCATAGATTGTAGCAAGGCGGACATTCCGTCTTAGCTTTCCCATGTCCCTATGGAATGAAAGCATGCTTTCTTCAAAGACATGGATGCAACCTAAAATGGTTGCGCAGATCATATGCAAACGGAGGGTTTACTTTGACAGATATGAACAACGGATCTCATCCGGTCCGTGATCCCATTTTTTGCAATAATGTACCCTTGGCTATGGCCTATGTACCAAGACAGCCTTGGGGTAATTTATATGAACCGGAGGTAGCGTTCAATCGCGGTACCTTTTTTAGGGATTTAGATCTCCCATTTATCGGAGAGGAGGCGCTCCCCCGTGGATGACAGAAAGGTGCTTTTAAACCGGGTGCGCATCTGCGATTTTGTTTTGCAGGAAATTGCCCTTTTTTTGGACAATAATCCTCAAAATAAAGAAGCTCTGGAATGCTATCAAAAATATTTAGATATGCAGAGAGAAGCAAGAGAAATGTATGTCAAAAGGTATGGCCCGCTACGTCATACAGATTTTACCGGAGGAAACCGGTGGAACTGGATTGACGGCCCCTGGCCCTGGGAACTTGATGAGGAGGCGTAGCATATGTGGACTTATGATAAAAAGTTACAGTACCCGGTAAAAATTTCCCGGCCCAATCCCGCCATGGCAAAAGTGATCATCACTCAATTTGGCGGACCAGACGGAGAATTGGCGGCAAGTCAACGGTATCTGGCGCAGAGGTATTCTGTTCCCTATGATGAAGTCAAAGCAACACTGACCGATATAGGTACGGAAGAACTAGCCCACATTGAGATGATTTGTGCCATTGTCCATCAATTGACCCGTAATATGACGATAGACGAAATAAAGAAGACGGGATTTGATACCTATTTTGTTGACCATACCACAGGGTTGTATCCCATTGCGGCCTCAGGCACCCCTTTTAGCGCTATGTATTTTCAGTCTAAAGGCGATCTGATTACAGACCTAACAGAGGATTTAGCGGCAGAACAAAAAGCGAGAACTACCTATGATAATATTTTGCGTTTAGTTGATGATCCCGATGTACGCGATCCTATCAAATTTCTTCGAGAAAGAGAGATAGTTCATTTCCAGCGTTTCGGCGAAGCCTTGCGAACCACCCAAGATCATCTGGATAGCAAAAACTTCTATGCTTTTAATCCCGAGTTTGACAAGAGAAGAAGGAGAAGATAGGTACTTTCTCCAAAGAAAAAAGCTGTATGGCCTCGGCCATACAGCTTTTTTATCAAATCAAAGGTGGAGGGTAAACTTCCAAACGCAGGCACAGTCAGGGATGGTGATGTCGGGATAACAGCTGACCGCTTCCGCAGTGATGCGATCATCGATGACCTTTGCAAAACCATCGTATTCCACTACACCAACCTGTTTGCAGGGATGGAAAGGCATCCCTTTTCGGAATCGAGCGCTTTGTACACGGCAATTGTGAACCCGATAGGTGAGGGTGTTGCCTTCCCTGACTATGCTGTCTTCATTGAGAGGCGCATAGAGACGGAAAGCTAAGGCCTGTGCCAAGCCCTCCAGACCGGCGCGATCCGGAAGATCCAACAATTTTTTTATCCTGCGGGCTTCAATCTGGGTAAACTGTTCCCAAACGGTATAATCGTACTCCATGGCTTTGTCCATGCCGCTATCCCGTTCTACTGCTTGAAACCAGAGCCCATCCATAGCTAACCAGTTTTTTGCAAAATTGGTGCAGAGCTCAAGCAGTTTCTCTCGAGGCAAATCATGAATGCTTTTGTAGTCCATTTGATCCCCCTTATTTATCCAGCTTCTCAAAGATGGAGATGATTTCCTCAATCTTCTCGTTTTTGAGCGACTCATCATCGTGTTCAAAAGCTTCTTTGACACAACCGGAAAGATGGGCCTTGATAATTTCCCGGTTAACCTTGCGCAGGATGGATGTTGTGGCCATCAGCTGGTTGGAGATATCGATACAGTATCGATCTTCCTCCACCATGCCCAAAATACCATCGATTTGGCCGCGGGCGGTTTTGAGCAGACGGACAATCTGCTTATGATCCGCTTTCATGGAACCCCTCCTTAGGCAATGGAAACGACGGTATAGCCGGCGTCTGTCACTGCCTGCGTCAGAACATCATCGCTGACATCCTTCGAGAGGGTGACGGTTGCGTTTTTGTCCTCCAGGCTGACAACAGCGCTGACGCCGTCGATAGCGTTGAGGGCTTTCTCTACATGGGCAGTACAATGGTTGCACATCATGCCTTCAATTGTGATTACTTTTTTCATTGTCTTTTCTCCTTTTTCCACAGTAGTTGTAATCATGTTTCTATCTTCTCCGGCAGAAGCGGGTACCGCGTGCCGGGGTTTGAAAAATTTGAGACGCAGGGCATTACTGACAACGCAAACAGAGCTCAAGCTCATGGCGGCGGCGCCGAACATGGGGCTGAGTTTCCAGCTCAGGAAGCTGTAGAAGACGCCAGCTGCAAGAGGGATACCGATAGCGTTGTAGAAGAAAGCCCAGAATAGATTTTGCTTAATATTGCGGATGACGGATTTACTCAGCTCAATGGCGGTGACAGCATCCAGTAGGTCACTTTTCATCAGTACAACGTCGGCGGATTCAATAGCAATGTCGGTACCGGCGCCGATAGCAACTCCTACATCCGCCCGGGCCAGAGCCGGGGCGTCGTTGATGCCGTCCCCCACCATGGCCACCCGTTTGCCGGATTCCTGAAGCCGGCGGACCTCTTTTTCTTTGTCTGCCGGAAGAACACCGGCAATGACGTTAGAGAGGCCGAGCTGACGCTGAATAGCGCGTGCGGTTCTCTCATTGTCGCCGGTGAGCATAATGACATCGATGCCCATATGGGTCAGGGCGTCAATGGCTGCCTTGCTGGTGGGTTTGACTACATCGGCCACAGCAATCAGACCGAGAACCTTTCCATCCGCAGCGAAGAATAGGGGCGTCTTTCCATCATTGGCAAGATCATCCGCCTGCTGCTCCAAAGACGCCAGATCTATGCTGTTTTCCTCCATCAGCTTGCGGTTACCGCCAAGACAAAGGGTACCATTGACAACCGCCTGTACACCGCTGCCGGTGACAGCGGTAAAATCCTGTGGGGAGAGTAGGGGGGCGTTGTGTCCATCAGCATAGGTGATTACAGCCTGAGCCAGAGGATGTTCCGAGGGGCGTTCCAGGGCCGCAGCGATAGCAATCAGAGCTTCCGATGTAACGCCGGATGCGGGAATAACGTCGGTAACTGAGGGAGTTCCCTGGGTGATGGTACCGGTTTTATCCAGTACTACGGTCTGAACATTGTGCAGTGTTTCCAGGGCTTCTGCAGATTTAAATAGGATACCGTTTTGGGCACCTTTGCCTGTGCCCACCATGATTGCCACAGGGGTAGCTAAGCCTAAGGCACAAGGGCAGGAGATGACCAGAACGGAAATACCAATGGAAAGAGCAAAGTCAAAGGGTTCGCCTACCAACAGCCATACAATGGTGGCAAGAATGGCGATAGAGATGACTACAGGGACAAACACACCGCTGACCTTATCGGCCAGCTTGGCAATGGGAGCTTTGGTGGCATTTGCATCCTCCACCAGCTGGATGATCTGAGAGATGGTGGTGTTTTCTCCCACCTTGGTTGCTTTAAAGGTAAAGAAGCCTGATTTGTTGATGGTAGCGGCAATGACCTTGTCGCCAGGCCCTTTTTCCACCGGAATGCTTTCTCCGGTCAGGGCAGATTCATCCACAGCGGAACTGCCATCCAAGATGACGCCGTCTACCGGTACGCTCTGACCAGGACGTACTGCTACAATATCGCCGACCAAGACATCATCCACCGGGATCTGAACCTCTTCGCCGTCGCGGATGACAGTGGCGGTTTTAGGCGCCAGATTCATCAGCTTTTCAATCGCTTCCGAAGTCTTTCCTTTGGAGCGGGTTTCTAGGAATTTCCCCACAGTGATGAGGGTCAGAATCATAGCGGCGGACTCAAAATAGAGGTCCATGCTGTAGCTGTTCACCAGATCCAAATCGCCGTGGCCCAGACCCCAGCCAATTTGATAAATGGCGAAGATACCGTAGATCAACGAGGCCGAGGAGCCGATGGCGATGAGGGAATCCATATTGGGAGCTCCACGGAAGAGGGCGGGAAATCCAACCTGATAATATTTACGATTCAGATAGATGACGGGAAGGGTTAAAAGAAATTGGGTGAAGGAATAGATCAGCGCATTCTCGGTTCCATGGAAAAAAGAAGGGGTAGGAAGTCCCATCATATGCCCCATGGAGATATACATCAGAGGAACGAGAAAACAGATCGATAAAATCAGCCGGTGTTTCATGGCTTTGGTCTGTTCCTTTGCGCTGTTGGTGGGCGTTTCTCCCGAAAGGGGCTTTGCCTGTCCCTGCTTTTGATGGGGAGCGGCGCCATATCCTCCATGTTCCACAGCTTTGATGATGTCCCCCTCACTTAGGACAGACTCATCATATTCTACCTGCATACTATTTTGCAGCAGGTTGACACTGACCTCTTTAACCCCGGAAAGGGCCCGGACGCTTTTTTCCACATGCGCCGAGCAGGCCGAACAGGTCATACCGGTTACATCGAATTTTTCTTTCATTGAGATCACCTCGCAACACAATACCCCCGTGGGGTGTATTTTTATTGTATACTCTATGAGTAGATTTGTCAATACCCCAGTGAACATTCAAAAAAGACAATAAAAAGGCCCGGATATTCTCCGGGCCTGGGACAAAATCGATTAAAACAGGGTAGTGAATGCAGCCCCCATCATGGAAATGACAAAGACGGCGGCCAGAATCAGACAGAGGATCCGCACAAAGAGCTTCGATTTTACCATCGCAAGAACTCACCTTCTCAATGATTTTTACTTTATTACTATAGCAGTTTTTTTCTCCCTTTGCCAGAGTGAAAAAGGGAAATTCATGGTTTTTTTGCGGTTTTATCGCAGTGTATTCACATTCTTGCGTTGCGTCCCCTTTTCCAGGGTGATAAAATAAAAGAAAAAATAAGCCCAATCGGGGCCTTTTATTTTAGAGGGATGTGTATCATGAGTAAGATGGAAATTATCAATATTGAGCGGGGCATGCCCACTGTGGAAGAGGCGATCCGCCGGATGAATATGGGCCTTTCTACCGCCCGGGGCAGAGGGATGAAAGCGGCCAAAGTTATCCACGGCTACGGTTCCAGCGGCGTGGGTGGAGGTATCCGGACAAAGGCTAGAAGTGAGCTTCAGAATAAGCGGAGACTAGGGCGGATTAAAGGGATTATTTATGGGGAGGATTTTTCCTCCTATTCGGTGGCTGCCCGGGATGCAGTCGCCAGATTGCCCTGGCTTTCCCAAGACAGCGACTATGGAAGGAGAAACGATGGGGTTACCATCGTATTATTGTAAGATGAACAAGATTCGATCCTTTTTGAAAAGCCCCTATGCCCTCAAAAGGATGTGGCTTTTGCTGGGGATTCCAATTGCTCTGCTGCTCCTTGCTATAGCATCTTCAGGACACGTCTTTGCAGAATGGTATGTCACCCATATTTACCCTGTATTTATGCGGGGAATTTCTTTTATCACTTCTTTGGTGCCATTTTCTTTGGTAGAATGGCTGGCGCCCGGGGCCATCATTGCGGTGCTCGTCTATATTATTGTGGTCATTGTGAAAGCGGTCCGCCACCAAGAGGGGAGAAAGCTGCGGATCTATAAGGCAGTGATGAATCTCTGCGCAATTGTTTCCTGCCTGTTTCTTCTGCTGACCCTGTTTTGCTCTATCAATTATCACCGGTATCCGGTATCGGATCTGATGGGGCTTCAGGTGCGGGAATCCTCCAAAGAGGAGCTGGCGGCCCTAGTAGAGGACCTTATCGAGGAAGTCAACGAGCTGCGGGCCCAGGTGCCAGAGGACGAGAACGGGATTATGACCTTTGATGGCTCAGTATCCGATATGGCGCAAACCATGCGGGATGAATACCGAGAGTTTTCTCAGGGCACAGACTTTATCAACAATGTGAACGCACTGCCCAAACCATTACTTTGCTCTCACTATATGTCTTACACGAATCTAGTTGGATTTTTCTTCCCCTTTACCTTTGAAGCCAACATTAACGGGGACGTGGCCCATTACAGCATTCCCTTCAGCGCTGCCCATGAGCTGTCCCATCTAGCCGGATTTATGCGGGAGGATGAGGCGAATTTCATCGCTTATCTCTGCTGCTCTGCCTCTGATGATGTCAGGGTTCAGTATTCCGGAGCGGCAATGGCGATGATTTACGCAGGTAACGCTCTGTTTGACATTGATCCAGAGCTACATACCCAGCTGATGAGCAACCTTTGCGAAGAAGCACAGCGGGATTTTGATGCCAACAACGCTTACTGGGAGCAGTTTGAGGGCCAGGTGGCGGAAATCGCCGACAATATCAATGATACTTACCTCAAGGCCCAGAATCAGACGGACGGGGTACAGAGCTACGGCCGGGTTGTAGACCTGCTTTTGGCAAAATATAGGGCTGATAATGGCCTGGAATAAGGCGAAAGGCCTGGGACAAATGTCCCGGGCCTTTTTTTATGTAGCGTCAAAATGAATCCGCGAGAGAAACAGGGGGCATGGAACGATAAGCTCCCGGGTGCTGAACCACATATCCAGCGAAATTTTGCGCATAGCTGATGGCTGGGTGAAGGAAAGCGCGATCCTCCCAGGAGGATAAGCTGATCCGAGAGACAAAAGCGCCGATAAAGGAATCACCCGCCGCAGTCGTGTCCACGGCGGCAACCTTTTGGGCGGGCAGATGGTCAAACCCATATCGGTCACAGAGCAGAACGCCCTTATCCCCAAGGGTCACCAGGAAAAATTTCACTCCCGCATCAAAAAACGGAGCCATTTTACTGTATAGTAGCTGATAGTGATCGGTGACCGGAGCGCCGATCAGATAGGCAAGCTCCGTTTCATTGGGCACCAGGATATCGGTGCTTTTGAGCAGCGCATCGGGCAGATCTGTCACCGGTGCCGGATTGAGGACAGTGACCTTCCCACAGGCCTTGGCGTGCTCCAGAAAGAGGGTTGCAGCCTCCATATTGGTCTCCAGCTGGGTCACAGCGACGTCACACCCTTCAATGAGCGGATAGGACTTTTCTATTTCTGCAGCAGTTATAGCCTTATTGGCAGCCACGTCTACAAGAAGCATATTCCGACCTTCCTGATCGGTGATAATGACGCAGGAACCGGTAGGAATATCTGAGTCTTGGAAGGTACAGCTGTGGTCAATGCCTTCCTGTGACAGAAGGTCAATAAGGGAGTTGCCATCAGGCCCCAATTTTCCCACAAAGGAAACCTGGCAGCCGGCCCGCCTGGCGGCAACAGCCTGATTAAAGCCTTTGCCACCAGGGGAGCTGGAACGTCCGGTGGGGACCACGCTTTCCCCCACCTGGGGAAGGGCGGAGACATAATAGGTGGTATCAATGTTGATGCTTCCCAGCACACAAATTTTTCTCATATTGTTTTCCTCTTTTTATAGAATTACTGGGCGGTAAAATCAATGCCGTCAAGGCGCAAGAGAGCAATGGCGTAGATTTTGGCGGCATTGACCAGATCCTCTACGGCAATGGATTCATCGGGTTGATGCATGCCGCCCCGGCCGGTTTCGGTGGGGAGCATGCTGCCGGGCCGTCCGGCACCGAATGCAACCGAATTTGGCATCTCCCTAGCGTAGGTACCGCCGCCAATTACATAGGGAGCTAGGTCCTGGCCGGTCAGGTCATTGTAGGTTTCGGTGAGAAAGGCTACGGCAGGATGATCTGCGGGGATATACAACGGTTTGCTTTCAAAGCAGTCGCCCATAGAAAATCCGTGTTCCTCACAGGTCTGGGATATTTTGTTCCGCAGCTGCTGGGAATCGGTGCTGATGCAGTAGCGGATATTGACATTGAGGACAATCCGGCCCTCTTTAACGCTGAGCAGGCCGCCGATACAGGTGGTTTCCCCGGAAATATCGTCGCGGGATTTGATGGCAAGGCCTGCGCCGTCGGTAGTTTCCAATACCTTTACTACAAAAGCGAGAGCGTCCCTGTCCTCGCCTTCCAAAAGGTCACAGTCCACCACGGCTTTGCACAGTTTGTAGATGGCATTGACAGAGCCCTCGGGAAATGCAGCATGGGAGGGGATGCCCTTGGCGGAGATGGTGACATCGTGAGGACCTTCCGAGACGACCAGATCTCCTTTGTTATCCCCTAGCTTTTGCAGAACCTGGTCAATAGATTGGCTCTTGAGGGTAATCTTTGCATGGGCAGCCACAGCATTAGATACCTCACCGCCGGAAAGTTCTCCGATTTTATCAGAAAGCTGAGGGCCGACCAAATCGGCCGATAGGATTCCCTTTTCTCCGTTACAGACGGGAAACTCCGCATCCGGGACGAAGGAAAAGTCGGGGATTTTGCAGTGCTTTACATAATAAGCCATATCAGCGCTGCCGGTTTCCTCACTGCATCCCATAATCAGCCGGACAGAATGGACCATGGGGACAGCCAGCTCATACAGACAACGCATGGCATAAAGGGCTGCTACCGCAGGCCCTTTGTCGTCGGCAACGCCGCGGCCGATAAGTTTGCCATCCTTAAGGGTGCAGTGAAAGGGTTCATATTCCCAGTCGGGGCCAGCCGGAACCACATCCAGGTGGGTGAGAATGCCAAGCTCCCGCTGACCATTGCCCATGAGGATACTTCCAGCATAGTACTGGTGGTTCTGGGTGCGAAAGCCATAATCTTTTCCCATTTCCAGGGCGGCGTCCAATACTCGCGCGGGCCCTTCTCCAAAAGGATGCTCCCCCTCGCTTTTTGTGGAAACACTTTCGATGGAGACCAATGTGTTGATGTCTCGGATCATCTGCTCTTTGTGGACATCGATCCAGTCAATAATGCTTTGTTTGAGTTCGTTGTCAACCTTCATATGCTCAGCCTTTCTCCGCCGCAACGGTTATTTCATCATGTGGTGTTAGCGTAATCAAATGGAAAATGTATGATTATATGTTGTTCTATGAATCATCATTGACGGAATTTCCTATTTCAAACCTGGCCTAGATTTTTTAGCGTAGAAAAGACGGCCTGCGGAGGAACATCCGCAGGCCGTCTTTTAAAAGTTTGCTGCGAACTCAGTCAATGCTAACCCAAGCGCCGCCTTTGGCGTCGGATTCGTAGGCGCGTTCCATGACCTTTTGAATGTATGCCCCTTCTTCCAAAGAGGGAGAGGGCTGGGTGCCGTCATCCACATGATAAAGGAAGGTGGCGAGGCAGTGAACGTGAGCCCTGATCCAGCCGACAGAGCACATAGCACCGGGGAACGCAGCTGCCGGAGGTGCGTACCGTTGGGTACATTCAATGCATTTAAATCCCCTTTCGCCGCCCAGAGGGGCGTCAGGGATGGTATTGTCAAAGAAATATAGATGATTGGGGTCGGCAATATCAAATTTAATGGCCCCTTTGACACCGTGAATTTCAAAGCGAAGAGAATCATCAAATCCGGTAGCCACCTTGGAAGCTTCGATGGTACCGTAGGCGCCATTTTTCATCTGACACATCATCAGCGCCAAATCATCATTATCCACAGGAACCATATTACCATTGGCATCGGGACGTGCATCATAGAGCTTGTCAGTTTGGCACATGATCTTTTGGTAATCCCCCATGAGATAATAGCCAAGATCCAGGATATGGGAGCCTAGATCAAAGAGGACGCCGCCTCCTCCCAAAGCGCTTTGATGCCGCCAGCCAATTTTTTTGTTGGGGTTAACATTACTGGCGTGGAGGAAAATTCCACGGAAGGAGGTGATTTTACCCAGCCGTCCCTCATCGATCAGCCGTTTGGCGTTCATGATCATGGGGTAGAAACGATTCTGCAATGCAATCTGGGCGGTGACATGATGCTCTTTCGCAAGGGCAATCACTTCTTCTGCCTCGGCGTAGTTCATCACAAAGGGCTTGTCACAGTAGACATGTTTCCCCGCTTTGATGGCCTTAATCACCATGTCCTTGTGATAGACGTTAGGTGTGCAGATATTGACAATTTGAATGTTGGGGTCATTAAAAATATCGTCTGCGTTGGAGGTTGCATAAGAAAAACCCAGCAAATCCTTGGCTTTTTCGGCCTTAGAAAGGGTTGTATTACACACGCCCACCAGTTTGATTTTAAAGGGCATGTCCGGATAATAGAACGGGAGTGTCTGATAGCCATAGCAATGGGTTTTCCCCATGAAACCATAACCAATGACGCCCACACCGTATTCTTTCATCAAAATCACCTCTGTCAATAGATTTTGTCCGCAAGAAAAGACATTGTATTTATTTTACAATTTTTAATCCGGGGTTTCAACAAAATCCGGCTATTTGGAGATGCCAAAGAAATAGAAGGGTTTTTGGTGATGTTGAAAAGGGAGGGAGAAAGACGACGAAATACCGATTTTGTGATATAATAAATCGGATAAGACGGTGAATTCGAAAAAATTCGATAGGAGGAATATATATGCAAATTGATTTTCACACCCATTGTTTTCCAGATAAAATTGCTGAGCGGGCGGTAGGAAAGCTCTACTCCATCTGCGGGATTACGCCCCAGACCAACGGCACTTATGACGATACCTGTCGCGCTATGAAGGAGTGGGGAACGGATATCGCTGTGCTCTTTAATATCGCGACCAATGCCCATCAGCAGACATCGGTGAACAATTTTGCCGCCTCCCATAACGATGGCCCTACGAGAGCCTTCGGCTCAGTGCATCCCGAGGCGGAAAACGCATTGGAAGAGCTGGAGCGAATTAAAGAGTTAGGTCTCCGAGGAATAAAGCTCCACCCTGATTATCAGGAGTTTTTTGTGGAGGAAGAACGGATTTTTCCAATCTACCAAAAATGCCAGGATCTAGGGCTGATGGTCGCTTTTCACGCCGGCTGGGATCCCCTGTCTCCGGAAGTGGTCCATACAACGCCGAAAGGCATGGTCACTGTATTGGATCATTTCCCAAATCTGACGGTAATTTTGGCCCATATGGGGGGATTTAATATGTGGGAGGACGTAGAAAAATACATGATCGGGCGCAACAATGTCTATCTCGACACCTCCCTTGCCATGGGAAATATGCCGAAGGAACAGTTTGTCCGGATGGTGAGAAATCATGGGGTAAAACGGATTCTGTTTGGAACTGATTGCCCTTGGTCCGATGGAGCCGCCGCCGTGGAGTATGTGAAGACCTCCGGTCTTACCGAAGAAGAGCAAGCGCTGATCTTCTATAAAAATGGTTGCGAACTGCTGGGAATTCCGGGTGAAAATAGCTAAATTCTCCACTATTTTTTCGTGAGGTAAAGAAAGAATTTTCCATTGGAATTTTTCCGCTTTTATGGTATGGTAAAGTTATCGTAGAAAAGCCCGGTAACAGGGAGAAATCCCCGGTAAAAGAGGAGGTTATTCCCATGGAAACATCAAAAAATGATACCAAGGCTTTGCGGGAGCTGGTGGAGAAGCAGGAGGCTTTGCTTCGCTTTGACCATTTTTCCTATAAAGATGCCTGGAAATTGGGCGTTTTGATGGTCAATGAGGCTAGGGAGAAGAAACTGCCCATCGCCATTCGGATTACCGTTAACAATCTGGTTATATTCAGCCATGTGTTGGAGGGAGCCAATGCTCACAATGAACAGTGGCTCAACCGTAAGCATAACACCGTCTTTGTCCGCCAGGAAAGCAGCCTGCACCTGTTTACCGTGGCGGAGTTGGAGGGGAAGACACTGGAAAAAGACTGGTTGTTGGATCCCATGGAGTATGCCCTTTGCGGCGGAGGATTCCCGTTGTATTTGAAAGGGACCGGTGTCATTGGCTCCATTTGCGTCTCCGGGCTGCCGCATGTGGAGGATCACATGTTTATCACCAGCTGTCTGGAAAAATTTCTTGGTATCGAAGTGAAATAAGCAAAAAGGGGGGAGCTTTATTCCCCCTTTATTCTTTTTATTTACAGAGTGGACCTCGAGTGTTATAATAGGAAACAACAAAAGAATACTCGTTTGCGGGGGAACCATTGCGGTTGAGAAGGTTAAAACCTGACCCTTTGAACCTGTTAGTTAATACTGGCGTAGGGAAGCAAATCACAGATCCATAGGGCGCCGGCTTTGAGCAGGCGCCTTTTTTAATTCTATTATTTATGCTGAAGCTTTCGTCTTATCAGGGCGGAACTTTGATACATATCCGCGTAGGAAGCGCACCAACACCGCGCGGGAAAGAAAGGAAGAGTCATTTTGAGTTACACAACACAGATGAATGCTGCAAAACAGGGCATTATTACCAAAGAGATGCGGGCTGTTGCGGCAAAAGAAAAAATCAGTGAAGAAGCCCTCAGAGAAATGGTTGCAAAGGGTACGGTTGCAATCCCGGCGAACAAGAACCATACTTGCCTGGATCCCCATGGAATCGGCAAGGATTTGACGACGAAAATCAACGTCAACCTGGGAACTAGCCGCGATTGCCTGAACATGGACGTGGAGATGGAGAAGGTCAATGCCGCTGTCGCCATGGGCGCCGAGTCCATTATGGATCTGAGCTCCTTTGGAGACACCAAAAAGTTCCGCCGCGCCTTGACGGCCCAGTGCCCCGCTATTATCGGCACAGTTCCTATTTATGACGCCATTGTCTATTACAACAAAGATCTAGATAAGATTACCACCCAGGAGTGGCTGGACATTGTTCAGATGCATGCGGAGGATGGCGTAGACTTTATGACCATCCACTGCGGTATCAACAAGTCGACCGCACAGCGTTTCAAAGAGACCAAACGCCATATGAACATCGTGTCCCGCGGCGGTTCCCTCATCTTCTCCTGGATGGAGATGACCGGCAATGAAAATCCTTTCTATGAACATTTTGACGATATTCTGGAAATCTGCCAGAAATATGATGTAACCTTGAGCCTGGGAGACGCCTGCCGGCCCGGATGCATTGAGGACTCCGGAGATATCTCGCAGATTGAGGAATTGGTGACATTGGGAGAGCTGACCCAGCGCGCTTGGGCCAAGGATGTCCAAGTTATGATCGAAGGCCCCGGTCATATGCCGCTGGATCAGATTGAAGCCAATATGCGGATTCAGCAGACCATCTGCAAAGGAGCGCCCTTCTATGTTCTAGGCCCGTTGGTTACCGATGTGGCTCCTGGCTATGACCACATTACTGCTGCCATCGGTGGCGCTATTGCGGCTACCTATGGCGCATCCTTCCTGTGCTATGTTACCCCGGCGGAGCATCTGCGCCTGCCTACCCTGGACGACATGAAGGAGGGTATCATTGCTTCTAAAATTGCGGCCCATGCCGCTGATGTAGCCAAGGGACTACCTGGTGCCAGAGACTGGGACTACAACATGTCCACCGCCCGTAAGAATTTGGACTGGGAGGGAATGTTCAACCTGGCCATTGATCCGGAAAAGGCACGGCGTTACCGGGAAGAATCCACGCCGGAGCATTCCGATACCTGCACCATGTGCGGAAAAATGTGCGCGGTGCGCAATATGAATAAAATTCTCGGCGGCAAAAATGTCGATGTCATCTAATCAGGAGAAAACCATGCTGGAAGGTTATATACAGGCGGTGCGGCAGAAGCACCCCATAGTCCACTGTATTGCCAATTATGTAACGGCAACAGATTGCGCCAATGTGCTGCTGGCCATCGGCGCATCCCCTATCATGGCTGATGCGCCGGAGGAAGCTGCGGAAATCACTGGAAGCAGCGACAGCCTGGTGCTCAATTTAGGAACCCCGAGCCCAGATAGGTTTTCCACCATGGAGTTGGCGGGAAAACGGGCCAATGAATTGGACCTTCCTGTTGTCTTAGATCCGGTGGGGGCCGGCGCCTCTGCCTTTCGACGGGAAGGAATCGGACGGCTTTTAAGGGGCATCCGGGTTACCGCTATTCGGGGCAATATCTCCGAAATTGCCGCTTTGGCTGGAAAGCAGACGGAATGGGCCGGGGTGGATGCCGCCATAACAGCACAGAGCCCCATAGAAGCAAGAAATTTGGCCATGGATCTTGCCCGCCAGAGTGGGGCAGTCGTAGTTGTTACAGGGAAAAAAGACATCATTACTGATGGAAAGCGCTCCTTCACCATTGCTAATGGACATGCTATGATGGGCCAGGTCACCGGCACCGGCTGTATGCTTTCCTGCCTCATCGGTGCATTTTTAGGCGCAGATGGTTCCCATCCGCTGGAAGCGGTGGCGGCGGCAGTTGGAGCTTTCGATATCTGTGGAGAGCGGGCCTATGAAAAAGCGGCTCACGCAGGACGTGGAACCGGAAGCTATCACTTGGCGCTGATCGATGAAGTGAGCCTGGTCAAGGACAGCGCAATGGGAGGTGTCCGGCTTGTCTGTGAATAGGGATATAATGCGCCTTTATCTGGTGACCGACCGGTCGTGGCTACATGGCAGGACATTGGAATCCCAGGTGGAAGAGGCCATTCTTGGCGGCGTGACCCTGGTACAGTTACGTGAAAAGCATACAACTGGCGAAGAACTCTTGGCTTTGGCACAGCGGGTCAAAAAGGTGACGGATCGATATAACGTGCCGCTGATTATCAATGATTATGTAGACATTGCACTGCAGATAGACGCCGCAGGGGTACACTTAGGCCAAAGCGATGATGATATCCGCATGGTTCGAGAAAAGCTGGGAATGAATAAAATCATCGGGGCGTCCGCCCACAATGTGGAGGAAGCTCTGGCTGCCTATGCAGCGGGAGCGGATTATCTAGGTTCTGGTGCCGCCTTTGGCTCCTCCACCAAGGGGGACGCAGGGAAAATCTCCCTGGAGACACTGACCAAGGTGGCAAAATGTGTTCCCATTCCTGTAGTGGCCATCGGCGGCATCGACGAGGATAACGCTGCAGCCCTTCGGGGGAGAAATCTTGCCGGCATCGCGGTGGTGTCTGCCATTCTGGCCCAGCCCGATGTTAGGAAGGCCGCGCAGATGATGCGGATACAAGCAGACGAAATTTCAAAATAAGGAGTTATGACTTCATGAATACAGCACTGACCATTGCGGGTACTGATCCTAGCGGTGGAGCAGGAATGCAAGCGGATCTGAAAACTTTTACGGCGCTCAAGGTATATGGCATGTGTGCCATCACGGCGGTGTTGGCCCAGAATACCTGTGGCGTTCGGCTGATTGAAAATGTAAGCATTCCGATGGTGGAGGCGCAGTTGGACTGCGTTTTTGAGGATATCTTTCCCGACGCGGTCAAGATCGGCATGGTATCCAGCATTCCGATTATTGATGCAATTGCGGGAAAGATTAAACAGTATCAAGCAAAAAACGTGGTATTGGATACAGTGATGGTGTCCACCAGCGGCCACCGGCTGATTGATGAGGACGCCCAAAACGCACTGATCACAAAATTAATGCCTTTGTCCGATATTATTACCCCCAATCTGCCGGAAGCGGAGGTCCTATGCGGCTTTTCTATTTCAAACAAAGAAGAACAGGTGAAAGCCGCCCAGAAAATTGCCGAGTCTTACGACGGGTATATTATGATTAAGGGCGGACACTTTGACGGCGGAGACGATCTGCTCTACAAGGACGGACAGGTACGTTGGTATCCAACCAAGAGGGTGGATACCCATAATACCCATGGCACCGGTTGTACCCTTTCCTCCGCGATTGCGGCATATCTTGCCAAGGGAGAACCTATGGAGGATGCGGTGGCCAAAGCAAAGGAATATATTACAGGAGCGCTGGCTTCCGGACTGGATCTTGGAAAGGGCAATGGGCCGGTTGACCACTGCTTTGCCCTATAGTCTTTGGAAGGAAAGGATTCTAGGAATCTCCCATGACCGGGTTTAGGAAAGATCTGTATGGATCTCTGGTTCATAGAAAAACGGTGTTTTTCGGTTATGCACAATGAAAGGGACGGAGTATGATATAAAAATCATACTCCGTCCCTTTCATTGTGTGAGGAATCATATTGGATCAGATTATGTTGATTCTAGTAAAGAAGGCCCGAGTCAATTTTCTCAAGCCAGAGGTCATAGAGCGCTTTGACGTCTTCCTTGAATTCCTCCGCAGTTTGTTCTTCTTTCTGTTGTAGTGTATCGAGCACTTCAAAAACAAAGACATCTTTGCCCAGCGCATCCCAATCCTTAGCAATCTTCCGGTCAACGCAGGATCCGGTCATTTGGGCAAACTGAAAGCGATTACGACTCCCGGTCAGTTCGGTGGTCCATTGAAGAAGCAGCCTGCCGTTTTGGGTGTTTTTGATGGCGAAAACGCCGCCTTCCCGCCGACGTTCTTTATAAGCGCGGATCATTTCTTTGCGATCTTTCTCCATGATATCGAACCCCCTTTCACTATGACAGTAAAAGACAAATGTAGTGATTATTATATCCATCGCAAAGGAGGATGTCAACTGCTCGGACAAAGAAAAAGAAAGTCCAGAAAACTCTGGACTTTCCCTAATTAGTTGAGTTAGTTTGCCGCTTTAATGGTGTCAACAATCCCCATTGCAACAGCGTTTGCCGTACGGAAGATGGTGAAGGAATCACAGAGAGACTCATACTCCCAGGGATTGGACATGAAGCCGTTCTCCACCAGGACGCTGGGACAGAATGTCATTCGTGTTACCCGATAGGTGGACTGGATGGCGCCTCTTGGCTCTCGTCCTAAGCATTGTGTCATGGTGTCGTGAAGAATCTGCGCAAACTGAGCAGAAGTATTGTAATGATAATAGATTTCTGTACCGCTGACGCTGGAAGAGTCGGTGGTTTCTGCCACTGAGTTTTGATGGAAGGAGATATAAAAATCTACCTTCATATTTTCGGGAGGAAGGCATCTTTCTTCATAAGAAAGGCGGGTGTCATTAGAACGGGTCAGGGAAACAGTAGCTCCTAGAGCTTCCAGCTGTCTTTGTGTCTCATAGGTAATGGCAAGGTTAATATCCTTTTCTGTTGCGCCACTGCTGCCGCCAGGCCCCAAGGAACCGGGATCCTCTCCGCCATGTCCGGCATCGAGAGCAACGACTACGCCTTCCAGAGGCCGTGCCGGATTATCGGAAAGTTTTGGAGGAAGCAAGAAGGAGAGCACCAAATTGCCGTCCAGATCAAATTCCACATTATAGCCCCAGAGAGAAAGGCCTTCCCCTAGGGTAAACTGGAGCGTTACACTTTCATCGTCGTTAACCCGTTGGGAGATATCGGAGAATAGATCTCCATATTCAAAAAGCCCTTCCTGTATATTGACAGTATTATAAAGGGTGATGGTGAAGACGTCGTCATCGAGGTCAGCGTGAAAAGCGGGACGGGCTGTACCCTTGATGGTATAGGTTTGGTCTCCATTTTCGGCCTGCTCCATGGTAACCTCGCTGACATTATTTTGGAAGGAGGCTTCTCCCTCCACGAAATCTATGGTGCTTTTTTGAATCCACCCTCCGCTGGAAAGCTGGCACATATCATCGGTTTGATCGGTGACCAAATCTACACAGCCTTGTTTCAAGGTGGCAATAATGTCACTATTGGTATTGCTTTCACTAAAGACGGTACCGATGTATTCAGCCGCCTGCATCACCAATTTGCCACCCTCACCAACAACGTAGATCTCTCCCAGGGAAGAGGTAGTGCTGGTTTTTCCTTCATAGGTGAGCACATAGCTGACAGTCCCCACCTTGGTAGTTACATTTTCCGGATAGTCTTCTGCGAGGGTTGCGGTTCCTTTGAAGAGGGCCGGTACGCCATCCTCTGCAATGGCGACTTGCTCCAGTGGTATATGCATGCCGTCAAAAATGGCAGTGACCTCCCCGCCGGCAGGAGCAATACAGGAAAAGGTGACCTCTTCACCAGCATAGGCGCCATAAGAAGCGCTGGGGAAAACTGAGCTTTCTAAAATAGAGGAAATGGTGGAGACTTCTCCAGAGCCTTCCTCCTCACGGATAATGGTAAGCGAACGGGACACATTTTCCCCCTGTTCAAAGGTAAAACTGTTTTCCCCTAAAGAAAGTTCAACTAGTACGCCAAAAGTACCGCCTTCTCCACGGGCTTCTACCTCTTCGCCGTTAAGGGTCAAAGGCAGAGAGGGGTCCGAGGTGCCCATGATGAAATATTTGCTGTAATAGGTCGTAAATTCTTCACTTGAGGGCCGGGTAATTTCCAAAGTCTGCCCATAGCTGAGATCGACAGAGATTGCCTGTTCCGATTCTGGCATGGCATACATGGAAGCGGTGTAGACGTTTACGCCCTGACTATCAGAGGCGAGATCAGCGTATGTGGAGAGAATATGGCCTTTAAAATTTTGCAGACGGTTGAGATAAATCTGATCAGCCAAAGCAAACTGATCTCCGCTTTGCGCTTCGGCTACACGGTTGAGGGTGATGACAGGAATACGGTAGTAATCGGAAGTCTCGCCCCACCACTGAACAAGGGATCGGTAGTCTCCTGATTCACCGTCAATGCTATAAAAAAGCTCAGGGGTAATGTAGTCTACCAGTCCTTGCTCCATGATGGATGCAACATCAACAGCCTGATCGTCCGCAGCGAAGGCAGCGCTCCCCCGGATACTCTCATCCATCTGGCTGTTGACTCCAGGGACGGTGATGCCAAAAGAAACATCAGCATTTGCAGTGGCAGTATGCACGGCGGAGAGCAAAGCAATAATGCTGCTTTGGTGGAAAGAGGTAAGATCGGAAGCGGTGGATTGACCCGCAAAGGCAGACTCACTGGACATACCACTCTGATAGCCAATATCCACGAGATGAAGACCGTCCACATTGTAATTGGCGACAATTTCCGAAGCCAGATCCCCAACGAATTTTTGAAAGTCTTGATTGGCGGGATCGAACTTGAGGATGCCGTCGGTGGTGGTCAGCAGCCATTGAGGATTTTCAAGGGCTGGATGTTTTTCATAGAGCCCATCTGTCGTGGTAATGGCACCCAAATCATAGGGATTTACCACTACGTAGACCCGGATTCCATTTTGATGAGCCTCCTTGATAAAAAGCCGCAGAGGATCGTATTTCGTACGATTGTCCTGTTTGCCGTCAATATGTGAGGTGGAAGGAAGAAGGTCAGAGTCATAATAGGCCTCACCTCCTGTGACAGCATCCACATAGATGGTATTATAGCCATAGGTGACAGCGTGTTCCACAATGGAAGCGATGTGATCTTGCATCTCCCCTTTGCTCATATCTTCTTCGGGAATCAGCGCGTTTTCTCCGAACCCCTGAACATAGAAACTGCGGATCTCCGCAGGGGTTTCCAGCTCTACTGTATCCCGCTGAAATTGCAGAGAAATGGGCAGATAATCCCGCACCAAAAAGAAAGCACCGGCGCCGAGGCCGACAACCAAAATGATGACCAAAAGACTGAGCAGATATTTTTTCTTCACACCGCATCACCTCTCTGTTATCTTACCACAGTCCGCCTATTTTTTCGAGAAAAATGGGGTGAATATTGAATGAATATTTTGGAAGATGGCCACAAATTGGGCAGAAAAAAGAACGCGCTGTTATCCATACAGCGCGTTCTTTTTTGAGAAGCCGCTACAGAGTGGCCAATTCTTTAAAATTATCCTTGAGAGATGGATACAACTTGACATACAGCCGATAGAATGCTTCGTATTTGTCGATGTTGTCCGGATTGGGAGCCTGTGTCTTATTTTTCTTAATGACCCGGCGACAACCTTCCTCCACAGAGGGATAGATGCCTGCGCCTACGCCGGCCAAAATAGCCACACCAAGAGCAGGACCTTCCTTGGAATTGACGGTAGAAACGTTGCAGTTAAACAGATCGGCCAACATAGAACGCCACAAGGGGCTGGTTCCGCCTCCTCCGCAGGCCATCATGTCGTTGATTTCAGTTCCCATCTCCCGAATGATCTCGATGCAGTCACGCAGGGAGTAGGAAACGCCCTCCAGAATAGCGCGAATGAGATCAGCCTTTTGATGGATAGCAGAGAGCCCAAAGAATACACCGCGGCAGTCTGTATCCAGATGAGGGGTGCGTTCACCCATGAGATAAGGCAGATAAATCAGCCGATTGGAACCGACGGGGATCTTTTCCGCCATATTATCCATAATGTAATAGGGATCCACACCCTCTTTTTCTGCCTGCGCGATTTCTTCGTGGCAGAAGTTGTCCCTAAACCATTTGAGGGAGAGTCCGGCACCTTGGGTGACACCCATAATGTGCCAGCAGCCGGGGACAGCACAACAGAAGGTATGTACACGGCCCTTGGGGTCGATAGAAATATCAGAAGTATGAGCAAAGACAACGCCGCTGGTGCCGATGGTGGTAAAGGCTTTTCCGTCCTCTACAATACCGGTACCGACAGCTGCCGCCGCGTTATCACCCGCACCGCCGACGACAATGGTGCCTTCCTGCAGCCCGGTCATAGCGGCGACCTGGGCAGTAATGGTGCCGGTGACTTCCGGGGATTCATAGACCTTGGCAAGCAGGGACTTATCGATGTCCAGCAGATCTAGCAGCTCATCAGACCAGCAGCGGTTGGGGACATCCAGCAGCTGCATGCCGGAAGCATCGGAAACTTCTGTGGCATACTCTCCGGTCAGCATAAAGCGGATATAATCTTTCGGCAGAAGAATATGACGGCATTTTGCGTAGTTTTCCGGCTCGTTGTTGCGCACCCAGAGAATTTTGGCAGCGGTAAAGCCGGTAATAGCGGGGTTGGCAGTGATTTCAATCAGCTTTTCCCGGCCCACCTTGGCAGTGATTTCCTCCACCTCTTTGCCGGTGCGCTGATCACACCAGATGATGGATTTGCGGATGACCTGGTTGTTTTCGTCCAGCATGACCAAGCCGTGCATCTGGCCGGACAAGCCAATGCCTTTGATATCTGCAGGATTGACGCCGCTTTTGGAGACACAGTCTTTCAGTGTCTGGACGGTGGCGTTCCACCAATCTTCAGGATCTTGTTCCGCCCAACCGTTGTGGGGCTGATAGAGAGGATATTCGACGGTGCTGGAAACAATGGTATTACCGTCCGTATCAAACAGTACGGTTTTGGTACCGCTGGTACCAATGTCAATGCCGATTAAATATTGCATGGCAAACCCTCCTTTTGATCATTCTAAAGTTTTCTTATTATAGATCATATCACTAATTTCTATCAAACACAATATGGGAACTTTGTAAGAAAAATCCTTAGAAACTTTAGCTAGTAAATAGTTTTTCGGGAAAAGTGATAAAAAACAGGCAAGTTGTTAGTACAACTTGCCTGTTTTATAATTTGAAATCATCAGGACTATACTGGGTGAGGAGCCGGGGCTTTTTGGGGATTCTTTTAAGAGGATCATAGCTAAATTTCCGGCAGCTGTGGTAGGGGGTAACAACACCGCGTTTGGGGCAGAGGATGATGGAATCGTCCCTTCCCGGACGCCCCAAGGCACAATAGATACAAGCAGGTTCAATGCGGTTTCCAAAAAGCTTTGCCAAGTGTTCACATCCTCTCGTTTTCTTTCTTTTTATTTTATCATATTCTTCGCTGCTTTGCTACGGGATTTTCTGCCCTCACCGGAAGTTGGGGAAAGCGAGAGAAGGAGAACTGCGCAGAGAAGAAGGATACAGACGGCAGCGGGGATATTCCCATAAGAAATAGCGAGACGGGGGGAGGACTCAAATGCGGCGCTGATCAGAGCCAGGGGAACCGCCCGCAAAATCAGATGTGCAATTATACCGGTAATAGCCGCATGGGCCAGACGGGAGATGAGGAAGGGAAGAAGATTCAGATGGTGATCTTTTATAAGGGCAATGACCTGACAGATAATGGAGACACTGGAAAAGGAGACAAGGATGCTGCAAAGGGTAAAAGCGGTGAGTACATCATTTTGAGCGCTTTGGAGACATCCCTGGGTTACTTCCAGAAATCCATAGACCAAAGGTGTTACTATTGCGCCGTCCGCGAAGGAAGAAAGCTTTTGACAGAAAAAATCCATCCAACCGGAGGCGGTGAGGAGGGAGGTGACAGCACTTAAAAAGACAATAAAGGCGCTGACGGTGAACATGGAAGAAGCGCCGCCGCAAACCGATTCCACAAAGGCTACCGGTATAGTCATGGGAGGAGCTGGTTTTGCCTCATTTTTGGGAGGAACCTTGTGAAAAAGGCCAAGAAAGGTGCCGATGAGGAGGGAGGATAATATCTGAGAGACTAGAAGAATGACACCCAGCGCAGTGGAGTGGAGCATGAAAAGCCCCACAGTTCCGATGAGGAAGGCGGGCCCTGCGTTGACGCAAAAGCAGAGCATCCGGCTGGCTTGTGCCTTGTCTATTTTTTTCTGCTCCAAAAGCCCGGAAATCATCTTTGCACCTACGGGATAGCCGCCCAGCATGCTCATGATGACGGCGCATCCGCAGGAGGAAGGAAGCTTTAATATATAGCGGGTGATAGGGGAAAAGGGACGGGAGATAAGCTCCCCCAGTCCCGAATTTGTAAGAAAGCAGGCCAGCACTACAAAGGGAAAAAGGGAGGGGATGACAACGCCGGCGCAAAGAGTCAAACCATCACGGGCCCCCTGGGCGCTGGACTGGGGATAGAGGAGGATACCAGTGCACAGCGCCCCAGCGGCCAGTAGAATCAAAAAGATTTTCATTGGTTTGGAATGTCTGAACTTTTTCATGATGGCAGATTCCTCCCTTGTGGGATGAGGATTGGGTATGAAAGGTCCCTTTTTCCAATATATATGTAAACGGACAAAAGATATGAGTTGCTGTATGTTTGGCAGCGCTGGGGTTAGGAAGGAACCTGGGATCAACCAAGGAAATGAGGTGGGAAACTTGGCGAGGGAGAAGAGGAGAAACCGGAGGCAACTGCCTGTAGAGGAGATGCCCAAAGACAAGATGGCTTCGAAAGTAGCCAAAGTCATCGGTGTACCGGAAGACGCGTTTACAGCCCAGCCCCAAATCGAGCTCTCTGGAAATCGGGAAGCGGTGGTGGAAGGGTGCCAGGGCATATTGGAATATGACGAGTGTGTTATCCGTTTGAACCTGGGAAAGATGATGCTGCGTTTTTGCGGCAGAAATCTTCAGCTGCGATGTATGGCGGCACAAAGTGTCGTGGTGGAGGGCTATATTATGTCCATGGAGTTTTTAACCTGACCACAGCCGCTGGATCTCTGCCCTGTTTTTCCAAAGGAAATTTTTGCAGTAAAGGAGAACATCATGTTTATCGTCAGATTGTTCCGGTGGCTTTGCGGCTATGTGGAGTTCGAGGTAACCGGTAACTTTGTGGAACGCTTTCTCAACCTAGCCATGCGGGATGGGGTCAATATTTGGGGACTGAGCCGTCGCACAGATAAAGTGATCGGTTGCGCCCTGTTACGGGATTACAAGTGCTTTCGAAAGTTTACCCGAAAAACAGGGGTCCGGGTCCGGCATATCGGCACATACGGTATGCCTTTTGTCGCTAAAAGATACCGCAAACGGGTGGGAATCCTCATCGGTGTGGCGGCATTTTTTGTTTTTTTGGCCGTCATGTCCCAGTTTATTTGGCAGATCGAAGTTAACGGTTGTGAAACGGTGGATCCGCAGACCGTCCTGGATGCGGTAGAAGAATATGGGCTGAGAGAGGGGGCATTGCGCAGCCAGCTGGACACGCGGGAAATTGAAAATCGTGTCATGATCAAGTTGGATACCCTTTCCTGGATCGCGATCAATATCCAGGGGAGCCGCGCTACCATCGAAATCCAGGAGAGGGTGAATCCGCCGGAAATGTTGCCGCTAGATGATCCATGTAATGTGGTAGCGAAGCATGAGGGAATGATTACCCGGGTGGAGGCCCACGACGGCAAAGCCATGGTCCAAAAGGGAGATGCCGTGAAAGAGGGGGAGCTGTTAATCAGCGGTATCATCGAATCGAAAAGCGGCAAAAATATACTGAAACACGCCTGGGGAAAGGTGATAGCCATGTATGAGGAAAACTTGACCATCCGGATTCCCCTGAAGCAGCGTCACGAGGTTCCTTCTCAGGAAAGCAGCCAAAAAAGCTATCTGCGAGGCGGCGGGGTAGATATTCCTTTGTCCATCGGCGGTTCTCCCGGAGAAAATGCGAAGGTTTCGGTGGAGGAAAAACAGCTTTCCATTTTTGGAATGCCGTTGCCATTGTATCATGTTGTCAAAACTTATCGTTCTTTCTCCTATGAAGAGGTGACAATTTCTCAGAATGAGGCGAAGTCCCAGGCCCTGAGAAGGCTGGAGCAGATGGAAAACGAAGCCATCGGAGAGTGTGAAAGCAAGGAAAAAACAGTCAATGGCATTGTGGATGGGGATCACTATGTCCTTACTGCAAGGTTTGTGGTTGAGAAAGATATAGGAGCCACTGAAAAAATATGGACAGATCAGCCGGCCGAAGCGGAAAATTCTCAGTAAATTTTGCAGAAACCCTAGTAAAATTTAATAGTATTTGCTATAATAAACTGTACATACTGGGCAATTGCTCCAGGTTTGTGAAAATTTCGTTTGATGCGGGTGGCTTTGGAAAAATTCGGAACACGCTGCAATATCAGACGGGGATTCAGGTGAATGGATGATCGAAAGGATAGTCAATGTAGAGCGGATGGAACATGCCGTTGCGCTCTTCGGAAACTTTGATGAGAACATAAAAATAGTAGAAAAGGAATACGGAGTTACCATCCTCTGCCGGGGAACAGAAGTCAAAATCGCTGGTGACGAAGAACAGGTGGATAAGGCACGTCGTGCGGTGGAAGGCCTCCTTGCCATATTGGAAAAGGGAGAGGCTTTGACCGATCAGAATGTCCGCTATGTCATCTCTATGGTGGCAGAGGGGACCGAGGATAAACTGGCGGCTTTGGCAGGAGATTGTATCTGCATCACCGCCAAAGGAAAACCTCTTCGTCCTAAGACTCTGGGGCAGAAGCGTTATGTGGATGCGATTCAGAACAACACCATTGTTCTGGGTATCGGTCCGGCCGGAACGGGAAAAACCTATCTTGCTGTCGCCATGGCGGTCCGGGCTTTCCGCAAAGGGGACATCAACCGGATTATTCTCACCCGGCCGGCAGTAGAGGCAGGGGAGAAGCTGGGATTTCTGCCCGGTGACCTGCAAAATAAGGTGGATCCGTATCTGCGGCCTCTTTACGATGCGCTCTTCGATATGCTGGGGCCGGAAAACTACCAGAAATATCTAGAGCGGGGCAATATCGAGGTAGCGCCTTTGGCCTATATGAGAGGCCGGACACTGGATGACAGTTTTATTATCCTGGATGAAGCTCAAAATACCACGCCAGAGCAGATGAAAATGTTTTTGACCCGCTTAGGTTTTAACTCTAAAGCGGTTATTACCGGGGACATTACCCAGATCGACTTGCCGGATGAGCGTAAATCCGGCTTGGTGGAAGCTTCGAGAGTCCTCAAACGGGTAGAGGATATCAGTATTGTCAACTTTAATGAGAAGGACGTGGTGAGACACCGTTTGGTGCAGGAAATCATCAAGGCCTACGAAAAATATTATGAGGACGGAAAACGCCGCAAATAGAAATGAGGGAACGGACATGGAAAGCTTAAAGGTACTGATTTCAAATAAACAGAAGGAAGTAAAAATTCCTACGGGAATGCGTCTGCTCATCCGCCGTTGTTGCAACGCTGTGTTGGTGTTGGAGAATTTCGAGGGCATTGCAGAGGTTTCGGTGAGCTTTGTCAACAACGCGCAGATCCGACAGCTCAACCGTGAATACCGGCATAAGGATATGCCCACCGATGTGCTCAGCTTTCCGCTGGGAGAAAACGGCGTCTATGATATCAACCGGGAAACTGGAGCTCAGCAGCTGGGGGACATTGTCATCTCTATGGAAAAGGCGGTGGAGCAGGCGGAGAGATACGGCCATTCCCTTCAGCGGGAGGTGGGCTTCCTCACAGTCCACTCTATGCTCCACCTTTTAGGCTATGACCATGAGGCCGGCGGCATCCAGGCGGTCCATATGCGGGAAAAGGAAGAGACTGTCATGGCAAGGCTGGGGCTCCAGCGGGATGCCAGCTATGTGTTTGAAGATGAGTAAATATGGCTTTTCGGCCCTGGGGCGCGGATTTCTCTACGCGCTGCGGGGCTTTTGTCACTGTGTCAAAACTCAGAGAAACCTACGCATCCATTTAGTAGCCGCGTTCCATGTATTTCTCCTCAGTCCCTTTTATCATTTTACCAAAGGGGAATATGGGGTGCTGTGTTTAGCCTGTGGATTGGTCATCAGTGCAGAAATGGTCAACACGGCTCTGGAGGAATTTTGTGATGGCCAATATCCTGGCTATAGTCCGGTGGCAAAACGGGTTAAGGATGTGGCGGCAGGAGCGGTACTTCTCTGCGCGCTGGCCGCGGCTGGGGTAGGCGTCATCTTTTTCTGGGATATGGAAGCGTTTGGGCGGATGGCTCAATTTATCACTCTTTATCCGTGGTCCCCCGTAATTCCTGTGGCAACGTTGGCCGCTGGAATCATCTGGGCCATGAGCACAAAGAAAAAAGAACCAATGAAAGAAAAGGAATCGAAAGAAAGATGATGGATAGTAACAATACAAAATCGGGCTTTGTCGCCATTGTGGGCAAGCCCAATGTAGGAAAATCCTCCCTCCTCAACGTCTTGGTAGGGGAAAAGGTGGCCATTGTGTCGGCAAAGCCTCAGACTACCCGCACCCGGATTACCGGTGTGCTGACGGAGGGGGAAACCCAACTGGTCTTTATTGACACACCGGGACTGCATAAGCCAAGGACGAAGCTCAGCGAATATATGGTGGAGCAGGTCAAAGGCTCGGTGACCGATGTGGATCTGGCGGTTTTGGTGGTTGACGCCACCGTCAAGGAGATCACCAAGGCAGAAAGGGAGCTCATGGAAAATTTTTCTTCCATGGATCTGCCAGCTATTTTGGCGCTTAACAAAATTGACCTGTTGGAAAAGAAAGAGGATCTGATGGAGAAAATCCAAGCGTTTTCGGAGGCCTATGAGTTTGCCCATATCCTTCCTTTGTCTGCAAGCACGGGAGAAGGGGTAGAAAAACTCAAAGAAATTTTAATCGAGAGTGCCCAACCAGGCCCACACTTTTTCCCAGACGACGCTTTGACCGATCAGCCAGAACGGGTCATTGTGGCCGAGATCATCAGGGAAAAGATTCTCAACAATATGTCCCAGGAAATCCCCCACGGCACAGCGGTTTCCATTGAATCCATGAAAGAAAGACCGGGAGGAAAGCTGATGGATATCCACGCCACCATCCTCTGTGAAAAGCAGAGCCATAAGGGGATGGTCATCGGGAAGAATGGAGCCATGCTCAAAAAGATAGCGTCAGAGGCCAGGGTGGAAATTGAGAGCTTTCTTGACTGCAAAATCAACCTGCAATGCTGGGTTAAGGTCAAGGATGATTGGAGAAATAAAGAGCGCATCATCAAGGAATTGGGCTTTCAGTAATCGTCGTCGAAAGATTATTTTAGATCGCAATAAAGAAAAGGAGAGGTGTGCCATGGAAAGCAATAAAAAAAGAAACTGGATCTTTGGAGGATTCTCTCTCATCATTTTGCTTTTGGAATACTTCATTTGCCGCTACCTTTTCTTTGATCTGCATGGAATGAGGGAATTTCCCCAGCTTTTACTGCTTGTGGGAGTGGTTTTCCTTTTACTGGCGGCGGCAGGAGGCCTAAAAATATTTTCAATATCCGTCTTAGCCGGTTATCCTTTGGGCTTTATCTGCGGCATGGCCCTGCAAAGTTATGGCACCGATCCCGGAGGAGGAAGAACCTCCAATGGCTGGATCATCTGGGGCGGCGTCTTCTTGGCCTGTGTGGTTGTAGGGGTTCTGATAGATTTGGCTAAGAGAAGAGCGAAAAAATAAGAAGGCTTGTACATAATTTTTCTCCATTGTCAAGGCTAAAGTTTTGCCAATAGTGGTGTACTTTCCCGCTGATATCAGCTGATGGAATGGACAGAATTCTAATAAAGGATTCCAAAACGGAAAGGCGGTTTTGACAATGGATTTGAGAGCGATGAACGCATGGAAGAAGTTTGAGCAGACTGGGAGTATTGCGGCCTATATGCAGTATCGCCAGCTTCTCAACAATGTGGACAACGGCGAGGAAACCGCTGATTTTTTGGGAGAAGGCGAGGAAACAGCCAATGCTGATTACGACCGATGGACTGGTCATCAAACAAAGGACCATGGATACAGATGACAGCCTTCTCACCATTTTAACCAAAGACCTTGGGGTGGTTTATGCTTATGCCAAGGGGGCGAAGAGGATGAAAAGCGCTCTGCTTTCCTCTACCGAGCTTCTTTGTTATTCCCGCTTTGTGCTATTTAAAAACCGGGAGAGGTACAGTGTCAACAACGCTGACCTCAATCAGGTCTTTTTTGGCGTCAGGGAGGATATTACGAAGCTCTCCCTGGCTACATATTTTGCGCAACTTTCCGGCATTGTCCTCCCGGTGGAGGAGCCGGAGGAAGAAGCGCTGCGCCTGTTTTTAAACTGTTTGCACCTTCTTGAAAAGGACAAGCTTCCCCAGACGCAGCTCAAGGCGATTTTTGAACTGCGTCTGATGACCCTCTGCGGATTTATGCCGGATTTGGTGGGCTGTGCCGGCTGCGGCACCTATGAGGCGGTAGAAATGTATTTTGTGCCACAAAGCGGGGAAATCCTTTGTGGCAATTGTAAAGGACGAGCGGTAACGCCGGTGTTTCCCTTGAGCCGGTCGGTCTTACAGGCTATGCGGCATATTATCTACAGCGATTTTTCCAAGCTGTTTGCGTTTACGCTGGCGCCAGAATCCCTGGAACAGTTATCTTTGGCATCAGAGCGTTTTGTCAAAGCACAGGTGGATACCCCTTTGCCCACCCTGGACTTTTATCAATCATTACAATCATAAATTTTCTGAAAGTTACTGACTTTCTATCATAGAATCGGAGGTTCTCCATGAATTTATCACGACACTATAAAGCACTGGAACTGGATAAGGTGCTTTTGATGCTGGCGGAGGAGACAAGCTTTTCCGACGCCCGGGAACGGGCGTTGGAAATTACCCCCTCCACCGATTTTGAGCGGGTGCAGATGCTCATCCGCCGTACATCGGACGCCCACAGCCTGACGGCGCGTTATGGCTCCCCCACCATTCTCAGCATTCAGAATGTGGCGGGGCCCCTTCGACGCGCTCAGGTGGGCGCGTCCCTTAGCCTGAAGGAGCTGCTACATATTGCAGAGGTATTGCGTACTGTCCGGGGCCTCTGCCAGTGGCGGCGGCAGTGTGAAACTATGGGCAGAGAACTTTCCCAGCTCTTTTCCTGCCTTACTCCCAACAGGGAGGTGGAGGAGGCCATTACCTCCGCTGTCCTCAGCGAGGATACCCTGGCCGACAACGCCAGCCGGGATTTGCAGGAAATCCGGCGGAAGATCACCAATGCAGGGCTTCATGCCCGCCATGTGCTGGATAAAATTATCCATTCCACCACCTATCAGAAATTTCTTCAGGAACAGATCGTCACCATCCGGGACGGTCGGTTTGTAGTTCCAGTAAAAAGCGAATATCGAAATGAAGTCAAAGGATTGGTCCATGATACATCGGGCTCTGGCGCCACCTTATTCATTGAGCCCATGAGCGTAGTAGAAGCAAATAACGAGATCAAAGTCCTTCGGGCCAAAGAAAAGACCGAGATGGAACGGATTGTTGCGGCCCTTTCCGCTCAGGCAGGCATGTTTGCCGATGAAATCTTAGACAGCTACGACGCAGTAATCGAGTTGGATATCATCTTTGCCAAAGCCCGCCTTGCTTATAAAATGAAAGCCAGTGTACCAGTGGTGAGAAATGATGGTGTTGTTAACCTCATCAAAGCACGCCATCCCCTCATTGACCCTAAACATGTAGTACCCACCGACATCTCTATTGGAAAAAGCTTTGATACTCTGGTCATTACCGGCCCTAACACAGGAGGAAAGACAGTATCCCTCAAAACTTTGGGGCTTTTTTGTGCCATGGCCATGTGTGGGATGATGATCCCTGCCTTTGACGGCAGTGAGATCAACGTATTTTCCAACATATTGGCCGATATTGGGGATGAGCAGAGCATTGAGCAAAGCCTTTCTACTTTTTCGGCCCATATGACCAATATCGTCAAAATACTCCAGGTGGCGGATCACCATACCCTGGTGCTGCTGGACGAACTGGGCGCCGGCACCGATCCGGTAGAAGGTGCCGCCTTGGCCACCGCTGTTTTGGAACGGCTGCGGGAGTTAGGATGCAGGATTGCGGCCACCACCCACTATGCGGAGTTAAAAATGTACGCCCTCAATACCTCTGGAGTAGAAAACGCCTGCTGTGAATTTGATGTAGCGACTTTAAGCCCTACCTACCGGCTTCTCATTGGCATGCCGGGACGATCCAACGCCTTTGCCATTTCGGAACGGCTGGGCCTGACTGGGGACATTGTGGCACGGGCCAAGGAACTGATGAGCGGGGAGCATATTCGCTTTGAAGATGTGGTCTCCGACCTGGAGCAGTCCCGTCAGGAATTGGAACAAGAGCGGGATGAGGCCAGAAAGCTTCGGATGGAGCTGGAAATGCGCCGCAGGGAGATGGAGAAGCAAAAAGAAGCTCTGGAAAAGCAGAAGGAACAGGAGATGGAGCGGGCCAGATCCCAGGCAAAACGACTGGTAGATCAGGTCAAATACGATTCCCAGAAGCTGATGGAAGAAATCGAGGAAATCCGCAAGCAGAAGGAAAGCGAAAACTATGCGGCTATGGCGGCCAAGGCCAAAAGTGAGCTGAGGGCCAAATTAGAGCGGCTGGAGGATGCTTCCAATCCGGTGGTAGCAAAGACGAATGAAGGCTACCGACTCCCTAGAAAACTCAAACAGGGCGACGAGGTCCTGATTGTGGATATTGACAAGCGGGGAACGGTCATTGCCCCTCCCGACGGGGAATATGTGCAGGTTCAGGCAGGTATTATCAAAACCAAGGTGCATTTAAAGAATCTGCGGCTGATTGAAAACCAGCCTAAAAAACCGGTCTTTTCCAATACCAGGAATGTGCGGACTTCCGCGAAAAAAATGCAGATGCAGGCCAAAATGGAAATCGACCTGCGTGGCATGATGGTGGAGGAGGCCCTCATGGAGCTGGACCAGTATATTGACAGTTCTGTGCTGGCAGGGCTTGGCACCATTACCATCATCCATGGCAAGGGAACCGGCGCCCTGCGGGCAGCGGTACAGGCTCATCTGCGCAAGCATCCCAGTGTCAAGGATTTCCGCCTTGGCACCTATGGGGAAGGGGAAAGCGGCGTGACCATTGTCAATCTGAAATAGACATCTATTGCCCAAGAAGGGGGAAGGAGCATGGCACTCAACATACGGGAATTTGATCGCTATCTTCAGGGGGATTCTCTCAGCGGATACGAGGTCTTCGGCGCTCATCTCTGCCATGAATATGACCAGGATGGCGTCAGGTTTACCGTGTATGCACCAGGAGCCGCAAAGGTAGAAATTATCGGTTCCTTTAACCAGTGGGTAACCTGGCCGATGCAGCGGGAGGAAAGCGGAATCTGGAGCGTCTTTATCGGTGGGGCAAAAGAAGGGGATATGTACAAATATCATATTACCACGGCCCAGGGGGAAGTCTATGATCGAATGGATCCCTTTGCCTTTTACAGTGAGGTGCGGCCTGCGACAGCCTCCATTGTCTATCAGGTAGAGGGCTACCCCTGGGGAGATCAGGAATGGATGAATTCCCGCAGCAAGAATTATAACAGTCCCATGAGCATTTATGAAATACACGCAGGCTCCTGGAAAACCAAAGACGCACAGGAGGATCAGCGTTTTTACCATTATGATGAGCTGGCAGAAGAGCTCATCCCTTACGTGCAGGAGATAGGCTATACCCACGTTGAACTAATGCCGCTGACCGAGCACCCCTTTGACGGTTCCTGGGGATATCAGGTAGCTGGATATTTTAGCCCCACCAGTCGATATGGGGAACCACGGCAGCTGATGAAGCTGGTGGATGCCTGTCATCAAGCGGGGATCGGGGTAATCTTAGACTTTGTACCTCTCCACTTTGTGCGGGATTTTTATGCACTACATATGTATGATGGTGGCTATCTCTATGAAAGCGAGTATGAGGAAAAAAGATACAGCCCCTGGGGGACGGCGCTTTTTGACTTCACCAAGCCCCACGTCCTGAGTTTTCTAAAATCCGCCATTGATTTTTGGCTCTCCCGCTACCACTTTGATGGTATCCGTTATGATGCGGTGTCGAATCTAATCTATCATGATGGGGATCCGGGAAAAGGAATCAATGAACCGGGCGTGTGGTTTCTAAAAAACTGTAATTACACCATAGGGCAGCGGCATCCCAATGTCATGCTCATTGCGGAGGATTCGTCACAGTGCCTGAAGGTGACAGCGCCGGTGGCCTATGGAGGAATGGGATTTGATTACAAATGGAGTCTAGGCTGGATGCACGACACCCTGGATTTCTTTGCCCTGCCTCCAGAAGTGAGGGCGGCTAACAAAGAGAAGTTTACCCATTCCCTCCATTATTTTTATCAGGATATTTTTATCCTCCCATTTTCTCACGATGAGGTAGTGCATGGGAAGAAGACCATCATCGACAAGCTTTATGGAGATTATGGCCAGAAGTTTGATCAGCTGCGTTGTCTCTACCTGTATATGTACACCCATCCGGGGAAAAAGCTAAACTTTATGGGCAATGAGCTAGCTGAGTTTAAGGAATGGGATGAGGCTAAGCAACTGGGATGGAATCTGCTGACCTATCCTGCTCATGAGGCTTTTTGGCGGTATTATCGTAAGTTATTGCATGTATATAAAGAGCAGCCCGCCCTTTATGGAGAAGACTACAATATGCTAGGCTTCCGTTGGATTGACAAAGGGGAGAGATACCCTGCCCTCTTCGCCTATGAGAGAAGTGCCATGGAGGAAAAGATATTTGTAGTTCTTAACCTGTCCGACCGGCCGGCACATAACTACATGCTGGATGTAGGACGCCCGGGTGAATATGAGGTCCTGCTGGACACTGCCCTTCCAGAATATGGAGGCAGTATTTCGCTGAAATCTGTGCTGAAGGCAAAATCTCGCGGCCCTATTCACTGGGGAGTGGACTTGATGATGCAGCCATTAAGCGGATGTATCATCAAGCGAAAAGAGAAATAGTGTTGGTGTTAACATGAAAAAAGGCTTCACGCTTTTACGTGAAGCCTTTTAAATTCTTCTTATTCTGTTTTTAGCATGTCCAGAATATCCTCTTTGGAATGGACACCTACCAGCCGGGATATTTCTTTCCCTCCTTGGAAAAGGATCAGGGTGGGAATACTCATGACAGAATAGCGGGATGCAAGATCAATCTCCTCATCGACATTGATTTTTCCCACGACCGCTTGGGTGCCCAGATCATCTGCCACCTCTTCCACGATGGGGGCAAGCATTCTACAAGGAGCACACCACGGAGCCCAAAAATCCACAAGAACTGGCTGAGAACTTAGCAAAACGTCCTTTTCAAAACTATCTTTATGAAAATGCATAACACTCATTTCAAAAACCTCCTTTAGATAATGAATGATCATGCAATCTATTATACATCATCTTTCGACCTTTTTGCAAGCTTACAGCCAAAAAGCGAACAAAAACGCAAGAAAAACTGCAAATTGATTATATTAAAGTTCGCTCGTCGCAGTAGTCACAGATCAACATATCCCCACAGTCGGTAAAGGTGCTGGGAAGATAGGTTTCCTTCTGGGTGACGCATCTTGGATTACAGCATTTCGCTTGGTAATGTTTTCCAAAGTGGACAGGATAATAATTCTTATCATTTAACATATGAATGATTAGGGACATACGGGCATACATGCCATAGATGGCCTGGTCGAAATAGATAGCGCGGCTGTCTTCATCCACATCCGGCACAATTTCGTCAACACGGGGTAGGGGATGCAGGACACTGAGATCCTTTTTCCCCAGCGCCATTTTGCGTTTATCCAGCACATAGACATTTTTCAGCCGTTCATATTCTTCTAAGGAGGAGAACCGTTCTTGCTGGACACGTGTCATGTACAATACATCCAACATCGGCATTGCTTCTTCCAGAGTGGTAACCTCCATATAGGCGCAACCGGCAGCATCCATAATATCTTTGATATACTGAGGGACCGTAAGTTCCTTTGTGGATATCAGTATAAATTTAGCGCCAAAATGGCACATGGTCTTGATGAGAGAATGAACTGTCCGTCCAAACTTCAAATCTCCGCATAATCCGATGGTCAGACCGTTGAGATCGCCTTTGACCTCCATGAGGGTTGTCAGGTCGGTAAGGGTTTGGGTAGGATGAAGATGTCCGCCGTCTCCTGCGTTAATGATGGGACAGTTGGAATAGAGAGAAGCCGCTTTGGCGAAGCCTTCCTGGGGGTTTCTCACCGCGATGACATCGGCATAACCGCTAACAATTTTAATGGTGTCCTTTAAATTCTCCCCTTTGGCCACCGAGGAATTCATAGGATTGTCGAAGCCAATGGTTTGTCCACCCAGGCGGAGCATAGCTGTTTGAAAGGACATTTGGGTTCGAGTTGACGGCTCATAAAAAAGAGTGGCAAGGATTTTATTCTGACAAACACCAAAATAATCTCCCGGCCGCTCTTTAATTTCATGTGCGAGTTTGAGAATACTGTGTAGATCGTGGATGGATAGATCGTCAAGATCGATGAGATGTCTGGACAACATAACGGTGACCTCCTGTACAGCGAAATGATCTGCTTAGGCATTTCTTTTTATTCTAGCAAAAAAAGAGACAGAATACAAGAATAATAGACAAAAAAATAACAAGACAATAGCGATAGAGGAAAAAGACATATTTTTTAAAATATTTTTCTTTCACTATTGACTTTTTTGGAGAAAGAGGTATAATATTAACTGCTGCTGAAAAGATTGCCCGATTGTGTAAGGGTAGCACGACAGACTCTGACTCTGTTTGTCTGGGTTCGAATCCTAGTCGGGCAGCCAAAAAGAAAAAACTCCATGGTGATTTTACCATGGAGTTTTTCTTTTTGGCTATTTTATATATAATGAGCTTCTTTATTTTGATTGTTAATAAGAATCGTTTGTTTTATCTAATAATGTTATACTTACATTAATGTTTTTTCTTTGAAAAGACACCGAGAATAAAAAGGAGGAGAAGAAATGCAAAGCGGTAAAACGATGAAAAAAGGTGTCAGACGTTGGATCTCAGCGATCTTGGTGCTGATGATTGTCCTGACCAGTATCATACCGTCAGGACTGGCAGCAGTTGCCATCGATGTGCCAGAGGATGTAAACAGCGGGGCAGCAAATCTTTCGCCTTTGGCGGCGGGGGATGACCTGCAAGAACTCGCTGGTCCCAAATTGACAAAGATTTCGGATAACAACTATGAGATGGCGTATCAAAGCGGAAACAGCTATGCTCTTTCAAAAAGTAGTGCGGGCGCCTTCGTGTTGGAAACTGATGTTACCATCAAACAAGGCAACGCCGCGACCCTTATGTTTGGAGCGACTACTTTTGACGCGACCAACATTGGCCGGGGAACGGACAATACCTTCTTTGGCCTGGAATTTACGCGGAATGTCAATAACAAAACCGTCGCCATCAAATTGTTCCAAGACGGCACCGGCGGCTTGGGAAACAACATCATCAAGGGCGGAACCATCGCCGCGACCGATGTTGATACTGAGAAGCCGATTCCTCTTCGCCTAGAGGTGACGGAAGAGAAAGAATTAATCATCCAGGTGGCGGGCCAGACGGCAGAATATACCTTGCTCAAAGACTTCGCCTCCGCTTATCTGGGCGGCTACATTGGACTGATGACCTACAACTCTAACGTTGTATTCAATAACGTGAGTTTGACTGTTATTTCACAGCCTTCCCAGGGGAATTTCGAGAACAATCTGGATGGCTGGAGAGTGATTGACGGCAGTTGGGTTATGACAGACAATGGTATCAAGGCCAGCAATCTCTCTACCGGTAACAAATTCTATATGTCCGGCATCAAGCTGGAAGCGGGAGAAACCTTCGTCTATGAAGGCGATATGCATCTGCCTTATGAAGAAGGAGCCCGAGGCGGCGGATTGGTATTCGGCGTTACCAATCCAGATAAGCCGGGAGACGCTTGGTACTGCATGAATGTGGACCGTAATCAAAACGTGACCAAGCTTTTTAAAAACGTATCCGGTGCCCAAGGCTTTACCATTCAGAGGACCCTAACAGAGAAAGAAAAGACCAAAGAAGATTTCCACTTCCGCGTCGAGCTGCTGGAAGGCGGCAAGATGAACTTCTATCTTGACGGCGTTTTGGTGGGTTCCAACTCTGATCCCACCTTTGCAGGCGGCTATTTCGGCGTTATGTCTTATTACTCCAACTGCTCTTTTGACAATGTATATTACTATAAAGTGAGCACCCCCAAACTGACAGATTTGGAAATTGAGGGTGTGCAGCTGTCGCCGGAATTTTCTGATTCAGTCTATGAATATACAGCTGAAGTAGATTACGCAATGGATACGTTGCGGATCAAACCAACGGCAGACAGCAAATATACCATTGCCATTAACGATCAGGAAGCGGAAAATGGCGCGTATTACGAACTTCCCATCAAGGTGGGATATAACGATGTGAATATTAGAATCACCGACAGCACAGGCGCTGATGTTTCTAATATCATCACCATTAAGGTGAAACGCAACCAGGATCCTGCAACCGCTTTTACGGAAGATTATCGTCCACAGTTCCATTTTAGCCCAGAGTTTAACTTTATGAACGACCCCAATGGACTGGTTTATGATCCCAGCAATGGAACTTGGCATATGTTTTTCCAGCATAGTCCCAATCTTCCCTCGATGATGAACCAGACTTGGGGCCATGCCCAGTCTACAGACTTGGTCAACTGGGTCCAGATGCCCACCGCCATGGAGATGGACGAGCTGGGCCGGATCTATTCCGGTTCCGCTGTGGTGGATGAGAAGAACACCTCCGGCTTCTTCACCAACAATAAAGAGGGAGAATCCAAACTGGTAGCGATCTTTACCCACTCCGGCGGCAACACAGCGGATTACGGCGGGCAAAAACAGTCTATTGCCTACTCTAAGGATCATGGTTTGACCTGGACAAAATATGAACATAACCCTGTTATCTCCAACAAAGGGAATCAGTGGGGCAGCGGGTTCCGGGATCCCAAGGTTTTCTGGTACGAGGATTCCAGCTATGAGCATGGCGGCATTTGGTTGATGATCGTAGCAGGCGGACGGGCTCGTATCTTCTCTTCTGAGAACCTCATCGATTGGAAGCATGAAAGCGACCTGACCTATGCCGATGGTACGCCGCTGGAGTCTGAATGCCCGGATATGTTTGAATTGCCTATCGACGGCGATGAAAGCAACACCAAATGGGTGTATTTCGGCGCGGGAAAATTCTTTGTTCTGGGCGAACTGGTCAAAGAGGATGGAACCTTTAAATTTGTTTCCGAGACCAATCGGATTGATATTTCCAACAATGTCACCGAGATGTATGCTACCCAGAGTTACTACAATGACGGAACCGGTCAGGACCGGAGAATCAGCGTCAGCTGGATGCGGGATTCCACAGCTCCGGCCACCTTGCCTGACAAGGTGTGGAACGGTGTCCAATCCCTTCCCCTGGAGACTAGCCTGCGCACGGTGAACGGCCAGGTGAAGCTGTGCTTCTATCCGGTGGAAGAGGTGAAACAGCTGCGCTCCGCAGAGCCTATTTTCTCCATCGATGAAGATGTTACGATTAACGAGGGGGATGACAATATTCTGGCTGGCGTGGCTGGACAAAAGTATGATATTGAGGCTACCTTTACTCCTGGTACAGCGACTGAATTTGGCTTTAAGCTGCGCCAGGGTGAGGGCGAAGAAACGATCGTTAAGTTTAATCAGGTAACCAATCAGCTGATTGTGGACAAATCTAAATCTGGAGCTGCCCTCAACGCGGTGAAATCCTGGGATATGTATAAAAAGGAAGATGGGACTGTCAGCCTGCGGATTTTGGTGGATTGGTCTGTCATTGATGTCTTCGGTAACGAAGGGGATTCCTCTCTGAATACCCTCTTCTTCCCGGATAAAGAGAGCATTGGAATGGAGTTTTTCTCCACAGGCGGCGATGTGACCATCAACTCCATGAAGATTTATGACATGAAGTCCATGTACAGGGACGATCTACCCCAGCCGGGAGATGATCCGACCATGCTTTCCCTTACCGCTCCTGAGGATGCAGATGTTGGCGAGGAGTTCACAGTTTCCGCCAATGTTCTGCCCACTATTGTGGAGAACAAAACTGTAACTTGGACCTACGACGAGGGCCTGACCAAGGTCAGCGAAAGCGAGGACAGCATTACCCTGCGGGCAGAGACACCCGGAGAATACAAAATCAAAGCGGTTACTGTGGCCGGCGGCCTGGAGAAGGAAGTCACCGTCAAGGTTATTGACAAGAACTTTGCCACCAACCTGACCGGCTGGCAGACCACCGACGGTATTTGGAAGGTAGACGAAAACGGATTGCTGGCGGAATGCGGAAGTGACAATTTCGCCATGTCCGAGATCTCTGTAGACGGTGACTTTACACTGGAAGCTGATATTACACTGGAAGCAGGACGTTGTCCCGGATTGGTCTTTCACTCTCAGGGAGTCAATGGAAAAACCACAGGTGCCTATGTATTTAACTTTGACCTAAACATGGATAAGTTTAGGATTTTTGAATTCCCCTATATCAATGGTGCCACCAGCGATATAGCCAATCGCACCTTTGCGGATGCCGGTTTGACGCCGGAGATTGGCCAGACCTATCATGTGGTGCTGACGGTCAAGGACAACAAATTCTCGGTGGAATTTGGCGGCGTTCAGATCTTTACTGATGTAGCGGATACCAACACCACCCAGCAGTACAACAGCGGCCTTTTGGGGCTCATTGTCCACCAGTCTACAGTACGGTTCCAGAATGTCTTTGTCACCGCTGAATCCCCCATAGCGGCTGTAGTGACGGAGATCCCCGACGTCTATGTGGTGGCTGGTGATGGTACAACCAAAGATGAGCTGCTCGCTCAGCTGCCTCAGCAGGTGACAGTAAAATTTGAAAACAACCTTGAGGATACTGTTGATGTAACGTGGAACCTGGACAATGTTGATCTCTCTCAGGCGGACACCTACGTAGTCGAGGGTAGCATCGAAGGGACTGAGATTACCGCTAAGGCCAATATTATCGTCACAGCGGCACCGGTTTTAGTAGAGACGGAGCCGGAGAGACTAGAGGTTACTGCGGAAGCGGGAAGCCAGCCGGCGGATGTCTTCGAAAAACTGCCCAAAGAAATACAGGGCATCTATTCTGATGAAGAGCGTGTGGCATTGATTCTCACCGGTTGGGATGAGAGCAAGGTAGACTTTGCCAAGGCAGGTGTCTATGATACGACAGGAACCTTGGCTTTGGCAGAAGATAATACACCGGTAGAATTGACCATTCCTATTCAGGTAACAATAACCGGAAATGGTCAGGTCGATGAGGGAGATGGCGATATCCCCGGCTCCAATGTGGGTCAAGTAGGCGGTTCTGATTGGGATTGGCCGGAGGGAAGCGGCAATACAACGGGCAATAATGCCGGTGGCTCTGATGGCACAGGAAAACTGCCAGCGCAGACTGGTGATGCCAGCGCTATCCCTGCCGCTATGGCAGTCTTGGCAATCTCAGCGGCTGCGATCTATGTTCTGCGGCGGAGGAAAAAATAATCGTATATCACCGACAGATAAGAAATTATCTATACAACTTTAAATGAAAAAGGATGGGGTGCAGCTTGAGCTGCACCCCATCCTTTTATAGTTTTTGCAAAAGGCCGGAGAAAACGATATAATAATAAATATCATGGTACTAGGGAGGGAAATACAGAGTGGAGGCATTTGCCAACGGTATCCGGATCTTTTATGAAAAGCAGGGGGAGGGAGCTCCTCTCCTCTTGCTTCACGGAAACGGTGAGACCCATGAGATATTTGATAAGGCTGTGGAGGCTTTTTCCTCACAGTATACGGTTTATGCGCTGGATAGCCGATGCCATGGGAAAAGTGAGATGACGTCCACCATTTCCTATGATGAAATGGCAAAAGACGTGGCAGATTTTATCAAGGTATTACAGTTGGAAAAACCAATTATCTGCGGTTTTAGCGACGGCGGAATTGTTGGGCTGCTTTTGGCGATTCGGTACCCAGAGCGCATCTCCCGACTCATTGCCTGCGGGGCGAACGCAACGCCGTCCGGGCTTAAAATAAGATATCTGATGCTATTTCGTCTGTTTTATCTCTTCACCCGGGAGCCAAAGCTTAAAATGATGCTGGATGAACCGCAGATTACCAAAGAGGAGCTGGAAGCTATTCATTTGCCGGTTCTCCTGCTGGCGGGTGAAAAAGATATGATTAAGACCCGGCATACGCAGTATTTGGCGCGTTCGATTCCGGGAAGCCAGCTGCATATTTTAAAGGGGGAAACTCATGGAAGCTATGTGGTGCATTCTCCAGTCATGCCCCAACATGTCCTACCTTTTCTCGATCTGCACTAGTATAAAAACAGGCGCCGTCTTATGACGGCGCCTGTTTTTTAGAGGTTACTGTGGGAGTATATAAGGAGAAAGTAGTTATTTAGATTGGTTGCGGGGAGCTACTTGCTCATGCTGACCATGGCAACAACCGGTGCAACCGCCGCAGCTGCCAGAGCAGCCACCACTTTTGGCACTTTTTCGCATAGAAATGATGACAAGAGCGACAATCACAACAAGAACTCCACCAATGATAAAAGTTGCCATATAGAGAATCCTTTCTATCAAGTCACAGATGACGGGGAAAGAAATCAATCTTTGGATTTGCTTACACCTTACTCACTGCTTTTGTGCTGCGAATCTGAATGGATTCTTTGCCCTGATATCCTTTGCGGACGAAGAGATACACATACAAGGCAAGCACAACGATGGCGATAAAGGTCCAAATGCCAAAGCCATTACCGGTGAAAAGAAGCCCCAGCTGATAGACAATCAGTGCGATGGTGTAAGCGAAGATGCACTGATAACCAATGGCGAATACTGTCCAACCGGCGTTGTTCATCTCTCTTTTAATGGCGCCCATGGCTGCAAAGCAGGGAGCACAGAGAAGGTTGAAGATCAGGAAGGAGTATGCAGACAGGGCTGTGAAGTGAACGGCAATTGCCGAGAGCCCGCCGAAAGCGCCTTCCTCGACCATAGCCAGAGCATCGCCAGAAACCCCGTAGAGGACACCGAATACACCAACCACTTCTTCCTTTGCCACTAGGCCCATCACGGTGGCCACTGTGGACTGCCAGTTGCCGAAGCCCAAAGGTGCAAAGATAGGAGCCACAAAGCCACCGATGGCTGCTAACAGGGACTTATCCATATCCTCTACCATGGTAAAGGCGCCATCTACAATACCGAAAGCACTGGTGAACCAGATGATAATGCTGGAGAGAAGAATGATAGTGCCAGCCCGCTTAATGAAGGACCAACCCCGCTCCCAGGTGCCACGGAGCACATTGACGATGGTGGGGACATGGTAGGCAGGAAGCTCCATAACGAAAGGTGCGGGCTCACCAGCAAAGCGTTTTGTTTTCTTCAGGATAATACCGGAAACGATAATAGCTGCAACACCGATAAAATAGGCCGAAGGAGCAACCCACCAGGCACCACCAAAGACCGCGCCTGCGATGAGAGCAACAATGGGCATTTTAGCACCACAGGGGATAAAGGTGGTGGTCATAATGGTCATTTTGCGGTCCCGGTCCTGTTCGATGGTACGGGATGCCATAACGCCGGGAACGCCGCAGCCGGAACCGATCAGCATGGGGATAAAGGACTTGCCGGACAATCCGAAACGGCGGAAAATACGGTCCATAATAAAAGCAACACGCGCCATATAACCGCACTCTTCGAGGAGACAAAGCATGAGGAAGAGGACCAGCATCTGGGGAACAAATCCCAAAACAGCGCCGACACCACCGACAATACCTTCTACGATCAAGCCCACCAGCCAGTCGGCGGTGCCAATAGCGGTCAGCCAGCCTTCGACTGTGGGACTGATCCACTCGCCAAAGAGGGTGTCATTGGTAAACGCGGTGACAATGTCGCCGATGGTTGTGACAGAAATATAGTAAACGATGAACATCACAACGGCGAAGATGGGCAGAGCCAGCCAGCGGTTTGTGACGATCTGATCGATTTTGTCCGAAGTGGTCATCCCAACTTTTTTCTTATGTACGCAGTTTTTAATCAGTTTAGCCACATAATTATACCGTTCGTTGGTGATGATGCTTTCACTATCATCATCTTCGGACTGTTCGCAAGCAGTGATGATTTCTTCAATCTGTGCTTTGGTGTCAGCGGAGAGGGTTAATTCTTCCAACACCTTTTCATCCCGCTCGAACATTTTTACTGCAAACCAGCGGATTGCATCGTTAGGAACCTGACCGCTCAGCAGATTTTCAATACTTATCAGAGCATCCTCTACCTTAGAATCGAAAGTATGCTGATGTGGAGTCTTACGATGCTCTTTGGCAATGGCTACGGCCCGCTCGGCGGCCTGCTTAGAACCACGTCCTTTGATAGCGGAAGTCTCAATAACATCGCATCCAAGAGCGGCGGAAAGTTTTTTTACATCAATCTGGTCGCCGTTTTTCTCAACAATATCTATCATGTTGAGGGCAATGACAACCGGAATCCCCATTTCCAACAACTGGGTGGTCAGATACAGGTTGCGCTCAATATTGGAAGCATCCACCAGGTTGAGAATAACATCCGGTTTCTCGTTAATGATATAATTCCGGGAGACGACCTCTTCCAATGTGTAGGGGGAGAGGGAATAAATGCCAGGAAGATCGGTAATAACGACATCCTTATGGCCTTTTAGCTTGCCCTCTTTCTTTTCAACAGTAACGCCTGGCCAGTTTCCAACAAACTGATTGGCTCCGGTTAGGTCGTTAAACATGGTGGTCTTGCCGCAGTTGGGATTGCCTGCAAGCGCGATTTTTATCGACATTTCTTTACCTCCTTCAGCAGTATCTGCTGGCTCCATTCCTTTGCTGATGGTTAGAAGAAGCTAACCTCAAATCTGAAAAAATTGCGGGAAAGATCCCGCTGCAATCATTCAACGATAATGTTCTCTGCGTCGCCTTTCCGAATGGAAAGTTCATAGCCGCGAACGGTAATTTCCACCGGGTCACCCAACGGAGCTACTTTGCGGACAAAAATGGAGGTGCCTTTGGTAATGCCCATATCCATAATTCGGCGTTTGAGAGCACCTTCGCCACCCAGTTTTTTGACGGTCACAGTTTCTCCGCATTTTGTCTGTTTCAGCGTTTTCATCAGTATCCCCTCTTTCATTCAGTTATAATGGAAGGCCGGCATCTCTCAAATCATGATGCGGTTCGCCATACTTTTACTCAACGCAACTCTCGTGTCTTTCACATTGACAATCAAGTTACCACCGATTTGGGAGACAACAGTGACGTCTCCGCCTTCAACAAAACCCAGGCTTTCAAGAAAACGGCGGACTTCATCCTTACCGTTGATCTTTTTGACTGTGTTTCTTTCTCCTGAGGCAGCCATTGTTAACGGCATAACTAAAAATCACCCTCCTTTTAAAAGTTAGGAACAACTAACTATCAACTAAAGTTGAGGTAAGTGTTGACTAACCTCATTCCGGAAATAAGTTTACATCGGCTAACTTGTTTTGTCAAGGGTTGGAAAGAATTTTTTGGTCAATAATTAAGAAAAAGCTTTTGCATCTTGCGATGATTGTGACAGTATGATAAAATTGTAATCATATTGGTATCAAAATTTTTGTATAGAATGTCAGAAAGGTGAAACCTATAATTCAATAAAGAAGGAATAAGAACAATGAAAATTCAAGAATCAGCAGAGAACTACCTAGAAACCATACTGATCCTCAAAGAGAAGAAAGGAGTGGTACGCTCGATTGATATCGTCCATTATATGAATTTTTCCAAGCCTAGTATCAGCCGAGCCGTGAACCTTCTCAAAGACAATGGCTATATCACCATTGACAAAGACGGATGGATAGAACTGACACAATCAGGGCTGGAGATTGCACAACGCATCTATGAACGTCACCGGCTGATGACGGAATGGTTGGTGACTTTGGGAGTGTCGGAGGAGACCGCGGCTCAGGACGCCTGCCGTATTGAACATGATATCAGTGATGAGACCTTTGAATGCCTGAAAGCACATATTTTATATCGAAAGGAAAAAGAAGAGAAATAGAAAATCTGTCAAAGTTTTTCGGTGATGGACCTATCAAGAAAAGATTTCGTATTTGTTTGTTAGAAAAATAGGATTGACAAGAAAAAGGTTATATGATATCGTTTAGTTAGCGATTGCTAACTAAATATGATAGGAGGAATGAAAGTGAGCATTGTCATCATTGGCGGCAATGAACGGATGGAATGCCAGTACAAACAGATTTGTAAAAAATTTGGATGCAAAGCTAAAGTATTTACAAAGATGCCTGCGGATTTTAAAAAGCAGATTGGCTGTCCGGATCTTATGGTCCTTTTTACCAACACTGTGTCTCATAAGATGGTTGGTTGTGCTTTGCAGGAAGCCAATCGAAAAAATTCTGTTGTTGCCCGCTGCCACAGCAGCAGTGCTTGTGCGCTGAAGGAACTGCTGAGCAACCATTGTCGCTGTGAAACTACTGCTGGATAGAAGATCAAAGGAGCATAGCTCTTTATTTTTTAGCATATAGTTAGCTAAAACTAACTGATGGAGGAATGAATGAACCATACTTTGGATCACCTGTTAGCGTTTCATTGTGGACCTACTTTGGCAGGAATTAAGCCGGCGAACCTTCTCTCACTAGATCAAGCCGCCTATCCCGATCTCAACGATCAGATCCAGAAATACAACTATTTTCTAGGCCAATGTGGGCTGCAATTTGAAATTATGTGCAGATGCAAAGACCACTGGTTACTTCTGGTTTTCCGTAGAGAGATGTTGGAAAAAAGTCTACAAGGAAACAACATCCGGATCATACTTCAACAGACGGGATATCCTTTACAGGAAGGCGTAAACGGCTGGATTACCCATCTAAAAAAACGTCTTAGCTCCCGCGGTGGATTTCCTCATGAAATTGGACTGTTTTTAGGATATCCCATTGAGGATGTATTGGGATTCCAGGAAAAACAGGGCAAGGATTATCTGTTGTGCGGGCATTGGAAGGTGTATGCAAATCCGGAAAAGGCAAAGCGGCTATTTGAACGATATGACCGCTGTAGGAAAGCAATCTACAGACGGGTAGAACAGGGAGATTCAATTATAAGGGTATTTTGTGGCGCGCATTCTGAATATGTCTCGAAAGAGGCATGCAGATACGCATAAACATTCTTTAATATAGAAAGGAAGAAAAATAATGAGCAAAATGGCAGTGATTTATTGGTCCCAGACAGGAAATACCCAGATGATGGCCCAGGCCATCATGGAGGGTGCAGTACAGGCAGGCGCGGAAGCGGAGCTGTTTACCGTATCTGAAATTGCGCCGGAACAAGCTGCTGTTTATGATTTGCTGGCGTTAGGCTGCCCAGCCATGGGGGCAGAAGTTTTGGAAGAGGAGGAGTTTGAGCCGTTTTTTACCGCGCTTGAGGACTCTCTTTCTGGGAAGAAAGTTATGCTTTTTGGCTCCTATGGATGGGGAGATGGTGAATGGATGAGAAATTGGCAGGATAGAGTGACAGATGCCGGCGCTGTACTTTTCCAGGGTGAGGGTCTTATCCTCAACGAGACGCCGGATGAGGTAGGACTAGAAACATGCAAAAGTTGGGGCAAGGAATTTGCCGGACAGTAATTATGGAAGAAATGATTCCGTATTTTTAAAATTCAATGTAAAAAAGCGCTTAGAATTGTCTAATTCCAAGCGCTTTTTTGATTATGTATGCAAAAACAAAAGACGAATCTGAAAAGCAATGTATCCAGGTTTAATCAGTGATTGTGTGGCAAAAAGATTCCAGTTTAAAACGAGGGTGAAACGGCAAAATAAAGAGCCGGGCCTGGAGCGCGAATTGCTCACCGCAGGTGTAGGAAGTGTTGACAAAATAGATATCCACTGAAAACGCGAGTGAAAAGGCAAAATGAAAAACTGAGCCCGGAACGCAGATTACGTCCAGGCTCAGCCTGATGGAGCTACTGACCGGATTCGAACCGGTGACCTGCTGATTACGAATCAGCTGCTCTACCGACTGAGCCACAGTAGCAGATAGATTGCTATACTATTATAATAATTCTGTGAAATTCCGTCAAGTCTTAGATAAATCTACTTGAAATGAAAATTATTTTGAAAATTATATATATTATGGTAATATATTACAGGTCCATATTCCATCCGAAACGGAATTTTCAAATTTTGTTCTTTAAATATGATGAAATAATTGGTTATTTATAGTATAATGAGAACATCTGTAGGATTTAGATAAGTTCCATAGAGGATTTTCTGTGGAGAAAATGAATTTGCAAAAATAATGGACGTTTGTCCAATCGAAATAAAAGGATGGATTTAACTCATGGCATATAAAAAGCCTGTTTATATTAATAGAGGAAGAAAGAACTTTTCGGATGCGGTCCCCATTTTATTATTTCTATTACTAGCTATCATCTTAGCGGCGGGTATTGCCCTTGTGTGGCAGCACCAACAGGAAAAGGGAAAGCAACTCTTGGCACAGTCTAACTCTTCAAGTAGCAGTAGCCTGCCGGCTGTCATTGAAAGTAAGGAGAGCAGCAGTTCTTCTATAACCAGTGATAGTGAATCAGCTTCTAGCAATAGTCAACAGAGCACAGAATCCAGCAGCAACTTAGAAACAGTTGTTACGGCGGATCAAGTAGTGTTTGGCGAACCAATTCCAGAAAGCTCAAGGGTCAAATCAGAATATTTTGATGATGCCCTATTCATCGGAGATTCTATTTCCCAGGGAATCGAATTGTATCAGATGATGGATAACGCCACCGTATTGGCGGACCGCGGCCTAAATCCGCAGACGATTTTTACCAAAGCAGTGGTAAAAGATGCCTCGGGCAATGAGGTAACCGTAGTTGACGCGCTAAAGGACTATCAGCCTCAGAAAGTGTATGTCATGCTGGGAGCCAATGGACTTGGTTGGCTAAATAAAGATCAGTTTATTAGTGATTACAGCCGATTGGTGGATGTAATCAAGCAGACATATCCTAATGCAAAGATCTATATCCAGTCTGTTCTTCCGGTGACACAGAAATACGAAGATGAAAAGCCCGAAATGGCAAATTCCAAGATTGATGATTATAATGCAGCAATTCTGTCAATGACAAAGGACAAGCAAGTTTATTATGTCAATGTAGCCGAGGCTTTCAAGGACGATACAGGGGCATTACCTGACGATGCCAGCCCAAAAGATGGTATGCATTTTGGAGCTGAGTATTACCAAAAATGGTTTGATTATTTAAAAACACATACAGTACAGTAATGGAGGATGAAGAAAATGAAAAAAACAATCACTTTACTCATGGTGACATGCTTGCTTGTCATGGCGATTTTTGCTGGTTGCGGAACAAGTAAGGATTCCGAAAGTCAGTCTGGTACGACATCTGGTGAAAATGCCAGCGGGCAGTCTTCTACAGCATCTAATGAAAGTACAAAGCAACAGACTACGACGACTGATATCGCTCAAAAGCTTATGGATGGAATTACCTTTGACGATGAGTTGATCCAGCTGGAGGGCGATAGGATGACCACCCAGTATGATGAAATTAATGCGGACGATCTGGAAGAATACACCGTGTATGTTAGCTCTTCTGGCGCCACGCCTGAAGAAGTAGCTGTATTCAAGCTCAAAGAAGGCGGAGACGCACAGGCTCTGGAAAACGCGATCGACAGTCGTGTACAGGATCAAAAAGACGGTTTTGTAGATTATGTTCCGGAGGAAATGCCAAAGCTGGAGAATTGCGCAATCCTTCACCAAGGCAATTACTATGCACTGGTTGTGGCAGGGGATTCCTCAGGAGCCCAGGACATATTTGACGGCTGCTTCGCATAAGAAATAAAGTATTGGTATAAAGGGGGGAGATGGATGCAGGTCGAATGCTGGTCGGTAATTTTAATAGTCTTGGCAATTTGTGTAGTCTACTTGAAAGCCCATAAAAACCAGTACGCTTTTACGGTTTTGCCCCTTTGTGTCCTGCCCCTTTTTCATATTATGAGCCTTCCATTGGCTCAATGGATCCATCCTTGGTGCCCTTTAAATTATAATGAGATATTTATCGGCATTGATGTTATCGGCTTGGCATTGTCTACGTTGCTTCTCTATATTTCGTCTAAAAATATTAAGAATAAAAAGGCCCGCATCGGCTTTTTGGTCTGTAGTGTCTTGTTCAATGTGATCTTGTCCGTAGTGCTGATTGAAAGCAACATTATCTATTGATTGTTATAAAAATACGCCCGCAGTTGAGCGGGCGTATTTTTTTGATAGAAATGCATATTTATCTAAATAGAGTCAAAAATATATTGACAAAAAAATAACAATCTTGTATAATGAAACTGCAAAGATTGTTATTAAATTAACAATCTCAAGAAAACAATCACAACACTGTTAATTTAGGAGGACAAGAACATGGCTGAGAAAAAAACGTCACGGGAGAATCTGCAAGTTGACATAAAACAAATGATTGACCAACTAGTTGCCAAAGCGAATGTCGCTCTTGAACAGTATATGCAGATGGACCAGGAACAGGTGGATGAAGCGGTCCACGCTATGGCTTTGGCGGGATTGGATCATCACCAGGAATTAGCGAAATTGGCGGTTGACGAGACCGGACGCGGTGTATTCGAGGACAAGGTCATCAAAAATATTTTTTCTACCGAGTATATCTGGCATGACATAAAGTACCAGAAAACGGTGGGCATTGTTGATGAAAATGAAATGGAAGGTTATGTGGAGGTAGCGGAGCCTGTAGGCGTTGTTGCTGGAGTCACACCGGTGACCAATCCCACTTCCACAACGATGTTCAAATCCTTAATCTGTGCAAAAACCCGTAACCCGATTATTTTTGGATTTCATCCATCTGCACAGAAGTGCTCTGTTGCGGCCGCAAAGGTACTCCGTGATGCGGCAGTGGCACATGGCGCCCCTGAAAACTGCATACAGTGGATTGGGTTTCCCTCCATTGAGGCAACCAACGCGCTGATGAATCATCCGGGAGTTTCCATGATCTTGGCTACTGGTGGTGCTGGCATGGTAAAAAGTGCCTATTCCGCAGGAAAACCGGCCTTAGGTGTTGGACCTGGAAATGTTCCCTGCTACATTGAAAAATCTGTGGATGTAGCCCGCGCCTGTAATGATTTAATTCTATCCAAAACATTTGATAATGGAATGATCTGTGCTTCTGAGCAGGCGGCTATTGTAGATGAAGAGATCGCTCCTGAGTTTGAGAAGATCATGACCTATTACGATTGCTACTTTCTTAATCCAGAAGAGACCAAGAAAATAAGTGATTTTGTGATTAATTCTGAGAAAGGCGCCGTGAATCCCGTGGTGGTTGGAAAACCCGCCTGGTGGATTGCGGAACAGGCCGGAGTGAAGGTCCCGGAGAAAACCAAGATCCTGTTGGCCCGATTGGAGGATGTGGGACCCGATTATCCCCTTTCCAGGGAAAAGCTTTCTCCAGTGTTGGCATACTTTGTGGTCAAAAACAGCGAAGAGGGTTTTGCGATGGCCAAGAAGATGCTGGAATTTGGCGGTTTGGGCCATTCCGCTGTCATCCACTCCAATGATCCTGCGCTGTGCAAATGCTACGGTGAAGAGATGAAGGTGGGACGTGTTATCACCAACTCTCCCTCTTCCCAGGGCGCCATCGGTGACATTTATAACACCAATACCCCGTCTTTGACCCTGGGCTGTGGCTCTTTCGGAAGGAACTCTACCACCTCTAACGTTTCCTCTGTCAATTTGATCAACAAAAAACGCGTTGCCAAGAGGAGAGTGAATATGCAGTGGTTTAAAATTCCACCCAAGATTTACTTTGAGAACGATTCTATCCAGTATCTCGAAAAGATGCCCAATATCTCCAGAGCGTTCATTGTCACCGATCCGATGATGGTGAAGCTGGGGAATGTGGATAAAATACTCTATTATCTCCGCAAGCGGACAGAGTACTGCCATGCGGAAATATTCTCTGAAGTTGAGCCGGATCCCTCTGTGGAGACCATTATGCGCGGTGTTGCTGCAATGAACAGCTTCCAGCCCGATGTCATCATTGCCCTCGGCGGCGGATCCGCCATGGATGCCGCCAAAGGCATGTGGCTGTTTTATGAGCACCCGGAAACGGACTTTGGTGGATTGAGGCTGAAATTCCTGGATATCCGGAAGAGGACCTATCACTTCCCGAAATTGGGAGAGAAAGCGCAGCTGGTCTGCATCCCCACCACCTCCGGTACTGGATCCGAGGTCACCTCTTTTTCTGTTATCACAGATAAGCAGAATGGAAACATTAAATATCCATTGGCTGACTATGAGCTAACACCGGATGTGGCGATCATCGACCCCCAGTTTGTCATGAGCCTTCCCAAATCCGCAACAGCAGATACCGGTTTGGACGTTTTGACCCATGCACTGGAAGCTTATGTCTCCGTTCTCGCTTCGGATTATACTGACGGTTTGGCATTGCAGGCTATTGAGATGGTCTTCCAGTACTTGCCCAGGGCGTACAAGAACGGCGCTACCGACTTTGAGGCAAGGGAGAAAATGCACAACGCTTCCTGTATTGCAGGGCTTGCCTTTACCAACGCCTTTCTGGGACTGAACCACTCCATGGCCCACAAGCTAGGAGGGGAATATCATATTCCTCACGGCCGTGCCAATGCAGTGCTCTTGCCCTATGTCATCGCTTACAATGCCAGCAAACCTACCAAGTTTGCTACCTGGCCCAAATATGGAAAGTTTGTTGCTGACAAAAAATATGCCAGAGTCGCGAGATTCCTTGGCCTGCCCTGCGGTACTACCGAAGAGGGAGTAGAGAGCCTGATCAAAGCGGTGAAGGATCTCATTGCTGAGCTGAATATACCCAGCTGCATCAAGGATTGTGGTGTTGATGAAAAGATTTTTATGGCCGGGGTAGAAAAACTCTCTTACCGTGCCTTTGAGGACCAGTGCACCACCACCAATCCGAGATATCCTCTGGTCAAAGAAATCGAGTCGATCTACAAGCAGGCCTACTATGGCGATGTAAAATAACTGAAAATTTGCCCCAAATAGATTCATAGACAAGGAAAGGCCGTCTTCATTCGGAGACGGCCTTTCCTTATTTGATTGGCCGATTACCGTCGCAAAAAGGGCAATTCATTTCCGACCTCCTCATAACAGCAATTTTACTATCGAGGAAATAGTTCCAAGAAGCTTTAGAGGCGTACTATTTCGTGCTAGGAAAGCATATGTTGTGTCAGAGAAAAGGGGCAGCAGATGAAACAGAGAAAACGGATAATGACCCGGATAGCCACAGTGTTGTTAGGATTGCTGCTGATTTTCCTAGGAATCCTATGTTACCCAAGGGAAAATCGGTCTGAAAGGTTACAGCCACCAACCGAAAAGAATATCCTTATCATCCGAGAATAACAAAGCAGCGGAAGCAACTAAGCTTCCGCTGCTTTGTTATTTTTTCATGAGCACACTGGAAGGGTCCCGAATATAGTCTTTTGTCATCTTGATGACCACCCCGCTGAGACCGATCAGGCCGATCAGGTTGGGAATCGCCATCAGCCCATTGAGGGTATCGGAGATATCCCAGGCCAGATCAATTTTCATGGTAGCGCCTACAACGGTCAAAAAGATAAAGACGGTACGGTAAATGAGTACAGGAAATGAGCTCTTTTTACACAGGTAGGCGACACTATGTTCCCCATACATGCACCATCCCAAGAGGGCAGAGATGGCGAACAACGCAGTAGCAATGGAAATAAAGTACCCTCCAAATTTTCCAAAAGCCTGGGAAAATGCAGCGGCAGCCATGGCTGTATCGGGAATGGTGCTGTTCCATACACCTGAGGATAGAAGGACAAGAGCGGTCATAGTGCAGACCACGATGGTATCCACAAAGACTTCGAACATCCCCCAGAATCCTTGTTCCACAGGGTTATCGGTATCCGCTACCGCGTGGGCGATGGGAGCGCTGCCAAGTCCTGCCTCATTGGTGAAAACACCCCTGGCGAAGCCATAACGCATGGCTTGGGCAACAGTAAATCCGATGATGCCGCCGGCAGCTGATTCAGGGTGGAAAGCCCCCTGAAAGATCAGAGCAAAAGCATGGGGGATTTCAGACCAGTTTAGGATGATGACCACCGAAGTTCCAAGGATATAAAAGATAGACATGATGGGAACAAGAGCCGAGGTAACCTTGGTAATCCGCTTGACCCCGCCCAAAATGACAGCGGAGGTAATCGTGGCGACAGCCACGCCGGAAATCCAGCGAGGAATATGAAAGGATGCCTCTAGGGCACCAGAAATGGCGTTGGATTGGGTCATATTGCCGATACCAAAGGAGGCGAGGGCACAAAGGGCCGAAAAGATACAGGCCAGCCACTTCATATGCAACCCTTTTTCTATGTAAAGCATAGGACCGCCGTAATGTCGCCCATTTTCATCTGTACTACGGAATCGGACGGCCAAAGCCACCTCCGCATACTTGGTCATCATACCAAAAAAGGCGCTGATCCACATCCAAAAAACAGCGCCAGGGCCGCCAAGAGAAATAGCGGTGGCAATCCCAACAATATTTCCCACCCCGATGGTCCCGGCCAGGGCAGTGGACATAGCTTGAAAGGGGGTGATCTTTTGGCCGGTTGGTTTTGAAGACCGTCTAGCAAAAAGAGAGCCTACCGTACATCGGACCATTCGTCCAAATCTGGTCAGATGAAAGAATTTGGTCCGAAGAGAAAGATAAACGCCGGTTCCCAAAAGAAGCACCAGCATAAACGGTCCCCAGACAAAACTGTTTACTTGACCGTTGAGGGCGGTCAATGCCGTCATCAGCTGATCCACCATGGAAAGATCCACCTTTCTGCTTTGCGTTTCCCAAGCTATGGGGATAGGAGTTCTTTACTACCCTACATATATATGGAAGAAACCGATACAGATATGTATAAACCCAAAGCAGAGTGGCGTGGGAGAAAATCAGACTAAATAAAAAAGCCATATGGACACACTTGCCACATGGCTTTTTGCGAAACTTATTTACCGAAAAAGGCGTCAAACAGGTTATCCTGTTCCGGGAAGTGGGTCACATAACCAATGGGAATCTGGTTATCGGTCAGCTCAATGAGTTTTTGGCATTTTTCAGGTCCAAATGCGCCACACAGTTCAATAGCCCCCACATCCTTGTTCTGAACAAGGTCTTTGACCATCTCACAGGCTTCATCAAAATCTCGGACACCACAGAGAATGGTGTTGCGCTTTGAAGTTACAAAGGTTGCTTTGTGCTCCTCAGGATTATAGTGAGGTCCCATCACCAGAAATGCAAGATGTTTTTGTGCCATATGATCTCTTCCTTTCTCCGTTTTCTTTTATCATACCACCAAGTCAACGGGAAGACGTACCAAAAAATGATTCAATATTTTGGATGACTTTTTTCCCTAACCGTCGCGTCGTCTGAATGGACGCCCCGGAGGATTTGCCTACGCAGGAAACATTGGGAAGTTCTCTCAAAGAGGGACCCCCCAATGCAAGTTCGGTATCGCATAAAAAATAATTATCAGGACAGGCTAGCCATTGGCTTAGAGCGGGAAGATCAAAGGATGGGCCAATGGACGTGTTGACGATAATTTTTCCGTTGCCAAAAAGGGAAAATTCCCGCTCATGCAGAAGAATCACATTTTTATTGAGACAGGTGCAGAGGATATCCACTTCCTGCAGCAAGGTATCCAGATCTCGGTACTGGAACCCTTCCTCTTCCATGTCTGGTTTGCGGGTGCGGCTGTAATAGTACATGTCAGCGCCAAAATAACGGATGCCGCGGCCCACAAGGGAACCACTGGTGCCCAGACCCAGGATTCCCACCTTTACCCCAGTTAGTTCGGTGGGATAGTCTTTCCATTGACGGGGCCCAAATCCGTGGAGCAACCGGACCAATTCGCTGATAACGTACTCCACCACACCTTCGTCCCCATAATCTCGGACGCCCAATACAGTGATCCCACGGCTCTGCGCAAAACGGATATCCACATTGGCGCTTTCGGGAGAATAGAGACTGCAGCACATGCCGATGTATTGAATTGAGGGGCAAGCGGCGATTACCTGGGCATTGATCCTACTGGTGTAAGAGAGAAGGACGCCGTCAGCGTCCCCAATGCGACGGATAATTTCTTGGTCATCAGTGGGAAGGTCGGGATAAAGCTGAACCTCCTTCGCCAGCTTCTGCAATTCCTTTTCGGAATGGGGATCCAAATGGATAGGTTCAATAGCAACAAGCTTACGGAACATACCTTTACCTCCTGTCCGGCGCTAGATAGATGTTAATTCCATTTTGTTTATAGTACTGGATAAATCTGGCATCCGTAGAGGCGTTGATGATCACATTGCGGATGCGATCCAGGTTGCATAGGTGGACAAAATGACGTTTGTTGAATTTGCTTTTATCCACGGTAAGGAAAAATTGTTTGGAGTTATCAAGAAGATAGTGATACAAGGGGAGATGGAGCCGGTTGACAATGGAATAGCCAGCGATGAGATCAACTCCATCAATATTGATGAAAACTTTATCAAAATAAAAATTGCGCAACATATCAGTGGTGAATTCCCCGATGGTTTCGATAAAATTGTCTTGGATATTGACATCACCACCCAGCAGGAGTATCTTAGCATTTTTGGATTGTGCTAGTTCCAAAACTGCGTCAATATTGGTAGTGACCACCGTGACACCCTTCCGGTCCCGGATATAGCGAGCGATTAGGGAACAGACCTTGCCAGCACCAAGAAAAATAGTATTGTGATCCTGGATGAGCTCCGCAGCTAGCCTAGCAATAGCATCCTTGTCGGCATAAATTTCAGGAATTTCTTCGCCGTCCAGCCGAGAGATTGGCTTTTTTTCTGGAGGAATGTACTGGGCTCCACCGTATTTTTTCAGGATCTTTCCCTGCTGGTGCATCTGATTAAGATCTCGACGGATTGTCGCCAGGGAAGCGCCGGTAATTTCGCTTAGAACCTCAGTTGTTGCGGTATCATGTTCTTTCAGATAATTGTAAATCATTTTTCCCGATCGACGGAAAACAAAACCATCCCTCTTTTCCGTGATTTAGTACAAAAGAATCAATGATGGAAAGTCCATTTTTTACTATTCTATCAGAGCGGTCAACTAAAATCAAGAAAGAAAAGCAACCTCAAAAAGGGAATCAATAATCGAAAACGATCACTTTAATTCCTGTGTTCTTCTGAAGCATTCAATGAGATAAAATTCTGACGAATTTAGATTTCATAAGTTAACCCATAGGGAGGACACTATCGGAGGAAAGCTTAAGAAAATCCCTATAACAAATGGAGATATCAGCGATCAGCACAAATCACTAAGGCAAAAACAAATAAAACAAACAAAAAATCTTCTTGTTTGTGAAAAAATATTACCAATAATTTTTGACGATGATAAGATAGAATTAATCATTTACTTTTTTAAGTAAGGATCATGAAAAAGGAGGAAAAGAAATTGAGAAGGAGAGCAAAGAGAGGATTTTCCCTGTTGTTTGCCCTGGTTTTTGCTCTGATGAGCGTCGTTCCCGCGGGGATGACCATGGTCAGCGCTGCCGGACCGGTAGAGCTGGCTGGCTGAAGCGGGGACTTTTCCTTGGAGGAGGGGGTCCTTACCCTCAACAATACGGGCCAAGGCAATAACTATGTGGCATCCTCCACACAATCAGGCGCTTTTGTCTTTGAGACGACCATGAGTTATCAGGAAGGCGCTACCGCCGACGCCGGGCTTCTCTTCGGCGCCCCGGCCCAGGAGATGGAGCCTGCGGCTGGCGGTTGGTATGGCGCCATGGTCAATAATGGCGAAGCCAGGGTCTTCTGTGAACGGGGGGCGGATACCCTTAACGTGGTGGCCCCTATCCCTAACAGCAGCGAGCTGGATTATGAAAACCTCCGGCTAAAGCTGACGGTAGATGCGGCGAAAAATGTGGAGTTCTATGTCAACGACATGGAAAACCCTGTCATTTCCACCACAGCGCCTAATTTTGCCGGTGGTTATGTGGGCTTTGTCGGCTATAACCGCAGTGTCAAATACAGCGATTTTTCCTTTACTGACAATACCGATGCCCCGGTCCAGGGCGATTTTAACACCAACATCGAAGGTGAATGGACGGCCTCCGGCGGTATCTGGATGGAGACGGAGGACGGCCTCCTGGCTAACAACGGGGGCACCGGTGACCAGTTTTATATGTCACAATTGAATGTACCAGCTTCTGGCGCCTTTATCCTGGAAGGCGATATGCAGCTTTTGGAAGGTAATGCGGCGGGGCTGGTATTCGGCGTCAAGGACCCGGATAATCCCTATTCCTGCTGGTACTGCGTCAATGTGGACAAGAATATGCGCATTACCAAGCTTTTTAAGAACACGGGAACCGAAGTTTGGTCCATTCCCCGCAACCTGACAGAGGATGAGATGGAAAAGACCAATTTCCACTTCCGGGTCGAGGTGCTGGAAGGAGGCATGTTCAACTTCTATTTAGACGGGGAACTGGTGGGTTCCCGGCAGGAGACCGGTGATGTGTTTGAAGGCGGGTATATCGGTGTTATGAGCCACTTTGCCAAGGTGGTGTTCAATAATGTAGAGTATACCCCGGCCACCACCCCCAAGCTCACCGGCTTGGAGATTGAGGGCGCAGAGCTCAACGAGGAGTTTTCCCCCTCCCTTTACACTTACACGGCAGAGGTCCCCTATACGGTGGAAAGCGTACAGGTCAAAGCTTCTGCAGAGGCCGGCTATAGTCTGTCTATCAACGATGAGGCGGCTGTAGTCGGGGAATTTAAAGAAGTGGCACTGGAATCCGGATACAATGATATCTTGGTCAAGCTGACAGATGAAGAGACCGGAATTTCCAACATTACCACCATCCAGATCAAAAAGGCTTCTGATCCGGCTACTGCTTTCCAGGAGCAGTTCCGTCCCCAGTTCCACTTCACTCCGGAATATAACTGGACCAATGACCCCAACGGCTTAATGTACAATGCCAGCACCGGGGAATACCATATGTACTTCCAGCACAACCCCTATGACAAGGTGTGGGGGAATATGAGCTGGGGCCATGCGGTTTCCAAAGATCTGATTACCTGGACGGAGATGCCGGTGACCATGACCCCGGACGAGCTGGGGGCCATTTTCTCTGGCTGCGGCGTCATTGATAGGAACAATACCAGCGGACTCTTTGACGAGAGCACCCCGCCGGATGAGCGGATGGTGGCGATCTTTACCCACAGCGGCGGGGACACCACCTATGGCAACGAAAAACAATCCTTAGCTTATTCCCTGGACAATGGCCGGACCTGGATCAAATACAGCGGCAACCCGGTTCTGCGCAATGAGGGGAATAAATATGGCGGCGGCTTCCGGGATCCCCAGGTCTGGTGGCAGGAGGATGACGATTATGAGGCAGGCGGTGTCTGGCTGATGATTGTGGCCGGCGGCGACGGCCAGATCTTCTCATCCTCCGACCTGATCCACTGGACAAAGGAAAGCGACCTATACTATGAAAACGGCGCTAGGATCTCCTCTGAGTGCCCGGGCTTATACCCCCTGACTGTTGAGGGTACTGGAGAAACCAAGTGGGTCTACAACGGTTCCGGCAAATGGTATGTGGTAGGTGACCTAGTCAAAGAAGGTGGGAAATATACCTTTAAGCCTCTGACTGGACAGATCACTTACAATGGCGGACCGGATATGTACGCCACCATGAAGTGGTTCAACGACCCCAAAGGACGCACCCTGCTGACCAGCTGGATGCAGGAAACCGCCATGGATGGCAAGGATTGGACAGGCGCCCAGTCCCTGCCTTTGGTGACCGGGCTCAAGCTGATTAACGGCGAATACCGTCTGACCTCCTATGCCCCGGAGGAGATCAATGCCTATCGTTCTGAGAATCCTTTTTATGAGGTAGATAATCTGAAAGTCGGCGCCGACGATGAAAATATTCTCCAAGGCTTAGCCGGACAGAAATTTGATATTGAGGCAACCATTACCCCCGAGACAGCCACCGAGTTTGGTTTCAACCTGAGAAAAGGTGGAGACAACCAGCTGACTGTGAAGTACAACACAGAGTCTGACCTGCTTTATGTAGATAAGAGCCAGACGGGCAATTGGGGTAAAAATGAAGTTTGCTCTTATCAGCTGTATCCCACAGCGGATGGAAAGATTAAGCTGCGTATCCTGGTGGACTGGTCTATCATTGACGTATTCGGCAATGATGGCGAAGCGGCTATCGACACCATCTTCTACACCTCCCTGGACAATGCGGGAATGGAATTCTTCACCAATGGCGATTTGACCATTGATTCCCTGAAGATCTGGGATATGAAGTCCATGTATCGGGACGATTTGACTTCATCCGATGGGAATCCAACTTCTCTGCTTGTTTCTGCTCCTGGTACCGTGGGCGTCAACGAGGAGTTTACCGTTACCGCCAATGTGCTGCCCAACAGCGTAGAGAATAAGAGCGTTACCTGGACCTGCGATGATGGCCTTGTCATCGTGGAGCAGACAGACACTACCCTGACTCTGCGGGCTCCTGCTACTGGTGAATATACCATTAAAGCAGTTACCAACGCCGGCGGGCTTGAAAAAGAAGTGACAGTTAATGTCATTGAAAAGAACTTTAACACCAATCTTTCCGGCTGGTCTACCTCTGGTGGTTCTTGGCAGGTCGTTGAGGATGGATATCAAGGTGTTGGCTCTGGAGACTCCTTTGCTGTGGCAGAGCAGACAGTCAACGGCGACTTTGTCTTTGAAGGTGACGTCCAGCTAGTAGATGGACAGGCGCTGGGCCTTGTTTTCCGGGCGGCAGATACGGCGGCAAATTCCGCTGGCGGCTATGTCCTCAACTTTGACATGGTGGGCAAGAACTTCCGTATCTTCGAATTCCCCAGAGGCGGCGGCGCGGCCCGGGACGTGATGAACGTCGGTTTTGCGGCGGCTGGGGTCGAGGCAAAGCTGGGCCAGTGGCACCACTACAAAGTGGAGGCGGTTGGCGACGCCTACACCGTAACCTTTGACGATACTGTTATTGCCCAGGGCACGGTGGACTCTGGCACCATCCGAGAAGGACGAGTTGGTGTTATGGTGTTCAATGGTACTGCCAAATTTGACAATGTATATCTGAATACCGGTTCTCCGATTGTTTCGGTAGAAGAGGTCGAGGATATCGTTGTTCAGGTTGGTACCTCCATGGACGAAGTGCTTTATCGCCTGCCTGAAAAGCTTCTGGCAACCCAGGAAGACGGCGTACAGGTCAGTGTCGGCGTGACATGGGATCTGAGCAATGTAAAACTGGATGAGGAAGGTACTTATCAGGTGGAAGGCACCCTGGATGGAACGGATGTAAAGGCTTATGCCAACATCATCGTCAATGAGACCGGAGAGGTGACTCTGATTTCCCTGGATCCTGAGTCTCTGGCAGTTTCTGCGCAGGTAGGAACAAGCGCAGAGGATGTCTTTGCCAAACTGCAGAAGGATGTAGTGGCCAACTACTCCGATGGCAGCAAAGTGAATATGACTGTCACTGATTGGGATTACAGCCAGGTGAAGTTTGATACAGCGGGAACCTATGCTGCTACTGGTTATCTCAGCGTTGATGGTGAAGTGACAGCCATTACGATTCCTATTCAGGTAACTATCACCGCTGCCGGTGGTGGCGACGGAGATAATGATACCCCCAGTATCCCTGGTTCTGATGAAGACCAGACCGGCGGAAGTGATTGGGATTGGCCGTCTGGCAGTGGAACTGGTTCCTCTTCGAATGACACTGATGATGACAAATACAACCCAATTACCGGCGATAACAGCGCTCTGCCTATCGCATTGGCAGTTTTGGCAGTATCTGCAGGTGCAGTTGTAGTCTTCAGACGGAAAAAGAAATAAGAGGATTCTTGGATAAGGATATAGTCACTTATCAATCCGAAAAGACTTCATAATAATTAAAAAGGAACAGAGAGAATCATCTTGATTCTCTCTGTTCCTTTTTCTACTGTTAACGCCAGCTTTAAGCTCGAATATCAGCCACTCCGCTATATATGTATCGGAAATTTGATAAAAGGAGTGGAAATGTAGGATGAAATAGCCAGTTTTTATCTTTAAACACTGATTAACCATAAAAGCGACTCGTCTTTTATAAAAAAATCAAAAAAATCCAATTTGCCTCTTGCTTTTTATCAGATATTCATGTATAATATCATATGTCGCTTGGGGGCGTAGCTCACCTGGGAGAGCGCTTGAATGGCATTCAAGAGGTAGTCGGTTCGATCCCGATCGTCTCCACCAAAAAAGACCGAGAAATGGCGAAGATAAGCCGTTTCTCGGTCTTTCTTTTTTGTGAAAAAAGAGTGGAAAATAGAGAAAAGATTTCTATTACGTATCCTATTACATATCGAATTAGAGATGTTTATAATATTTCGCAGGCCTTCATAATAGACATGCTTTTTACGAGATAACTTACCGGCGTTTGGTGTCATTTTTTTTTGCATAGCCTTTTGCATTTTCACTTGCACGCTGTTCCCAACGACCTAAGATCCAGTTGAGAAACAAGGAAAAAGATGCAATGAGAAGAATGCCCCAGACGATTTTGACAAAGTTGTGAGTGCGCATTCCTTCGAACAGCAGTACACCAAGCCCACCGGCATCCACAAGTGAGGCGATCACAGCGATACCTGATGTAGATACTGTGGCAACCTTCAGCCCGTTGAGAATCAGAGGGAGAGCCAAAGGAATCTCTACATACCAAAGGGAATAGAATCTCCCAAGCCCCATACTGTGGGAAATTTCACGGACAGAGGGAGAAATGGAATCAAAACCGGACAGGATACTGCGGATCAGGTATGCCTGGTTGTAAAGAATTAATGCAGTCACAGCCGTTACCTTGCCAAGACCAAGCAGTGGAATGAGAAAAGAAAAAAGTGCCAGGCTAGGAATGCAATAGATTGCAATGAAAAGGATCAATACAGCCGCTGTTATTTTTTTGCGTTTTCGGATCAAAGCGCTGATTCCAATGGCCAACAGAAAGGAAATCAATACACTGAGAAACACCAGAAGAAAATGCTCCAACAGCATGTTGAGCACCCGCTGATAATAGATGCTAATAAAGGAGATCATGGTTTCTCCCCTCCCAATATTTTGGACCGTCGGATGGTGTATGTGGGAAGTCCGTCTTGTGTCAGGATGATGGTTGAAACATCCTCTTGCTGGATAAAAATGGAGATAATGTGATCCATGGTAATTCCTTCGACAGCAAGGGAAGGGCCTTTGTCTCCGGAGACAAAGGAATCTGCAATGTCCAGGGGCTTGAGCATCATCATTCGCTGTACTGTACTCCCAAATGCAAAGGTACCAACGGTATTGGTGGATGGATCGAGAAGGATTTTTTGGGGGGAATCATACCGTTGAATTTTTCCCTTTTCCACGATCATAACTTTATCCCCCAGGGAAAAAGCTTCCTGAAGATCGTGGGTGACAAAAAGGACAGTGGTCCCCAGTTGACGGTGAATCTCAAGAATTTCTTTCTGAAGCTGGCTGCGGGTGTTGACATCCAGGGCGCCAAAGGGTTCATCAAAGAGGAGAAGATCCGGACGGTTGATGAGTGCTCTTGCAATACCAACTCGCTGCTGTTGTCCGCCGGAAAGCTGGCGGGGATACCGATCTCTGAATATTTTGGGCTCCAACTGGACTAGGGAGAGGAGCTCATCAACCCTTTTGTCTGTTTGATCTTTATTCTGCTTCAGGCAACGGGGAAGCAGGGCGATATTCTCCTTAGCTGTCAGGTGGGGAAACAATCCGATCTGTTGAATTACATATCCGATTCTGCGCCGCAGTGCATTTACTTCCGCTTTCATGATATCCTGCCCATCCAGCAAAATCTTCCCATCTGTTGGTTCAATTAACCGGTTGATCATTTTCAGAATGGTGGTCTTTCCGGATCCGGAGCTTCCCAGAACGGTAACAAAATCATGTTTTTTCACGGTAAAGCTGAGATCCTCGATGATCGGATTTGCGGCTTTTTCATATTGCTTTCGCACATGCTGAAACTCAATAAATGGCTGCATTGCTTTCGCCCCCTTGCACGTTATTCTTTGATATGGCTTTCGTAAAATTCCCTTGCTACCGCTTCATAGTCTTTTTGTTCGATATCCACCTGGGAATTGAGGGAACGCATGGTTTCGTTGTCCAGAGCTTGGGATACATTATTGAGAATCTCCTCAATTTCTGGATACTGTTCTAATGCTTCATCCCGCACAATGGGGGCGATATTATAGGGAGGCCACACATGCTTGTCGTCTTCCAGGACGACAAAGCGGTCATCGGCCAGCTGCCCATCTGTCAGAAACGCCACAGTTAGATCCATTTCCCCGTTGAGAAGAACCTGATATTTTAAGGAAACATCAAATACTCGGGTCTCTTTAAAATTAAATTCGCCATAATGTTCCTCCAGCAGAGGAAGGCCATCTGCAATTTCTGCAAAGGCGGTGGTAGAAGCAAAGCGGATCTCAGAGGCGTTTTTCTGTAGGTCGGAAATGGTTTTTATGCCGTACTTTTCAGAGGCCTCCTTGGTCATCGCTAGCCCCTGAGAATTGCTGGCTTGGGTGTAGTTAAGCCAGGTAAGACCAAAGCGTGTTTTATATTCTTCTTTTACCGTTTCATAAACCTTTTGGGGATCGGTGTCGATGGGAAGGTTCAGAATTTGAAGCAGTGCCGTCCCAGTATATTCAGGATATACATCAATATCCCCTTTTTCTAGAGCGGCTTGCGCCACCGGACTGCCGCCTAGATTAAAGCGGCGGTCCACTGTGAAACCGTGATCTTCCAAAGCAAGGCTGTAAAGTTCGGCCATTAAAAACGACTCGGTGAAATCTTTGGAGCCGACCTGTATTACATTCTGATTGCCGGAACATGAGGGAAAACAGGTCATTACCATCATAGCGGCAAGCAGGATTGTCACCCATTTTCTTCTATGCTTCATAGGGGAAATCCCTCCTTTTATCCATGTAAACGATTCCCAATGGATTCTTTTTGGAGAAACCATAGGATCACTTCATTGACCAGTGCAATCGCGGCAACACTAATGCCGCCAATCAAAAGCTGGGTGTAACTATTGATCTGCATTCCAACAAATACATATTGCCCAAGTCCACCTGAGCCCATGAGAGCAGCCACAGTAGCACTGGAAATAATGTCCACCGAAGCACTGCGGATACCGGTGAAGATTTGAGGAAGGGCGAGCGGCGTCTCGATTTTGCGGAATACCTGGCCTTTTGACAAGCCCATCCCCTCTGCCGCTTCCAAGATGGATGGAGAAATTTCACTGTAACCACCATAGGTGTGGATGCTAATCATGGGCAATGCCAACACCGTTAGGGCAAAACAGGTGGATGTAAATCCGGTTTCAACCAAGGGCAGAATTAAAATCAGCAGGCCGATGCTGGGAATGACACGTAATATAGTTAAAATGGAGATAAGTGGCCCACAAAGCCGCTTCTTTTTTGCACAGAGAATTCCCAAAGGGATAGCAATAAGACAAGCTGCGGCCAGAGAAGTGACGCTCAAAAGTATGTGACGGATCACCGCATCTCCAAATTCTCCCCAATGTTCTCCCAAATAGGCGATGATATCCTGAAGCATAAGCCTCTCCTCCCATCCTTTGATAAGCACGTTCAGGTGAACGGAATACTCCGTTCACCTGAAATAGACTATGAATAAAATTATTTTTGTAGAATTATTCCATCCCGTCCCTCACAAACCGCATCATAAATCGCCTGATATAGCTCCATGGTCTTGGCGCAGTCGGCGATATTGGCGATAGGTTGCCGGTTTTCTCGGATGGATGCGACAAATTCCCGCATGGCAAAGCCGTCTCCGGTAAGTTCTACACTGCGTTCATCACGGTAATTTTCTGTAAATGTATTTTGTCCTAAGGTATAATGTTTAATGTTCCAGAGGCTTTCCAGTACCGCATATTCTCCCTGTCCGGTCAGTTCAATATGATCGTAGTTGCGCCACCAGATTCGGTTGCTGTTAAGTTGCAGAGTTCCAACAGCACCTGATGCGAATTGGAGCGCTACGGCGTTGGTGCTTTCCCCCTCCCACTCATTGTGGAAGAGTGCCATCTGTTTTACCTCACCGCACAGATAACGGGCCAAATCAAGATGATGGGGAGTGAAATCTAACAGATAGGCATGAACCGTGTCCTTATAAGGACTACCATGGCGATAAGAAATGCGGTCTTTGTATGTCCCGGTACAGAATGAAAAAGAACCCTGGGTTAACTTTCCGAACTCCGGGCGGGACATGATCTTTTTGGCCATCCGCACAGCATAACTAAACCGAGATTCAAAATTGACCATGAGCCTTCGACCTGTCCGCTGGGCAACTTCTGCTAACTGCTGTGCTTCTGCATAGGTCCGGGTGGGAGGCTTGGGCATGAATACGTCCAGCCCCCGTTCCATGGCTTGGATGGCAATGCGTTGGCGAGCCTCACCGGGTTGTAACTGGATGCTGACAGCCTCTAGATCCTCTTTTTCAAACATTTCCTGATAGTCAGTATAATAGTTCCCACCACAGAATTTGTCGGCCATGAGCTTTGCGCGTTTTTCGTCCAGATCGCAGATCGCTTTTAAATCAAATTCTGTAATGTATAAAGCGGGTAACACGGCAAATTCGGCCATTTCCCCAGCGCCGATAAAGCCAAGCTTAACAGGCGCCCAATCTTTATGCTCCATGCTCCAACTTGTATCAAAAAAATCTTGTTGTAATGGCATAGCGTAGCCTCCTTATTTAGAATTGTGGCAAGACGATCTCTTTCCCGCCCTCCATGGCGGACTGATGGGATAAAATTCCGGCCAAGGTCCAGTTGGCGGCTGTAGCTGCATCTACCTTTGCGTGACGCCCTTCTAGGATTGCGGAAACAAATTCCTTCACCAAATGAGGATGGGAACCACCATGGCCCGCGCCCTGCACAAAGGAGACGTGGTCCTTATCAATGATCTGGTTGCGCAGCGCGTATTTTGCGATTTCCGGGGGCAGGAGATGATCTGTATCTGGCACTATGACCCGCTGGGCATCTTCAATACCGCTATAAACTACAGGGTTTTCATCGGCTAATTGTTCCCACTCAAAAGACATATTGGAACCATAGAGATCGAAACTTTCGCGGTATTGACGGATGGTATCAAATAGGGAACGGGTCACTTCAGCGGCAACATCACTGGTATCAAACAATAACTGTGAGGTTTCCACCGCATAGGGGGAACCATACTTTGGAATATAATCCTCCCTGATTCTTCCAGAGCCATAGCAGCGCACTGAGCGGATGGGTTTGCCAATAAGATCGGCGACGGGGGCAATAGCGTGGGTGCCATAATACATAGGCGGGAATCCGTACCAATAGTCCGGCCATCCAGGTAGGCCCATATTTTGCTGATGGGAGCCGCGGACGAATTGGATTCGTCCAATCTTCCCGTTTTGGACCATTTCTTTGGCAAACAGATATTCCCGGGTATAAACTGATGTCTCCATCATCATGTAAACCTTACCAGTTTCCCGCTCCAATTGGACAATTTGCGCGCATTCATCCACTGTTAGACCCATGGGAACGGTACAGGCCACATGTTTGCCCGCTTTTAATGCCTTGATGGACATGGAGGCGTGGTCTGCAATGGCAGTGTTGATATGTACAGCGTCAATTTCTGGGTCCTGGAGAAGCTGGTCATAATCGGTATATCTTTTTTCAATTTGAAACTCATCGGCAAAGGCCTCCAACTTTTGGCGGTCACGGCGACAGACAGCATAGCACTGGGTTAAGCTGTAGTCCTGATAAATAGGAACAAATTCTGCACCAAACCCAAGTCCGATAACGGCAACTTTTAGAGTCTTGTTCATGGATTCTTCTCCTCGTATCAGCGGTTTTTTTCTTCCACAATTGATGATTCTTTCTTGAAATAAGTCAAAACAAAGGTTGCATCCCCCCTTTTTGAATTAGTTTGCCACAAATTACAGAGCAATACGACAATAATTTCCCACTTTCTCCCTTACATTTTGTTGGTTTTATTTTAACATGGCCGAAAAATAGCGCCTATTGAAGAAATCGACCTAAAATAGAATAATATTGACATTTTCTTTATCCCATGCTATGTTGGGACCATGGGAGGGAAGAAGATGAAAATTCAAAGTATTGAACCGCTGAGTTATCAACTGCTCCATGAAACCCAATACCGTATGTATACCACGGCACAACAGCAGATAACCCTGTATGTCATTTTTGAAGGAAAAGTTAATTTTAGTTTTTCTCAGGAGGATGTCATTGTCGAAGAGAACCAGGGGTTATTTCTCGCTGGAGGAACCCAGTTCACACTTATGATGTACGGGGAACATATCGATGGATTTAAAACGGTATTTTCCTTTGCCAAGGGCAGTGAATCCTATCGTATTTTTCGTGATGCTTTTTCATTTGGCAGACCTTTTCCCATCAGCTTTGTGCAAGGAAAGCTTTTGGACAGTATGCGGGAAATGCGCCGTACTGCCCCGGATCAACATTTTGGGGCCGAGAACCATATTTTGACTGCTTTTTTTCAGTCTGTCCAGCGAATGCCTGTTGCTGGGCCCAAAAGTGATGAGGTCAATCAACGCAATCTCACCTATGTCAAAGAAGCTATTGAATATATTTCCTCTCACCTTTATGAGCATCTTCATTTGGAGGATGTAGCGGACCGCCTTTGTTTAGGAGAGCATCACCTCATCCGCATATTTAAACAAATCACCGGGCTGACGCCATTTGTCTACTACAATCGTCTGCGGGTCAATCGGGCTTGTATCCTTTTGATATCCACCAATCTGTCTGTCAATGAAATTGCTGACAGCTTGGCCTTTAGTGATGCCTCTCATTTTATACGAATGTTCAAAAAATTGACCGCACTGACTCCGGCAAAATATCGCCAGCAGTATCTTTACTCCTACGAGGAATTCCGATGCAAAAGCAAGGAGTATAAAGAAGATTCTTATAACCTGCTGGAAACGATCATCGACGCTTCGCCTGATCTTATCTTTTATAAAGACAGGGATAGAATCCTTCAGGGGTGCAACCAAGCGTTTTGCAACATTATGGGATTGGAAAAAAGCCAAATTATCGGGAAAACGGACTGGATGCTATTCCCAAAAGAAGAGGCGGCGTTTTACTATCAGAAGGATAGCTTTGTGCTTAAAACAGGCAAGCCTCAACGCAATATAGAATGGATGCGCTATCCGGATGGAGTAGCCCGCCGTTTCCAAGTCTTCAAGGCGCCATATTATAACAAAGAGGGCAAAATTATAGGTCTGGTGGGGATCAGCCGAGACATCACAGATATGAGCAGTTTAGGTGAGACTGGATCAAATCCATAAAAAACTGTTGACAAAAGGGAAAAACTGTCTTATAGTGTAAATGACAATAAAAATCCCACATCTCTCAATACATTTTTATGCAGAAATGCCTTGTCGCCTTGTGGCGCTAGGTATGGGTAAATTTGTATGGAGGGATTTTTTTATGGCTAAAAATAAAAAGCGATGGCTGTTGTTATTTGTGATCTGCCTGGGCGGTGGCATCATATACATCCTGCCCTATTTGCAGTACTCGTTCTATGATGTTATGCTGGCTGACTTTGGAATATCCAATGAGCAAATGGGCAATCTCATGTCAGTTTATGGCCTGCTCAACCTGTTAGGATATCTCTTTGGCGGTATTGTGGCTGACCGTATATCCTATAAAGCGCTGATACCGATTTCCTTAGTCCTTACGGGAGTACTGGGCTTCTGGTTTGCGGCATCTCCGTCCTATACAGAACTGATGATCATCCATGTTTTGTGGGCGGTTACTACGGTGTTGACCTATTTCCCGGCTATGACCAAAGCGGTAAAACAGCTAGGTGCAGATGAGGAGCAAGGACGTATTTTTGGACTGAAGGAAGCGGGATTTAGCCTGTTGGCGTTTATCTTCTCGTCAGTGGGTATCGCGATTTTTACCGCTGCCGGAGATGATATTAACGCGCTGCTGATTTTCTATAGCATCCTTTATGTAGTAATTGGAATCCTGTCCTGGATATTCCTTCCCAAAGACGAAAACGTGGTGCATGGAAAGCAGAAAAGGGATTCCGGCGATTCCCTATGGATGGGAATCAAGGCGGTTTTGAAACAGCCGGGATTCTGGCTGCTGGGCTTCATGATGTTCTGTGCCTATGCCCTGACGGTTTCCGCGGCCCGTATGGTACCTTATCTGACATCCAACTTTGCGGTTGCAGCAGGCATTGCAGCATTTATCGGCTCGGTGCGCACCTATGGTATCCAGTACATAGGAAATATTGGCGGAGGCTTTGTGGTGGATAAGCTGGGATCAGCCGTCAGCACCATGAAGTATAACTTCCTCATCTGTGCAGCACTCTTGCTGGTACTTATTTTGATTCCTGCACAGCAGTCTCTGCTCTACTTAGTGATTACAGTCGTGTTGTTAGCGTCTCTGTTTATTCAGGCATTCCGCGGCATTTATTGGGCCTCCTTGCCTCTGCTGGATATCCCGGAAAAATATATGGGCACGGCCATTGGTATGCTGGGAGTCATGGCTTATGTGCCGGATGCATTCATCCTTACAATTTACGGGAAAATTTTGGATGCCAATGTCGATGCGGTTGAAGCTGGATACAAGTACATCTTTGGTATTATGATTGGCTTAGCGCTGGTCGGATTTATCTTGGCTTTCATTTTTGATAAAACCAACAAAAAGAAAAAAGTGGTGAAATCTACTGGAAAACAGGATGATATAGCCCAACCGGCCCGTAGTTGAGAAAAAGAAAGGAATGGAGTCATGAACAGAATACCAGTTCATCTGGATTTTGATACCGGAATTGACGATGCAATTGCCCTTTTATGCGCGCTGTTGAGCCAGAACAAGGTGGATATCCGATCCATCTCTGCCGTAGCTGGAAACGTCCCATTGGAGCTGACTGCGAAAAATACGCTTGATATCGTCTGTGCTATGGGCCAGGATATTCCGGTGATCAAGGGCGCTGATAAACCGCTGCGGAGGCCATTACACTGCGCCATATCCCATGGGAAATCCGGTTTAGGAGATGTGGTAATCCCCCCGGCTGATCGGGAGTTTGACAAAAGGACGATTGAGGATGCCATTTATGAAACGGCATGTGACGCCCCGGGAGAACTGGTCTATCTTGGTGTGGGCCCTCAGACTAACCTGGCGTTGGCGCTGAAGAAATATCCGGATCTTAAGGACAAAATTAAACGTGTGGTTATTATGGGCGGTTGCCTTATTGGCGGGAACATGACCCAGGCATCGGAATTTAACGCATATGTGGATCCTGATGCATTGCGTATTGTTGTCAATGCGGGAATACCAATGACCATGGTGGGGCTGGATGTTACCCTGAAAACAGAATTGCCACTGTGGGTCATAGAAGAGTTAAAGAAACTATCCAATCCTTATGCCAAACTGGCGGTACGGATTATGGATTTCAGCTTGCGGCGTAATAAGGAATTTGGATTTGATGTGGCCAATATCCACGACGCCTTAGCATTTTGTACCATCGTCTACCCAGATGTCATCCAGACAAAAGCCTATTATGTAGATGTGGAGACAGAAGGGGAGATCACGCGTGGAATGACAGTAGCAGACTTTCGCAATGTCTGCCCGGATAAAAAGCCCAATGTGGACTGTGCCGTTGAGGTCGATGTAGATGGTTTTTGGAACTGGATGATAAATCTTTTCCGTTCGGCAGAAAAATAAAAAAGTAATAAAAAAGCGGGGATTGTTCAATCCCCGCTTTTAAGTTTCTTTTAGACAATACTTCGTCAGTGAGAAAGTTAAATAGAGTCCATCACCACATCCAGCAAATGGATCGGATCCAGCTGCGCCAAGGTACAACGCCGAGCAAGATCCGCCACAAAGGTATTCCGTGTGGAAATATCAGAAATATGAGAGACATGATCCCAAGTCCCGTGATCGGAATAACGATAGGCAGATAGTCCCACCGAATGATAGGAACCAAGTTCAGGAGAAGACAGGGACTCTTTTACAGGAGCATATCTGTATCGATAGCGTATAGGAACACAAATTTCAGATTCATCCCAAAATGTGTTGACATCTAGATTGAGGAACAAGATCAGCCGAAGCATGACAATAGATCCAGGAATGGATGCACCCTTTTCAATATATTGATACCACCGTACTGAAATAGAAATGGCGTCAGCAACTTCCTGCTGGGTTAAACCCAGTTCAGAGCGGGCTCGATATACCTCGTGAGAAAAAATGGATTTCAGGGACATAGTACAATCCTCCTCAGAAGGAAGAATATACCACGTTCCTTCAGAAAACCACGAACTAATAGTGCAGGTTGTGCAGATTGACAAAATTTATTGGAATGTGTTATAAAATAAAAGGAAACGGATGTTTATGTCTGTAGCCTTCATAGAATAACAAAAGTCGAAAAACATATTATTTTGTGTAAATATAGAATATCATGTCGTATAGGTCCAAGTCAATATATGGGGAAACGTAGACGGAAAAATTCTTCCTCATCACAAACATATTCCATATAAAAGTATTTTACATGAAAGATTGGAGAATGACAAATGAAAGAAAATAAATATGACGATCCTATATTTTTTGAAAAATACAGCCAAATGAGCCGCTCCAAACAGGGACTTCAGGGAGCAGGGGAATGGGAGACGCTCAAAGAGTTGTTGCCGGATTTTCGTGGAAAGAAGGTATTGGATCTGGGATGCGGATATGGATGGCATTGTATTTATGCCATGGAGCAGGGAGCAGACTCTGTAGTTGGAATTGACATTTCTCAACGGATGCTGGACATTGCCAGAAAAAAGACACATTTTTCCCAGGTTGTCTACCATTGTTTGACCATGGAAGACATGAAATTTCCCAACGACAGCTTTGACATTGTGCTCAGTTCCCTTGCGCTTCATTATGTAGCTGATTATGAAGAAATTGTTCGCAAGGTGAATGCTTATCTTTGTCCGGGAGGCTCCTTTGTATTTTCGGTGGAGCATCCGGTGTTTACAGCATATGGCAACCAGGACTGGATTTATGATGATGCGGGGAATATTCTCCACTTTCCTGTGGATCACTATTATGAGGAGGGAAAGAGGGAAGCGGTCTTTCTCGGCGAAAAAGTCATCAAGTATCATAGGACCTTGACGACCTACCTAGAAGGCCTATGTAACCATGGCTTTGAACTGATCCGGATAGTGGAACCAAAGCCGCCGGCTTCTATGCTGGATACGGTACCGGGAATGAAGGATGAGATGCGAAGACCCATGATGCTCATAGTTTCTGCACGAAAAAAGTAAAGAAGTCTCATGAAGAAGGACCGCTTTTCCCAAAGCGGTCCTTCTTCATGAGATAAAACCAGAGCAATCGGTGTGAATTTTTCCATATCAGCGCTGCACACGGCCGGAACCATCTCCGGACATCAGCTTTTCTACCTCGTCCACACTGACCCGGTTGAAGTCGCCGGGAATGGAATGTTTGAGACAGCTGGCAGCAACGGCGAATTCCAGGGCTTTGTCGTGCGCTTCATAGTGATTGAGCCCATAAATGAGTCCGCCGGCGAAGCTATCCCCGCCACCAACGCGGTCGACGATATCCTGGATGAGATAATGACGGCTGGTATAAAAATGATTGCGATCGTTGAGACAGGCACTCCAACCGTTGCTGTCCGCGCTTTTGGATTCCCGCAGGGTAATGGCGATCATCTTCATTTTGGGATAGGTATCCAATACTGCCTGGGTCAGTGCCTTATACTGGGACAGATCCAGCTGACCGCTTTCTACCTGCACATCAGCGGTAATGCCCAGGGATTTTTGACAGTCTTCTTCGTTGCCGACAGCAATATCTACATACTCGATCAATTCTGTCATCACTTCAGGGGCAGTTTTACCGTAATTCCAGAGTTTTTTGCGGAAGTTGAGATCGCAGGAGACGGTAATTCCCCGCTTTTTAGCCTCTTTACAGCTTTCTAAGGACAGACGCATGGTGTTTTCAGAGATAGCGGGGGTGATACCGGTGATGTGCAGCCAACCCACATCGTCAAAAACCTGATCCCAATCTACATCTTCAGGAGTCATGAGGGAAAAGGCCGAACCCTCCCTATCATAAATTACCTTGCTTGCCCGCTGGTTGGCGCCGCTTTCCAGGTAATAGACGCCCATACGGCCTTTGCTGCGCACAATTTTGCTTACATCTACCCCTAATTTGCGCAGTTCTTTGATGCATTCCTCTCCAACAGCATTTTCCGGTAGAGCGGTTAAAAACTGTGCCTGTATACCGTAGTTTGACAGGGACACCGCTACATTGGATTCTCCACCGCCAAAGGTGGCCTCTAAATAGGGGGATTGAAAAAGGCGTTCCATACCTGGGGATTTCAAGCGGAGCATAATTTCTCCGATGGTGAGCACTTTCATGGATGATTCCTCCTTATCTTTGCAGAAGGTGTATAGCGAATCCGCCGATTTCCTTGGACAGATAGACAGCATTCATACGATTTCCCTTATATTTAGCTGTTGACAGGTCGGCGCCAAATCCCTTCTTTTCCAGGTAGGAAAGAGCCTTGGAAATATCATTGGTGGATACGGCAATGTGGCCATAATGTCCTAACGAGGCGGATTTCATTATCTCTATTTTAGATCCAGAAAATATCGAACTGTTGCCGTTTTTTACAGGAAAACCAAAGGCATCTGCAAAGGTCTGGGCGATTTCCAGCGCCTCTTTTTCCTGGGAGGCATTAATGCCAATGTGGGCAATTTCAAAGCCCATAGCGGTGGAGACGGCCTGTTTTGTCAGCTGCGTAATGGAGTCAAAATTACCTGCTGCAATCTCCTGTTTCGGGCAGAGCCAGGAGCCCCCTACAGTCAGAATGAAGGGGGACTGAAGTAATTCGGCAATGTTTTGAAGGTTGACCCCGCCGGTGGGGATAAATTTAACACCGGGAAAAGGACCGGCCAGGCTTTTCATAGCGCTGAGTCCGCCATAGACGCCAGCGGGGAAAAATTTGATAACATCCACCCCTAGGGATAGGGCAGAGGTGATTTCTGTGGGGGTAACGCATCCAGGTGTCACGGTGATATCCTGTTCCACACACCACTGAACAAGGGAACGGTCAAATCCTGGGGAAACAATAAACTGTGCTCCAGCTTCTACAGCCTCCTGTGCTTGCTTTTGAGAAAGCACGGTGCCGGCACCCACCAGCATTTCGGGCACTTCTTTGGAGACAAAGCGGATTGCATCCAGAGCGGCCGCTGTGCGCAGAGTGATTTCCATGACATCAATGCCGCCGGCAAGCAGAGCTTTGGCTGTCTGGACCGCGTCTGCTGCGTTTTCCAAAACGACAACAGGAATGACGGGTACGGATGATAAGCGTTCAGTATATTTCAAGTTAACACCTCATTTTTAAAAAACTGAGAGTAGCCCAGAGAGGAGAAAAGGGCGGGTGAAAGGTGAGAGAAACCCGCCCTGCCCTCAGAGGAAGATCAGAAAAAGCTACTTGTGCTTGGGATTATAGGAATTGATGATAACAGCGATGAGGATTAATGCGCCTCTGACAATATACTGCATGTACTGGTTAATATTGAGCAGGGTCATGGCGTTGGTAATGATTCCATAGAAGAATAGGCCTACGAAGGTGCCCCAAACACGACCTTTTCCACCGGTAAAAGCAGTGCCGCCGATGACGACGCAGGAAATAGCGGTAAACTCCCAGCCTTTGCCAAAGTTAAAGTTACCGGACATGACCTGGGAAGAGGCCATGATGCCGCTGAGAACGGCACAGATTTGAACATAGATAAAAACAAATCTTTTTGTACGGACGATATTAGTACCATTGAGCCGTGCGGCTTCGCTATTTCCGCCGATGGCATAGATGCTACGGCCAAATTTAGTGTATTTGAGCAAAAAGAGGGTGACGCCAAACATGACTAAAGTAATAATGGCGGGAACAGGGATGCCTAAGATCAGTCCTGCACCGATGGCGTTATACCAAGAGGGAAAGGTGGTGACGGGGAATCCGTTGGAAATTACGGCCGCAAAGCCATAGATGATATACATGACGGCCATGGAAGCGACAAAAGCGGGCATTTTAAAGCGATAGACCAGGAAGTTGATGAAGGTGCCAATCAGAGCCGCAAAAATCAGCATGGTCAGGATACCGAGAACCACACAGAGCCATTCCGGAATACCGTAGGCAGGGAGGTATTCACAGAACAGGCCGATGACAATACCTGTTAGCGCTACGGTGGACGGGACGGAAAGGTCGATTTCGCCACAAATAATGGCCATCATCATACCGTAGGCGATAACACCTGCCAAAGCCATATTCCTAAAAATGCCCAGGATATTGGTAGTGGAAAGGAAACCGCTGGCGGTAAATGAAAGGGTAATAATCATCACAATGACCAAAAATTCGAATATGTGATTTAAAATAAAGGAAGTAACATTTTGCTTATCAATTTTGAGGTTATTCATCTGCAGTTCCCCCCATACTCATTGTGTAAAGTTGTTCAACAGTCACCGTTTCTGGATTTTTGACTTCTCCAATGATCCGGCCGCCTTTGATGATGAGAATCCGGTGACAGACTTCCAGCAGCTCTTCGAGTTCGGTAGAAACCATGATGCTGCTGATGCCTTTTCGAGATTGATCCCACATAATCTGGAAAATCTGTTGTTTGGCGCTCACATCTATACCGCGAGAAGGTTCGTCAAACATCATGATTTTTGGATTGGTGCCGATCCAGTTGCCAACCACAATTTTTTGCTGGTTTCCTCCCGAGAGGGAGGAGACAGGATCACTACTGCTGGCGAGTTTGATCTGCAGATCGTGGATCAGCTTGTTAGACAAGCGGGAAAGAGCTTTGTTTTCTAATGTTATGTGTTTGCCCAACATACTGTAGCTGGCAAGGGTCAGGTTGGATTCTATACTGTGGATATCAATTAAGCCCTGTTCCTGCCGGTCTTCAGGTGTATATGTGACCCCTAGCTTTTTCATTGCATTGGGAGTAGGATGTTCAACCTTTTTCGAACTTACATAGATTTCACCGCTGTCAAAAGGAGCGGCGCCAAAAATTGCTTGCAGAAGTTCGGTTCGACCAGAGCCCAGCATGCCTGCAATTCCTAAAATCTCTCCCTTTTTCAGCTGAAAGCTGACATCACTGAATTTGTGTTTGCAGGAAAGATGCTTTACCTCTAGAACCACTTCTTCTTCCACTGTGAGATCAGCGGGACGGGAGTTGATCTCCACATCACCAAACATCATATGGACTAATTCCGGACGACTCAATTGCTGCATATCCCGGACGCCGATCAGCTTGCCATCACGGAGTACAGTACAGGTATCAGCAATTTCCCACAGCTCGTGAAGCCGGTGAGACACGTAAATGATAATAAGCCCTCGGTCTTTTAGACGTTTGACAAGCTTAAAAATAGTTTGAACTTCTGCCTGGGTTACCGCTGAGGTGGGCTCGTCCAATTGGAGAACTAATGGATCAAAGTTGATGGCTTTAGCGATTTCTACCATTTGTCGTTCGCCAACGCTAAGATCGGAAACCAAGGCATCAGGATCGATTTCAATTTCCAACTCTTTGAGCAAAGATGCTGCCCTTGCCCGGGTGGCCTTCCAGTCAACGATAATACCTTTGGAGGGAAGGTTACCAATACAGATATTTTCCGCCACGGATAATTCGGGGATCAGGCTCATTTCTTGATAGACGGTGGCGATTCCCATTTGAAAGGCCTCAGAGGGAGTTTTGATGTCGAGTTGTTTTCCTCCAAGGCTGACGGTTCCAGAGGTCTTCTTCTCAGCGCCAGAAAAAATTTTCAGTAGGGTGGATTTGCCGGAACCGTTTTTCCCGATGAGAGCGTGGATCCTGCCAGAATCAAAGGAAACGCTGACATCATCCAGTGCTACGGTTCCTGGATATTGTTTTACAATATGGCGAGCTTCTAGGACATTTCCCATAATTTCCCCCTTTCCGCCGATGGAAGCCGCCCCAGAAAAGGGGCGGCATAACCGGCAGTTGCATGATGGGAGGACGAATCGGTCCTCAGTTGATTACAGCGGATGCCTATCTTAGGTTAATTCTTCTAATTTCGCTTTGTATTCTTCTACCTTGGCAAGGTCATCGCGGCTGAGGGGAAGACCCTCAAGGGCGGTCAGTTTTCCTTCATATTCGCTGACATCCTCTCCCAACAGGCTTTTGATGAGAATTTCCGCACAAGTATAACCGTTTTGATAGGCGTCCTGGCCTGTAGTGGCAATGAGGCGATAGCTTTCATCAAGGACCATGTCACAAATCTGCTCGGAAGCATCGGTACCAAAGACAGCGACCTTATCCCCTAGTCCCAGGTTGCGGACTGCCATGGTGGTTCCTACAGTTCCGCCGTCATTGGCGGCATACAGGATATTGATGTCAGGGTTAGCAGTCAGCATATCAGTTGCTGTGGTGACAGCAGTATCCTGAAGCCAAGCATCCTGATCAGCAACAACTTCGTACTCGATTCCCGCGTCATCCAGTGCAGCAAGGAAACCGTTGGAACGTCCTTCGCTGGCAATAGCAGCCTGGGATTTAAACTGGATAATGCCAATCTTTACATCCTGACCCTGCATGTTTTCCTGAATATATTTAACGGCAGCTTCACCAGAGGCACGTCCTAGACCCTCAGGCATGGTAGTGACAGAAGCAAGCACACCTTTGTCGATGGAGCCGTTCTTTTCGTATTGATCGTCGGCAGTGACGATGGTCATACCGGAATCAATGGCGGTGGAGAAGGTCTGAAGGCTGGTAGACATATCCGGAGACATTACCACAGCGCCATCAAGCCCTTGTTCTGTCCAGGTACGGATGATTTCGGATTCTCTGGTAGCATCGTTGCTGGAGTTGGCGGAATTAATTTCTACGCCATAGTCTGCAGCGGCTGCCTGGGCGCCTGCGTCAAACAGGGACATGAACATATCTTCTTGGAAGACCAAGCAGCCAATCTTAAGGCTGTCATCCCCGCCGGCAGAGCTGTCACCGGATGTGCCGCTTCCATTGGAAGCGCTTTCCCCTCCACCAGATGAGCAGGCGGCCAGTGTGAACAAAAGGACCAGTGCCAGAATTACGCTCAGGATTCTTTTCGAGAGTTTCATGATTCATACCTCCATTTTTTATAAATTGGTCAGTCATTCTGGGACCGACTATGGGACAGAATTATTAAAATACGGCGGTTTGCTTGATCTGCTGGATCATAGCAGGCGAGAGAGGGCAGTAGGGAGTATTCTGAGGAAAGGTGTTTTTTTCCTCCACGAGAAGGATTGCGCATCCCTCATCCATGATGGTATGGTGCCAGTGATACTGTTTGACATTGTAAAGCTTATATGGTTCCATTCGAATGATCTCTAGGCCACCAATTTCGTCGCCGCATCCGCCAAGAATAAGATAGGCATTGCCTTTGAGCAGGAGGAATACCTCATCGGTTTGCAGATGACGCTCCATATGATCGCTGTGGTCAACGGTGGCGTCGGGAGTGAAGTTGAGAGCAGCGATCCTCCAACTGCCATAGGACATGAGAACCTGGAAGCCTTCATCGTGATATTCATAAATTTCGAGCCCGGAGTTCATATCTTCACCTCACATCAGACATCTTTGCGAAGGCAAAGGCCACCATCGACAATCAGAGAAGCACCGGTAATATAAGAAGCGTCCTCAGATACCATGAAAGACACTGCTTTGGCCATATCCTCCGGATAACCGATACGTCCCAAAGGCACTGTTTGGTTGAGGTTGGAAAAGTCCTCTTCCGTCATATCCTTGGACATGCCCGTCAAAGTAGCGCCGGGAGCGACACAATTAAACCGGATGCCATAGGGATAAAACTCATAAGCCAGGGCCTTGCAAAGCGCCTCTAATCCCGCCTTGAGACTGGAATAAAAACTCTGGGTAGGAAGGGGATGATAAGCGTTGACAGAGGTGACCAGGAGGATATTGCCTCCCCTCTTTTGATCACGCATCAAACGGCCCGCTGCCTGGACACAGTAAACAGCCCCCATAAAGTTGGTGCGAAGTATATTTTCCAAGTCTTCCTCCGTATTTTCTAGAAAACGGCAGACTTTGGTGACGCCGGCATTGCTGACAAAGATGTCCACACCGCCCAGCTCTTTGACAAACTGAAAAAAGGCGTCGATTTCACTTTTTTCTTTGATGTCAAAGCAGCGGCCAATAGCTTTGCCTCCAGCGTCTTCAATCATTTGAACGGTTTCTCCGACTCGGGCTTCGTTGCGGCCTGTAACGACAACGGTAGCGCCCTCGGCCGCCAGCTCTAAAGCGATTGCGCGGCCAATACCGAAGCTGGAGCCGGTGACTACCGCAATTTTGCCGGAAAATTTTCCTTGTGGGGCATCCATTTTATTACCTCCTTTTCTTATGGTTCATAGACTCCGGCCGCCTGCATGGCAGCCTTGATGTACCCCATTTGATAGGCCATTGCGCAGTGCCAGGGAGCACTACAATCCATGGCTGGGGCGTGATCAGGAACCAGAACTCCGTCGTAGCCGCCCTTTTTGAGTGCGGTTAGTACCTGGAAAATGTCCAGATCTCCTTCATCTACAAAGACTTCGTAGTAATCTGGTACCTGACCCACCACATTGCGCAGATGAGCATATCCGATTTTGCCCTGTTGTGCAAAAGAGGTGACAGCATCATAGACATTGGCATCCATTTCAGCCATAGTGCCGATACACAGCTCCAGCGCGTTGGAGGGATGGGGGACAAGGTCAATGAGTTTTTGGAACATATCGTGGGTATGGATCAATCTAGCGTTTTGACGGAGCCGGGGCACAGGGGGATCGTCGGGATGTGCCGCTAATATGACACCGGATTCACCGGCTACAGGTAGGATTTGTTCCAGAAAAAATCGGCATCTTTCCCATAGCTCTTCATTGGAGATGGATTCCTGCACCCCCTGAGGAGCATCGGGATCATATACCATATTCCACACTTCACCCTTTGGAATAGGGATATCGTTGTCTGGATCGGAGGCGAGAAAATGAGGCGTCATGGCCTTGCCACGGGCCAGGGGCTCAAACTTTCTGCCATATACGCCAGTGAGGCTGAAGTTATATCCCATATACCGAATGCCGGCTTTTCCCATGTTCTGGATGATGTATTTAATGCGGTCGAGCTGACGGTTCTTTTTTGGCCCATCGAGTAAGATGTCGTACCAATCGCCGGGATCAAAATTTTCAACGCCATACCATTCCAATCCCTCCTGGGCCATTTCCTTTTTGATAGACAGCAGTGAGTCTAGGTTCCAAATAGGATCACCACCCCGAGTAATGGGAACGCCTTGGCTCGTCGCTCCGGACCAAGCGCCGTTGTAGGAAGTTAAGTGGGCGATAATGCCGGAGGCACTGGCTTGCCGTGCAAAACGGTAATTTTCCCGGTTGAGTTTCTCTCTGGTGAGGTTAAGTGCCAGTTTCATGCTGTCCCTCCCTTTAAACTACAGTGGTTTTTACAGTGACAATGCCGGTAAATTCTCCGTCTTTCCCCGATTCTACTTCCTCTTTTTCAGCAGTCCAGTCCAGATATTGATAATCCTGGGCTAGGGGAGAGGTGGAAAACCAATGGAGAAAATCGTCAAACACGGCCTTGCTCCAGATATTTCTATCAATATCCGCGGATCTATAGGTGCCGCTTTGTAGCCTCTCAAACCCAAACATATCTTTTACCTTAGTTTTTTCGCAACGGACAGCCACGTCCTCTGCCAGGTGAGCGGGGATAAAGATGACGCCGCTTTCTGTGCCGATGACGACATCTCCCGGCATGCAGATAGCATTTCCAATACGGCAGGGCACGTTGATCCCACCCAGCATTACATCGCCGATGGGAGTGGGATCGATGCCGCGGTAATAGAGCTGAAAATCTTCAATAGAAATGATTTGGGATAGATCGCGGATGCCTCCCCAAACGATAGCTCCGCCGTTCTTGGTCCGTGATTTGATGGCGGTGGAGAGATTGCCCCCGACAAATGTGCCTTGATAGACCTTGTCGCACATGTCCACAACGAGGATATCACCCTCCTGGAGCTCATCCACAACCCATTGGTTGAAGAAACCTCTCCTACCTTCCTCGTTCTGTCCATGGCGCAGAAGCTGCATATGGACATCAGGGCGGGAGGGAAGCATAACAGTGGTCAGAGCCCGTCCGATCATTTTCCGATTCTGATTGGTCCGATTGAGACTGCCTTCGAATTGGTATTTAAAGCCAAGATCCCACATTGGCGCCCATACTTCTTCGATGGTAGCATCCCGCAAACGATCCAGGATTTGGTCACTTACCCGGGGACGCCCATCGTCAAATCGTTCGCCTTTCCAGTGAGGAGAGAGGGCGATGACATCCTCTCGATTATAAAAAGTCATAATATTGCCCTTCCTTTATTTCTGATTTATTCATGGGCACATCCCAGGGCATCTAGGATTCCCCGCAGATACCCGGTGGCGTAGAGCCGCCCCATAGCGCTGTAGCCGGCTAATGTGGGATCCTCCCCCTCCATAGTGGCCACATGATCAACCCGCATGCACCCGTTAAAACCGTTTTCTTCAAAGAGGCTTAAGCATTGGACCATATCATTTTGTCCCTCGTCATGCCATGCCTCCCGGAACTTATATTTATTTCCGACAATGTCACGAAAATGGGCAAAGAATACCTTTCCGGTTTTGGTGAGGACTTCGATATTTTCTGGAAGAGGCTCATCCATAGCACCGTATGTACCCATACAGAGGGTAATCCCGATGTTGGGGCTATTTCCCAGCTCTAGAAGACGAAGAATATTTTTCTGCCCTGTCAGGATACGGCTGATACCCAGAATGGAGTCCACAGGAGGATCATCAGGATGAAAGGCTAGCTTTACGTTATTCTTTTCCAACTCGGGACGAACGGCGTCTAAGAAATAGGCCAAATTATCCCAGAGCATTTCTTGGGTGACCTCTCCGTATTCTGTCAAATCCCCATGGCTCATATCTTCATGGTCATATCCTGTCACCATGGAACCGCCTCGGGCTGGAATTGTAAGATTGGTCCGGGTCCATCCCAGGACAGGCATAAAGTTATTACAGATAACGGGAACACCAATTGCCCCTGCAAGGCGGATATCAGTAATATATTCCTCGATCTGTTGATCCCGTCCAGGGAGCCCGAGCTTGATGAGTTCGTCTGGAGGCCCAGACTCAAAGACTTCTAGGGTATATCCCTGGCTTTCGAAGCGATGACGGAATGTCGACATCTGCCGTAACAGACAGGCCCAACCTTCTTTATGGTTGAGTTCTGGAAAAGGGGTACCGGCGTATTTGACGCCCAATTGACGAGAATATTTCCAGACGATGTCAGGGGTGTTGGGAAGCTGTTCAGAGATTCTTATCATGTTTGATTCCTCCTTTTTGTGAGCTCTATGATGCAGGAAGGCGAATGGATTTGGACTTCCTGTTTCTGAAAAGTCAAGGCTCCGGTATGCTTGTCCCGGAGGAAAAAGCTAACTTTGTTAGAATCTTGGTTGGCGACAGCCACAAAACTATGGGAAACATGGAGATCCCGGGGTGTTTTTCCATGACTGGGAACGATTTCGACCGGCTGTAATATGCCGGAAGGCAAAATCCGAAAGACAGCGATACTGTCGTGCCCCCTGTTGGAGATATACAGGAAGCGGCCATCTGGGGAAAGACGAATGGCAGCACAGGTGCTGTTTTGTACGCCTGGGGGCAGAGTAGAGAGCGTTTGAAAAATTTGATATTTTCCGCCTGTTTCCCTTAGGGCAAAAACCTGGGAACTTAATTCCGACACAGCATAGATGATCTTGGAATCCAGGATGGAAAATAAAAGATGCCGGATTCCACAGCCAGATGGGAAATCTATATCCCGTAATGGGTCATGGATTAATTTGCGGTTTGGGGCATCAATTTTATAGCAGAAGATCCGATCCAGCCCCAAATCGGCGGTCATGACAAAGGTTTGATCCGGTGAGACAACACAGCAATGGACATGCGGAGCTTCCTGCCGCAGAGGATGGGAACCATGTCCACAATGCTGTTTCTGGTCGCAGAGAAGTAATTTCTCATCTTCTGTCAGAGAAAACATAGAAAGGCTGCCGCCAAGGTAGTTTGATGCAAAAAGGAACCTGTGCCGGTCGTCGATAGAAAGATGGCAGGGGCCAGGGCTTCCTGTAGACATCGCGGTCTTTAGCTGAATAGTGTTTTTTTCAATATAAAAGGAAGCGACACCCCCACCAGGCTTTCCATCAAAGCATTCAGTTTCGAGGATGGCATAAACTTTCTGATCGTTACCGATCAGGTAGGAGGGATTTTCTACCCCTTGAAAAGTGTCAATGATCTGGGCGGAAAGAGTCTCGTCATGGAGAGAGAGCAAGAATAGTCCGGGATCATTTTTACTGCAATAACTGCCAATTAAAAGAAAGAAATCGTCATTTTTCATGTTAGTTTTCTCTTTTCTTTGTTTTTTTTAGTATAACTGACCATAAAATCGAAATCTTCCATTCTGTTGCCCTTTTTTTGTTGATTTTTGACATTTACTATTTTTTACGCAAATAAAAAAGCAGACCTATAAAACAGGTCTGCTTTTCAAAACAGAAAGATGATATTTTTTACTCCTTGTCCTTCAAGCTGGAAGGCCATGATGAACAACAGATCATACCATGAGTGCTGCGATATTTTTTAGGGGACATATGGAACACCTCTGAAAAACAGTGGTAAAAATTACTCAGGCTTTCGAAGCCGGATTCGATGGAAATTTTCAGAATATTCCAGTCTGAGTTAAGCAGCATTTGGGCAGCGTAATTGAGCCGCAGGGAAGTGATGAATTTTGTCGGTGTTGTATGATAGTGCTTTTTAAACATACGACTGAGATAGGCTGAGCTCTTTTGCGAAATTTCGAGCATAGCGTCCATGCCCTCTACGAAGTTTTCCTTTTCATTCATGCTGATAACCAGTTTTTCCAGCCAAGGAGGGACGGGGCTCTTCTGCCGAACCGAAAAGGCGGGCAGAAACCGGGCCATAATTTCCATCAATACCATCTTAAGTTCAAAGATAGCGTAGGGCTCGCTGCGACTGAACATAGAAGATATATTCCCAAGTTTTTGGTCAAAATACCGCAGGGTTGCTATATCTAAATGGATGAGAGGAGGGTTTTCTCCCTGTTGGAGCAGCCATTCCAATTTGTCTTGACTGCAAAGATATTGGAAAATAGAGTGCATCATAGAGGAGGAGAAGCCCCAATGATGAGCAAGAATATCCTCGTCCAGTGATTTCTTATAATGAATTTCTCCAGGACGGATAATAATCAGGGTTCCCTCATCTAGAATGGTATTGAAATTGGGTGTTTCGTAAGACATATTCCCTCGAATGATGAGGGTGATTTCGAAAAAATCGTGGTAGTGGGAACAAGAGGAATCGTTGGAATGCCACATGATTTCATCCCGCATAATGTCGGGACTATCATAGTTAAGATAGGCCAACGTAAAAAAATTGGTAATCATACAGGATCCTTTCCATTCTCAGACAGCATCGGACTTTATAACAATGCCTCATTTGAAGTTTTGCTTTGTTGTTATAGCATAGCACAGGATAAAATTTCCTGTCAATTTTACCCGCGAAAAGAAATTCATGTTCTAAAAATAATAAAAACAGCTATGGTGGCTGCCCTAAAAATAAAAGTCAGAGGAAAAAAGAGATGGTATAGTGTTGGTCTCTTTTAATAATGCCAAAGTAAGAGAAGGTGATCCGCATGTTGATGGTTTTCAGGCGGCCTTCATTTTCAGGAGATATGCGAACAAGATAGATCAGCTGAAAGGGGGTAGAAGGAAGCTTCTCTCCCTCTGCGCTGACCAAATTTCCACCAAAATCATCAGTGGAACTTGTCAGAAAGGGGGTAGTTTCCTGCCCTTTATAGAGGTAAAGCGAAATATCTTGGGAGCTTAATAGGTTGGTCCCACCATAAAAGCTGACTTTTTCAATGGTGGGGGAAAGAAATCCTTCTTTTGTAGCGATGTTGCCGATATAGTAAGGGGTATTATATGCGTAATTGTGGAGAACCTGGCGCTGTGAAATCTGTAACTTAGGCAGAAATAGCATATCATAGACAAGATAGATGACAAAGATGCCCGCCAAGGTCAATACAATCGCTGTGAATGCAGGTCGAAACCAATTCAATTTCTTTTCCATATTGCACCTCCAAACACCTCCGTGTTTCAGTGGGCGGAGAGTGATCTAATATGATGATATAAAAAGCGCTCTACTATAGAATTCACTGGTTGGATGGTATTTATGCGAGGAAGAATCTAGCTAAAAAATAAAGGGACCGAGGAAATATTTCCTTGGTCCCTTTATTTTTTAGCTAGATCAGGGAAGCTATCTGATCTCCCATCTCAGTGCAGGAGAGCAGGGTACAACCTTCACTCATAATATCACTGGTTCGATATCCCTGCGAAAGGACTGTAGCTACTGCATCTTCAATAGCATCGCTTTCTTTTGCCATATCGAAGGAGTATTTCAGCATCATCGCAGCGGAAAGAATGGTAGCAATGGGATTGGCGATATTTTTCCCGGCAATATCCGGAGCGGATCCATGGATGGGCTCATACATGCCCAGAGTCCCTGCTCCTAAGCTAGAGGAGGGAATCATCCCGATAGAACCGGTAATCATACTAGCCTCATCGGAGAGAATGTCGCCAAACATGTTTTCGGTAACGATGACGTCAAACTGGCCGGGATTGCGCACCAGCTGCATGGCGGTGTTATCCACCAGCATATCAGCGTATTCCACATCGCCGTATTCCCGGGCCAGACGATGCATGACCTCCCGCCAAAGCCGGGAACTGTCCAACACATTGGCCTTATCGACACTGGTCACCTTTTTCCGGCGCTTCCTTGCCATTTCAAAGGCTACCCGGCCAATCCGTTCAATTTCGTGCTCGGAATAACCCATCGTATCATAGGCGTATTTTTCCCCGTTTTTCACTGTGGTGCCCCGCTCGCCAAAATATACGCCGCCAATAAGCTCACGAACGATGACCAGATCCAGTCCGCCGCCACTAATGTCAGGGCGCAGGGGACAAGCGTGAGCCAGCGGAGGGAAGAGTTTAGCAGGACGAATGTTGGAGAAAAGACCCAAAGCGCTGCGGATGCCGAGAAGAGCCTTTTCTGGGCGGAGGTTGCCGTCTAGCTGATCCCATTTGGGACCGCCCACAGCTCCCAACAGCACACTGTCGCTTTGCCTGCATTTCTCAATGGATTCCTGGGGCAGGGGATGACCGGTTGCGTCAATGGCGCAGCCACCGGCCAGTACCTCAGTGTAGGAAAAATGGTGGCCATAGGTTTGCGCAATTTTGTCCAGGACCTTGACAGCCTCACCGACGATTTCAGGTCCAATGCCGTCACCCTTGATCAGCGCAATATTCTTATTCATAGTAGGGTGCTCCCTTCTATTTGTTGTTTTTTAGATAATTGAGCAGCCCGTTGAAATTGATAATCCCTTTGATAAAATCTGGGAAGGGCTGAGCCTGATAGCCTTCATTTTTTGTTAGATTCTTGATGATACCAGTGTCAAAGTCGATTTCCACCTCATCACCATCGGAAATTTTGTCACAGGCTTCCTCGCACTCCAGAATTGCCAGCCCAATATTGATAGAGTTGCGGTAAAAAATGCGGGCGAAGGAGCGGGCAATGACACAGGAAATGCCGCTTTCCTTGATTGCAATAGGGGCGTGTTCCCGGGAGGAGCCGCAGCCGAAGTTATAGCCTGCTACAATGATGTCGCCGGGATGAACCTTATTTGTAAAATCTTTGTCCAGATCTTCCATACAGTGGGAGGCTAGCTCCTTGGGATCTGCGGAGTTGAGATACCGCGCTGGAATAATGACGTCGGTATCCACGTTGTCACCATATTTTAATACTTTGCCGTGTGCATTCATTGTTCCTAACCTCCTTTGTCGATTACAGCTGGTCTGGGGTAGCGATAACGCCTGCCACAGCGCTGGCGGCAGCCACAGCCGGACTTGCAAGATAGACCTCTGATTCCGGATGTCCCATCCGGCCTACAAAGTTGCGGTTGGTGGTGGCGACGGCTCTTTCCCCTTTGGCGAGGATACCCATATATCCGCCGAGGCAGGGACCGCAGGTAGGGGTGGAGACAACGCAACCAGACTCGATGAAGGTTTCCAGAAGTCCCATTTTCATGGCCTCCAGATAGATTTTCTGGGTGGCTGGAATGATAATGGCCCGTACACCCTTCTTTACCTTTCTGCCCTTGAGCACCTGGGCGGCGGCTACAAGGTCGCTGAGACGGCCGTTGGTGCAGGAGCCGATGACCACCTGATCGATGGCGACAGGCTCTTTGATTTCTTCTACAGTCTTTGTGTTTTCGGGGAGATGGGGGAAGGCCACCGTGGGCTTGATCTGACTTAGATCGATGTCATAGACTTTTTCATACTCTGCATCGGGTTCAGCTTCATAGACCTGAAAATCCCGGTGAACTTTGTCTTTGACATAATCAAGAACCACATCATCTACCTGGAAAATGCCATTTTTGGCTCCTGCCTCAATGGCCATATTGGCCATACAGAGCCGATCGTCCATGGAGAGGGAGGAGAGGCCTTCTCCACTAAATTCCATAGATTTGTAGAGGGCCCCATCTACGCCGATCATACCGATAATATGCAGGATGACGTCTTTGCCGCTGGCATAACCGGTCAGTTTGCCTTTGAGATTAAATTTAATGGCAGAGGGGACTTTAAACCAGGCGACACCTTGTGCCATACCGGCGGCCATATCGGTGGAGCCGACGCCGGTGGAGAAAGCACCCAGCGCGCCGTAGGTGCAGGTGTGGGAATCAGCACCGATGACCAGTTCTCCTGGAGCAACCAAGCCTTTTTCCGGTAAAAGCGCATGCTCTACCCCCATTTGTCCCACATCATAATAGTTGACGATTTCCATCTTTGCTGCAAAATCGCGGCATTGCTTTGCCTGTGTTGCGGCTTTGATGTCCTTATTTGGAGTAAAATGATCCATGACCAGGGAGATTTTTTCCTTATCAAATACCTGCTCAAAGCCGTACTTATAAAATTCGTTAATGGCGACGGGAGAAGTGATGTCATTGCCGAGTACCATATCCAGCTTTGCACTGATAAGTTCTCCGGCTCGCACCCGTTCTTTGCCGGCGTGAGCGGCGAGGATTTTTTGTGTCATTGTCATACCCATGAGTAAAATCCTTCCTTTCTTTGAACAGAAAACATAGCTTCTGCAATTTTTATCAGATAAACTTGCAACTAATAACCAATTCTAAAAATTTATTATAACAGATTTTTTCTCATTTGTCAGGATGAGCGTCCTTGTAAAGTTTGTATTCGATGGAATCAGACAAGGCGGTAGCACTGGCGTTAATGACGTCGGTCGATACGCCGATGGTGGTCCAGACATTCTGCCCGTCGGTAGACTCGATGAGAACCCGGACTTTGGCGGCGGTGGCCTGGTGGGTTTCCATGACACGGACCTTATAGTCGATAAGGCGCATGTGGGAAAGGGCGGGATAGAAAACCTCTAAGGCCTTGCGCATGGCCTTGTCCAAGGCATGGACAGGGCCGTTTCCCTCATCAGCAGTGATTTCGTATTGATCTCCCACCTTGATCTTTACCATAGCGGAGGAAGGGGCGCTTTTATCCTGTTCCCGCTCTCCGATGATTTTAAAGTGTTCAATGTGGAAAAATGGGGTAAAACGTCCTAGGCGTTTGAGAATCAGAAGCTCCAAGGAGGCGGAAGCGGATTCAAATTGGTAGCCCTCCAGCTCTTTATTCTTGAGTAGTTCTACCATTTCCTGCGCCTGGGGGGAATCTTTGGTAATGGAATGATCCAGGTGGCTGAGCTTTTTGACGACAGCCCCCCGCCCTGCTACCTCTGAAAGGAGGATGTTGCGCTTATTTCCCACTGTTTCCGGCGGAATATGCTCAAAGGAAGCGGGGTTTTTGTTGACCCCATCTACATGCATGCCACCCTTATGGGCAAAAGCGCTTTTCCCCACATAGGGCATACCATGATCCACCGTGAGATTGGAAATTTCGGCAATGTAGGTGGCAGTTTTGGTGAGAAGGCGAATGTTTTCGTCCGGGATGCAATGATATCCCGCCTTGAGCTGGAGAGAAGGGATTACAGTGGATAGATTGGTATTGCCACACCGTTCTCCAAACCCGATATAGGTGCCCTGGACATGGGTTGCCCCGCCTTTAACTGCCATGAGGGTACCAGCCACCGCACATCCTATGTCATTGTGGCAGTGGATGCCCACTTTAACAGGAAAGCGCGCACAGACAGCCTTGGTCATCTCATAAATTTCATCGGGAAAACATCCGCCGTTGGTGTCACAAAGGTTCAGACAGTCAGCGCCAGCCCGAACCGCAGCTTCTAAGGCCTGCATTGCATAATCCGGATTCTTTTTATATCCGTCGAAAAAATGCTCTGCATCAAAGATGACCTCTTTGCCGTGACTCTTAAAATAGGCAAGGGTCTCTTCAATCATCCGAAGATTTTCCTCCAGGGTGGTGCGGAGAATCTCGGTGACATGCATATCCCAGCACTTGCCGAAGATGGCCACAGTAGAGGTGCCGGCGCCGATAAGGGCCCGGACGTTTTTATCCTCTTGGACCGGGATATGACATCGACGGGTAGAGCCGAAGGCAACCAAACGGGAATAACGAAGATCCAGCATTTTAACCCGTTCGAAAAACTCCATGTCTTTGGGATTAGAGCCGGGATTACCGGCTTCAATATAATCCACACCCAGCCGGTCCAGAGACCGCACAATATTCAGTTTATCCTCCACCGAGAAGGAAATGCCTTCCCCTTGGGCGCCATCCCGGAGGGTGGAATCCAATATCTCGATTTTTCTGGTCATGTGATCTGCCCCTTTCGAGATTTTTCTAACAAAAAAAGCCTGCGTCTGCAAGAGACGAAGGCTTTGGCTTCCGTGGTACCACTCTTATTGACATCTTTTGAGAAGATGCCCACTTATTTCCGCATCTTTTGATCAATGCGGCCTGTCTTTAACGGTCAGGAACCGGCAAAGCTTACTTGCCCAGATGGGGTTCAGCCAGCAGCTCAGGGGTGATTGCTCCACCGCATATCTATTGCCTTTCACCAGCCGGCAACTCTCTAAAAGAATCTGTCGGTGTAATTTCCCCATCATCGCTTTTCTCGTGTTGCTAAAATCATATGCCAAATTATATGACTTGTCAAGTCGTTGAGAAAAATTAGGGCATATCGACAATTTCACCGAGAATTATAGAAGAATCCCTGGTGCAAAGTAATGATTTTTTCTTCTGCTGAAAGATAAAGGCTCATATATTGAAGAGAGATGAAAAACAATGAAAGGGAGCGGGAATATGGGCTATTCTGTTGTAACAAAAAAGAAGCTGATGCTCAGCAGCTTTGTGATTCTCTTCGGCATAATGATTGCCGTCTGCATTGCCTACGGGGCCTCCAGAGTGGTAGGGACAATGCAGGATAAAAAGGATATCCCCATTTACAGCGTGGACACCCAAGAAAAGAAGGTGGCGATTACCTTTAACTGCGCCTGGGATGACAAGGATATTGATGCACTACTTCAAATCTTGGAAGGCTATAACGCCAAATGTACCTTTTTTGTGGTGGGACAATGGTGCGAAACCTACCCGGAGTCTGTGAAGAAATTGGCTGAAGCCGGACACGAGGTCATGAGCCATTCGGACACCCATGCGGATATGACACAAATTTCCAACGAGCAGATCCAGGCGGAAATCCAGAACTCCTGTGATAAAATCCAAGCGGTTACCGGGGTAAGGCCGACCCTCTTTCGGGTGCCCTCGGGTTCCTATAACAGCGAGGTGGTACGGGCTGTACGTGATGCGGGCCTTGAGTGTATTCAATGGAATATAGACTCTATCGACTGGAAAAAGCCAGGTGCCGAAACAATTGTAGAAAGGGTGATGGGTAAGGTGGGAAATGGCTCTATTGTACTATTTCACAGTGGCGCGCCAGATACCCCCACAGCCCTTCCCCAGATATTGGGCCAGCTGCGGGAAAAAGGCTATGAATTTGTGACGGTAAGCTCCCTGATTTATCCAGCTCCCTATACCCTGGACCATGAGGGAAGGCAGCATCAGGATTTATGATAAAAGATAGAACAGATTGTTTATATCCACCCAATAGATAGGCATAATAACCGTGTAACCATATGTTTTCGGGACATTGAAAAAGATGAGAACTATGTCCCAAAGAAGGCGGGTGGATGTGTGCTCCCCTATTATTTACTGCTACTTCCGGTGGCAGTGCTAGGGTTTGTGCTCTGCGAACGCAGGGGCAGCCGGAGAAATGATTTAATCTATCTATGTGTGGTAACAGCTGTGATGATGCTCATGGCAAGTTTGCGTGCCGATACTGTAGGGATAGATTATAAAATGTATGCCAACTATTTTCAGTCGGTGGCAAACCATGACCTTAGCTACCTAATTTCAGCGGAGAATCCCTATCGAATTGAATTTGGATTTAGTCTGCTTAACTATCTAGTTTCCCTTGTTACAAATCATACCTATGTGTTTATGGCGGTAGTCGCAGTTCTGACCATTGGGCTGCGAGCCGTAGCCATCTACCGATATTCTTCCTCTGTTTGGATCAGCGTTTTTACCTTTGTCGCCTTCGGATTCTTCGGCTATACCATGTGCACCCTTCGGCAGGAAATAGCGATTTCCATCCTATTGTTTGCCATCCCCTTTCTGCAAAAGAAAAAGTTGGTTCCTTATATACTGCTGGTCCTGCTGGCCGCCTCCTTCCATAAAAGTGTGCTGATTTTAATTCCCATTTATTTCTTGGCCAATCTGCCTGTCAATTGGAAATCGCTGGTCATCTATGGGGCAGGAACAGGACTAATCCTTATTTTTTCCTGGCCCATTATCAATTTTGTGACCAAATTTGTCTATCAATTTTATACCGAAACGGAACAGGGACGCTACTATCTCATGGGCAGAGATGTTAAGACGGCGCTCATCCCCATTGTAGTGTTTATCGCTGCCTATTGTCTGAAAAAAAGATTACTCAACAGAAATCCACAGAATGTGGTGCTGCTGAATTTCACAATGTATGCGGCCTTTTTGTTCATACTCACCATAAAGCATTTCATCTTTCAACGGGTTGCTTTGATTTTCTTCCCGGCGATCATCTATCTGCTTCCAGAGATCGTTTGTTCGGTGCAGGTGGATCCAGAGAAAACTGAGGAACTCACCCTGCTCCAGCAGGCGGATAGAGGCAGAAGAAAGCAAACAAGCGCCAAAGAAACAAAGCTGCGGACCGAATTGAGAGATCAAAAAGCCCTGTATTATGCTGCCATTGGGTTTGTTCTTGCAGTGGGGCTTTTGTATTACGCTTTTCTGTTGCAAACGAACCGGCTGCTGCTGGTCCCTTATGTCACATTGTTCTGAGGACGGCAGAAAATGCCCCGGACATCCGGGGCGTTTTTGATTACAGATAAAAATTCTCATTTATGATAGAAGATGGAAGATAAAACAAAAGGAAGTGCAGATCCAAAGAGGAGCTAACGGAATGATAAAGGAGAATCAAAGGCTTTTCAACCTGTTACTGGTGTTAGGCGATGCTATCATCAGCATTTTTTCCATGCTGTTGTCTTACCACATCCGGTTTGATTTGTTAGCGGGAGAAAGTAATGCCATAGAACTTGTCTATTATATGCAGCTGATGCTTGTAGCAGTACCGGCCTATTTTTTGATTTACCATTATTTCGGCCTCCACGAAACCTATCGACATAAGACGCTGACGTCTGAAATCGGTAAGGTGATGGAGGCCAATCTTGTTGGTATTATTTTTATCTTTGTATTGGCCTTCTTTTTAAAGGAAGTCAATATTTCCCGGATGGTTATCCTTCTATTCGGAGGGATCAATTTCATTTTATCCTCAATAGAGCGGATCATCTTGCGGAAACTGTTACGGTATCTGAGAAGAAAGGGCTACAATTTAAAGCATCTACTCCTCGTGGGATGGAATGAAGCCGCTGGCGAATTTTTTGACAAGATCAGCACCAACAAGAATTTGGGCTACAGGATAGATGGATATATCAGCGGTCAGAAGGAAGATGTGGGGGGGAGGGACATCCCTTACAGCGGGGATTTTTCACGGCTGCAGGATCTGCTTGCCGGCAGTGGAATTGATGAAGTAGTCATCTCTTTAGACTATGACGAGTTTCCTCATTTAGGGGATATCATCGATATTTGTGAGAAGTCCGGAGTGAAATCCAGTCTCCTGCCCTTCTACACGAAATACCTGCCTACAAGACCCTACATTGATGAAATCGAGGGAATGCCCCTGATCAACCTGCGACGCGTTCCGCTGGATAATCCCATCAATTCCTTTGTAAAGCGAAGCTTTGATATCCTAGCATCAGGGCTAGGGCTGCTAATTTTGTCCCCTCTTTTGCTTGTCATCGCTGTCGGGGTCAGATGTACCTCCCCGGGTCCCATTATTTATCGTCAGCAGAGGATTGGTCGGAACAAGAAACCTTTTACTATGTATAAATTCCGTTCCATGCAGATGGACGACCGGTCAGATATGACTACCTGGGGAACCCAAAACGACAGCCGGAGAACCAAATTCGGAGTATTCCTCCGAAAATACAGCATAGATGAGCTGCCACAGCTTTTTAATGTGCTCAAAGGGGACATGAGCTTAGTAGGCCCTCGGCCGGAACGTCCTTTTTTTGTGGGGAAATTTAAGGAGGAAATTCCTCTTTATATGATGAAGCATCTGGTGCGCCCTGGTATTACGGGCTGGGCTCAAATTCATGGATGGAGGGGAGATACCTCTATTTTGGAACGGATTAAGTGCGATATTTTCTATATCGAAAACTGGACTTTTTTTCTGGACATCAAGATTTTGATCTTGACGGTATTTAAAGGCTTTATCAACCATGCCGAGGAATGAAGAAAAGGTAGCCGGTTTCCGGCTGCCTTTTCTTATGTTAGTCCAGATGGCGGAAGCCACGGCCCAGCACGTCGCCGGCCTCGCAGCCGACAATAAATGCACCGGGATCCACCTGCATGGTAAGCTTTCTCACCTTGTGAAATTGGGATTTGCTGACCACGCAGAAGATAACATTTTTCTGGGAATGCTTGTAGCCCCCTTCGCCCTTGAGAACAGTCACCCCTCGATGAAGATCCTGTAGGATCCGGTTTTCTATGGCGGAGCTCTGATCAGAGATGATGAAGAGAAGCCGGTTGATGTTCATACCATAGACCAGCTGGTCCATGACCAAGCCGGAAATGTAGATGCAGATACCAGCGAAGATGGCAGAATCAATGTTGCCAAAGACAAAGATGGAGGCGATCACGATCAGCATATTAGCTCCGGTCAACAGTTTGCCCATAGAAAATTGGGGAAACCTTTTCTGAATGAGAGCGCCTACAATGGCAGTACCTCCCGTAGTGGAATTTCCCATATAGACAAGACCATTTCCAATGCCCATAAGGATCCCGCCAAATAGACTGGCCAGCAGGGGAGCCAGGGCAGAGGTGGAAGGGTATTGAGGCATCCAGATGACCAGCAAGTCGGTACAGACACTGAGCAGAGCGGTAGAAATTGCCGTACGTATGGTAAACTGATGGGAGATATGGAGCCAGGATAGGATAAGCAGGGGAACATTAATAGCGAAGGTCATAACGCCGATAGGAAGGCCCCATAGAAAGTTAATCATGGTGGCAAGACCAGTGATACCTCCTGGTGCAATCTGATGGGGCGTAGTAAAAATATGGACCCCCATGGCATAGCAATAGGAGCCAAGCAGGTTGATGAGAAAAAATCGGGCAATTTCCTTCCAATCATATTTGGACTGTTCCACGGGAGGACCTCCTTGCAGTTTAGTTTCTCTTTTAAGTATAGCGGGAGTTTTCTTATTTCTCAAACCTTTTTTCCAACAAAAAGTTCATGACATTTCAGACGAAATAGACAAAATGACAAGAAAACAGAAAAGAAAAGCAGAAAATACTGCTATGATTTTACAAATATTTTGTTCTCTCCATACATACTCTTGCTTTTTGGGATAAAAAGGCGCATAGTTTAATAAAAAAGTGTATTTTGAAGGTGGAGTATGTTTTCAAAGCGGGATCTAAGAAAACTCATTATACCGCTGATGATCGAGCAAATTCTAGCGGTAACCGTAGGTATGGCGGACACGGTAATGGTGGCCAATAACGGTGAAGCGGCTGTCTCTGGTATTTCTTTGGTGGACACTATTAATATTCTCTTAATTAATGTGTTTTCGGCTTTGGCCACAGGCGGCGCGGTGGTGACATCCCAATACTTGGGGCGCAATGACGAGAGAAACGCCCGAATAGCTGGTAAACAACTCATTTACACGGTGGCTATTCTTTCTGTTGTCATTATGGTAATTTGCCTTTCTTTGCGCAATCATTTGCTGAATCTAGCCTTTGGCCACATTGACGCGGATGTTATGACAAATGCCCAGACCTATCTGTTCCTGTCCGCACTTTCCTATCCCTTTATCGCTGTGTATAACGCGGGAGCAGCCCTTTTCCGTTCCATGGGTAACTCTAAGGTATCTATGTTCGCCTCGCTTCTGATGAATATCGTCAACATTTCCGGAAATGCAGTTTTAATCTATGGATTTGATATGGGAGTTGCCGGTGCCGGTATTGCTTCATTGGCGTCTCGGCTTCTTGCTTGCGTTTTTATTATCATATTACTGCATCGATCGACGCTGCCTGTCCATGTGGAGAAACTGTGGAGATTTGACCTAAAACCCAGAATGATCCAGAATATTCTGCGGATCGGTGTCCCTAATGGGCTGGAAAACGGCATGTTCCAGATAGGAAAAATACTGGTACAGGGGCTGATCGCCACCTTTGGTACAGCGGCTATTGCGGCCAATGCGGTGGCGACTACAGTTGCCAATGTAGCAGTGTTGCCGGGCACCGCAATAGGACTAGCAATGATTACAGTGGTGGGCCAATGTGTTGGGGCCGGAGACTATGACCAGGCCACCTGTTATACTGTCAAACTGACAAAGCTAGCTTACCTGTGCATGGGAATTCTCAATGCTGTGATTCTTTGTGCTTCTCCTGCATTGGTTGCCTTTTTCAACCTTTCTGACACAGCAGCAAAAGATGCTCTATTGATCCTGATCTATCACAGTATTTGTGCAGCTTTTCTATGGACAGCTTCCTTTACGCTGCCCAACGGATTGCGGGCCGCAGGGGATGTCAAATATACCATGATAATGTCCATCATCTCTATGTGGGTGTTCCGCATCGCGTTTAGCTATCTGTTGGCCAGCTGGATGGGAATGGGAGTTTTTGGTGTCTGGATTGCTATGACCATTGACTGGCTGTTCCGGCTGATTGTATTTATTGGGCGCTTTGTCCGGGGCAAATGGAAAAATGCCAATATGCTCAAAGCATGATCCTGCTGCATATTTTCCTGAAAATAGTACAGGATGAAATTAGAATATGGTGAGGTGGAAACGATGAAACACGTGATTATCGGCGCGGGACCCGCCGGCCTGACGGCTGCGAAAACAATCCGCGGGTTGCGGCAAGAAGATGAGATTGTTGTTGTCAGCACAGATCAAAAGGTTTATGGAAGGAATATGCTTTTGCGTTATCTTTCCGGAGAAAAAACGGCGGAAAAGATCAATTTTGTGGAGCCGGATTTTTTCGAGAAATACCAGGTCCGTTGGATCTCCGGACAGGGCGCTGAAGAAATATATCCAGAACAAAAAGAAGTGCTTCTTTCCGACGGTTCCCGGGAAAGCTATGACAGGCTTCTAATCGCATCCGGTGCCCAGCCTTCTATCCCGCCAGTAGAGCATCTGCGGGAGGCTACCGGGGTATTTGTGTTCCGTGATATGCCGGATGCAGACGCAATTTTAAAGGAAATCAGCCAGGGTTGCCGGGTGGTTGTCATTGGCTCGGGGCTCGTGGGGATGGATGTTACAGAAGCTCTGTTGCATCGCGGATGTCAGGTAACGGTAGTGGAGATGGCGGATCGGATCATTCCGCTACAGCTGGATCAAGAAGCTGCGGCAAGGTATCAGAAAGCTTTTGAGGAGCGTGGCGCTTCCTTTGTCCTTCAGGCAAAGGTGGAAAGCTGCCTTATAGATAGCGATTCTCATGCACGAAGCATTCTGCTGGCAGATGGCAGGAAAATCGACTGTGACATCATTGTTGTGGCGGCAGGCGTACGCCCCAATTTTTCCTTTGCGAAAAGCTCTGTGAAGAGTGACAGAGGGGTTACCGTGAATGAGCACATGATGACCTCTTTGCCGGACATCTTCGCCGCGGGAGATGTGACCGGTTTGACCGGGACATGGCTGTGCGCCGTGGAACAGGGAAAAGTAGCCGGGGAAAATATGGCGGGGAAAGATTCAGTTTATCAAAATGCTTATCCGCCGCGCAATGGGCTCAACTATTATGGTATCATGTCCCTCGCCATTGGGGATATCTTCTTGGATGGTGGGACTTATGTTGTCAAAAGGGAAGAAAAGAGCTATCAGCGCGGGGTGGTTCTCGATGGAGTCCTGCGTGGAATGCTTCTTGTGGGTAATATCGCGAAAGGAAATGCCTGGACCAAAATGATTCGTGAGGGGAAACAGGTCCCTGCAGATGAAGAATTGTTCTCTATGGTTTAATAAAAAAGCCGGAAGTAAAGCTTCCGGCTTTTGCTTTTTTTTTCTATAGGAGTTATGATAGAAGGGAGAAATAGAGAGGCTGGGAAGTGTATGAAAGAAAAGGTAACGGCGATTGTGGTGGCGGCAGGATCTGCCAGCCGGATGGAGGGCATTGACAAGCAATGGGCCCTGATAGATGGGATTCCGGTGTTGGTACATAGCTTGATGGCCTTTGAACGCAATGACCGAATTGACGAGATTATTGCGGTGGTACGTCAGTCCGACCGGGAGAAGACAGAGAATGCGGCCCGGCAATATGGCATCCAAAAACTCAACGCCGTAGTAGCGGGAGGGGACAGCCGGCAGGCGTCGGTAAAGCAAGGCATCCTTGCGGCAAATCCACAGACAGCATATTACTGCATACACGACGGCGCCCGGCCTTTGGTCAGCCAAGCAACGATTGATGCCTGCCTTTCTTTGGCGGAAGAAAAGGGTGCCTGCACGGCGGCGGTTAAGGTAAAAGATACCATCAAGGTGGGAGGATGTGACGGCAGTATTGACCATACTCCCGATCGGGAACAGCTTTATATTACCCAAACTCCCCAGGTTTTTGCTGCACAGCTTTATCGAGACGCTCTGCAAGAGTGTGAAGCGGCGGGACTTTCCATGACCGACGACTGCCAGCTGGTGGAACGCCAGGGGAAAAAAGTGTACTTGGCCCAGGGAGATTACAAAAATATCAAAATTACCACCCCAGAGGATATTCAGGTAGCGGCAGCTCTTTTAAAAGAGAAGGGCCAGCCATCCTACAGAGAGGAGAGAAAGGCTGTGCGGATCGGGCACGGATATGATGTCCATCGTTTGGTAGAGGAACGCCCTTTGATTTTGGGCGGAGTGCATATTCCGGGAGAATGGGGGCTGCTGGGCCACTCTGATGCGGATGTCCTTTTGCATGCGGTGATGGACGCCCTTTTGGGGGCGCTTGCCCTGGGCGATATCGGCAAGCACTTTCCAGACACAGACGAAAGTTACCAGGGCGCGGACAGCAAAAAGCTCTTAGAGAGGGTGATGGCCCTGATAGTAGAAAGAGGATACCGCTTAGAAAATTTGGATGCTACCGTCATTGCCCAGTGGCCCAAATTGTCGCCTTATATTCAGGAGATGCGCCGGAATATTGCGGCGCTGTGCCATGTGGACACCGAAGTGGTATCGGTGAAGGCCACCACCGAAGAGGGGTTGGGATTTACAGGCGCAAAAGAGGGAATAGCGGCCCATGCCGTTTGCCTATTGACAAAAAATAAGAAGCTTTGAGAAGGGTGTGCCCGTTTGGATATAAAGCGGACACACCCTTCTTCTGAGTGCGCATATGATGTAAAAGCCGCGGTGATGTCTGATAGGAAAGGAATACCCGCCGGCAAGGCCTCACGGACATACTGCGGTAAACTGATTACCGGGAGGTCTTTCTCATGGGAAAAACGGTGATTGTTCTCAGCTCAGCGACATTTGCAATGAAAGGCCAGCGGCTTCTACAAAGAGACGGGATACGCTGCAGCATAGAGAGAACGCATAACCAAAAGGGTGGTTGTGCTCACGGTTTGGTTGTTCAGGATAGGGATGTGGAGAGGTCGGTGGAACTACTCAGGCTCAATGGGATTTTTATCGAAGGTTTTATCGAAGGGCGTGATTGATTGTGGTATATTTAGATAATGCGGCGACCACATTCCCCAAGCCGGCTTCCGTAGTAAAGGCAGTGCAGACTGCCTTTACTACCTATGGAGCAAATCCTGGGAGAAGCGGTCACAGGATGTCCGCTGCTACAGCGGAGAAAGTATATGACTGTAGGGAAGCCCTAGCGGATTTTTTCCATGCATATGATGTGACCAATGTGATCTTTACGCAGAATTGCACCCACGCGCTAAATATTGCCATCAAAGGGATATTGCAGCGAGGAGATCATGTGGTCATTTCTACTTTTGAACATAACTCGGTGCTCAGGCCAATCCATTGTTTGGCCACCCAGGGACTGATCACCTATAGTGTGGCAGACGTGGTAGAGGGGGATGATGACCGGACGGTGGAAAATTTTGCATCCCAAATTACAGCCCGCACCCGGCTTATTGCCTGTACCCATGCCTCTAATGTATGCGGTATCCGTCTTCCTATTGAAAAGCTGGGTCAGTTGGCAAAGCGCTATGGCATTCTGTTTTTGGTGGATGCTGCTCAAACGGCGGGGATCCTTCCTATTGATATTCAAAAAGACAATATTGATTTTCTCTGTATGGCGGGGCACAAATGTCTTTATGGCCCTTCTGGTACCGGTGTGCTCATCACCGATCGGGGAGATCTATTGCGTCCGCTCATGGAAGGGGGAACAGGGAGTAATTCCCTGGAACTTGAACAGCCGGAATTTATGCCCGACAAATTTGAAAGTGGCACGCTGAATACAGTGGGCATTATTGGACTGGGAGCAGGCCTTTCTTATCTAAAAAGGGAGACTCTGCCTAAAATTTATCAGCGCGAAATGAATCTAACCCGTATGCTCTATGATGGCTTGAGCAAGATAAAAGGGGTTATTCTCTATACCAAGCGGCCGGATAACAACCATTATGTGCCGGTGATTTGCTTTAACCTGCAGGGGATGGACAGCTTTACTGCAGTGGAACAGTTGGATCGACAGGGAATTGCTTTGCGAGGTGGCTACCATTGTGCCCCCCTTTCCCATCAAAAATTGGGAACAACAGAAATCGGTGCCATCCGCGCAAGCCTTTCTTCTTTCACGACTGCCCAAGACATTCAACGGTTGCTGGGAGCGGTAAAAATAGTGCTGCAAAAAGGGAAAAAATAATCTCATGAATTTTATGTAAAATACGGTCATCACCCTTTAAGTTAAAAAATAAATGTGTTAGAATAAAAATGAATATAAGATATTTCTGCCCCCTTCTGAGGGCAATATGCTAGATTTGAAAAAGTAGAATAGACAAGCGCAATGGAAAAAACACGGTTTAGCCGTGATGGAAAATAAAGGGAAGTATTAATATGGGACTTTTTTGGAATTCACTGCTCAGTATTATAAGAACCATTACCATTGTAGATATTTTGGATATTGTCATCGTTGCCTACCTAATTTGTAAGGGCGTGAAGCTGGTACGGGAAACACGTGCTGAGCAACTTGTTAAGGGCATCGCCCTGTTGGCAATTTCCTATTTATTGGCAGAACAGGTTGGGCTCAAAACGGTGAGCTTTGTGCTGCGTTATGTATTTGAATACGGAATGATTGCATTGCTGGTGGTGTTCCAGCCGGAACTGCGAAGAGCTTTGGAGCAAATGGGACGGACACGATTGTCTAGTTTTAATGTGTTTGGCGCCGGCAACACAGATGAGGAAGAGGCTGTGTGGAAATGGCGGACAGCAATTTCAATGATCTGTAATGCGTCGGCGGCATTGTCACGTCAAAAAATTGGGGCGCTGATGGTAATCGAACGTCAGACCAAACTAGGGGAAATCATCAAAACTGGCACCATTATCAATGCGGATCCTACCGCAGAACTTATCGGCAATGTCTTTTTCCCCAATTCTCCTCTCCATGACGGCGCTATGATTATCCGGGGAGGCAGACTTTATGCTGCGGGATGTTTTTTGCCTCTCTCTACAACAGATGAAATCAGTAAGCAGCTGGGAACCAGACATCGCGCCGCCATCGGCATGAGCGAAAACTCTGATGCGGTAGTGGTAGTGGTTTCTGAAGAAACCGGTGTTATTTCGGTGGCCATGAATGGCCGCCTCCAGCGGGGATTTGACGCTCACACGCTCAGTCAGCTCTTGGAAAAAGAGCTGTTGCCCAACAAGCCCAGCGAATCTGGCGAAAAAAGGCTGGCATTCTGGAGGTCGAAAAACAAATGAAGATGAAATGGAAAAAGTTGAGCTTAGGTAAGCTGTTTGATAATAAAAAATTTGTATGGATTTTTGCCTTTGTCGTTGCCATCATCACCTGGTTTGTGGTTGCGTTTACCGTAAGCCCTGAAATAAATGGAAAGTTAACCCAGGTCCCCGTTAATATTGATATTCAGTCCACATCCATTGGAAGATTAGGGTTGGATGTGGTAGATGGCGAGGACAGCACTGTGGACGTTTGGGTTACGGGAGAGCGTTATGTAGTGGGCAGTCTGACTGCTGATGATGTAATCGCCACGGCATCCCTTGCCGGCGTGACTGGGGCGGGAAGCTATGATTTAAAAATCCAGGTGTCAAAACGAGACAACAGCCAGGCATTTGAGATTATATCTAACAAGCCGGAGACGGTCCGAGTCACCTTTGACCGTCTGTCCACCCAAACATTGAGCCTGGATGTGGATGTTTCCGGTGTTGTCGTTCCCGATGGTTATATGATGGAGCAGCCTTATGCCAATCCTTCGGAAATTACCATTACAGGACCGGAAAATGATGTGTCCAGAGTGGCAAAATGTGTGGTCAGGGTGGAAGTAGATGAAACCCTGCGGGAATCCAAGGTTGTAGAAGGCCAGGTAACACTGTTGGACAAAGAGGGAAATGCCATTGAGAACTCCGCCATCACCATGAGTGAGGAGGATGAAACGGTTGAGGTTACTATCCCCATTCTGAAGATGAAGGAGTTGCCGGTGAAGCTGGACTTCTTGCATATGCCCAGCGGCTTCCCCATCGATTCCCTGACTTATACCCTGTCTAATGAGACAATTCAGGTGGCAGGTCCTACCGATGCCATCGACAATATGAGCGAACTGCATCTCGGCTATGTGGATTTCAGCCAATTGGATGTGGACAGCACCTTTGATTTTGATGTCCAACTTCCCTCTGGGTTTATCAATATTGAGAATATTAATACGATTACGGCAGATTTTACCAATGAAAATCTAACATCCCAGACCTATACTGTCGATAATATCAATGTAGTGAACCAGCCGGCTAACTTTGATGTGACCGTCAACACACAATCTATTTCCAACGTACAGATTGTGGGAGATGCCAGTATTATAGAAAATTTGTCTGCATCGGATATCGTGGCCGAAGTTGACCTTTCAGGCAGCGAAATTGTAGCCGGACAGTTTAAGGTGCCGGTCAATATCGTAATACCGGGGAAAGGACTGGTATGGGCAAAAGGCGACTATGCTGTTGTGGTCGTCGTAACTGCTAATTCTTAAAATAACTTTTCAGGCCTGCCGCTGTGGCGGCAGGCCATGTTTTATTACAGGATTGTGGGGTGAAACGCATGCCAATTGTCATATCATCCGTAAGGATTCCCATTGAGGAGAGTGCTGACGCAGCGGTAGATAAGGCCATATCTCTATTAGGGATCTCCAGAAGGTGGATCAAAGACGCTTATGTGATGAAAACGTCCCTAGACGCTAGACGGAGGAATCACATGACACTGGTATGTTCCGTGGGGGTAGAACTGACTGACCCCAGCCGGGAACCCCACTTGGCTGCCAGAAGAAAAAACAGCAGCATTTCTTATAAGCCGAGGGAAATGCTGGAAATCCGCTTTGGTGTCAAGAAAATGAAGGAGCGGCCGGTTGTTGTTGGATTTGGACCGGCCGGGATGTTTGCGGCTTTGCTTCTTGCCCGAAATGGCTATCGGCCTATTGTCTATGAGCGTGGCGCGCGTGTAGAAGATCGGGTACAGGCAGTGGAGCACTTTTGGAAAACAGGGATGCTCAATGAAAGAACCAATGTGCAGTTTGGGGAAGGAGGAGCCGGCACCTTTTCCGACGGAAAGCTGACCACCCGGATTTCTGATTCCCGATGTACTTTTGTGTTGGAGGAATTGGTCAACCATGGAGCGCCGAAGGAAATCCTCCAGCGTTCTAAGCCTCATATTGGAACGGACAAGCTTCGCAGTGTAGTAAAAAATATCCGTGAGGAAATATTGGCGCTGGGAGGGGAGATTTTCTTTGAGAAAACCTTAACCGGGGTAGAACACCAGGGCGGAAATTTGAGGGCGCTTTTGATTGAGGGCCAGTCGGTCCCTTGTGAAACAGCGATTCTGGCCATTGGCCACAGTGCGAGGGACACGTTTATGTCTTTGATGGAAGACGGTGTCTTTTTCGAGCCAAAGGCCTTTTCGGTGGGGGTGCGTATTGAACATCTCCAAAAAGAGATCGATAAGGCCCTCTTTGGAGAATATGCGGGCAGCCCATTGGTAGGCGTGGGAGAATATCAGTTATCCTATCGAAAGGGAAATCGTGGCGTCTACACTTTTTGCATGTGTCCTGGGGGGGTGGTTGTTCCAGCATCTTCAGTAGCTGATACGGTGGTCACCAACGGTATGAGCGAATTTGCCAGAGATCAGGTCAATGCCAATGCAGCATTGGTAGTTTCTGTGGACCGAGACGATTTTGGGGTACACCCCCAAGATCCCATCCGCTTTCAAGAAAGGCTGGAACACAGCGCCTTTTTGGCCGGAGGAGGAAATTATCGAGCACCTGTACAAACGGTGGGCAGATTTTTAAATCATCGTTCCGGCGCGGATTTTGGCAGAGTGACACCCTCCTATTCCCTAGGAGTGGTACCAGCTTCACTGGATGATATACTCCCGCCCTTTGTCACCGCTATGATGCGGGAAGGGCTTATGCAATTCCAACGGAGGCTTCCAGGGTTTGCGGCGGAGGATGCGGTATTGACCGGCGTCGAGACCCGCACATCCTCTCCGGTGCGGATGACACGTGGAGATCGGCTGGAATCCATTAGTGTCAGCGGGGTTTATCCCTGCGGAGAAGGGGCAGGATATGCCGGCGGCATCATGAGTGCTGCGGTGGACGGTATCCGAGTAGCTCAGGAAATTATGAAAAAATATGCCCCTTTTGATTAGCAAAAAAGGCAACCGCTAGCTGCGGCTGCCTTTTTCTTACATGTTTTCCCCTTACGGAACCAAAAACTGACATCTAAAATGAGCCTGATAGCTAGGATTTTGGAACGGACAGCCTGTCAATTTCGTAGAATAGCATAGGTCAGAATCTGTGAAGGCCTGCCGTTTTGATACTACGAGGAGAAATGGAGCGATCAAATGAAGATAGGTGTTGCATTGTCGGGATGCGGCATCGGTGATTTAGCGGTTTATTGCGCCTTAAGACAGCTACAGGAAAACGGAATTGACATTGCCTGTGTCAGTGCATCTAAGGAATTGGCGGTATCCAGTGTTTTATTTGCAGCCCACTGTCCGATATCTCAATCAATTGAAGTACTGCGGCAAAAATTTTATGCGGATACAGCTCGCATCCCTTTTTGGGGCCGCTGGAGATGGAAAAAAAGCTTCCACCATCTGCTGCGAAACCAAGGGGTCAAAAGATTGAGCGACCTGCAAACCTCTTTGGACATTGTAGCGGAGGAGAAGAGAAGCGGATCTCTTGCCACATTTACCGGACTTGCTGAAAATGGGGTGGAAAAGAAACGGTGGCCCAGTTTTTTGCAGCGGGAACAGGATTTAAAAACCGTAACTAGGCTGCTTTTTCCTACAGTGGGGAAGAGCCGTTATGCGGATCCCACTTACCGTATTGGTTACCCGACCTATCAGCTTAAGATGGAACAGCTTGACCGGGCGCTTTGTGTGGAATTTACCAGCCCTTCAGATGGGACAGAAGAAATAAAAATGCAAAATGAGGTTATGAGGGATACCATTCGTTCTGTACTCAAGAATGATGCTCAGTTTGTCATCCACCTGAGGGAGAGCAATGTGCGAGTTTCCAAAAAGAAGCGGCTAAAAGCGTTGGAAGCTTTGGGAAAAGAGACGGTGGAAACACAGATGGTCGAAGTTTACGAGGCCCTCCTATTCTGAGAAGGTGGGCCTATTTATTGAAGTTTCGTAGATGATGTGATAAAATAAAAATCTGTAAATTTGTCTATTTTTAGAATAAAAGGCTTGTGGTTACAGGTAACTGGGTTATAGAGAAGCGAAAGCGCTGAGGGCGGTATAGAAACGCCTGGTGGAGGGAAATGCATTGGAATTAAAACGATGGAAGATTGCTCAATCTGACCTGTCTCTGGCCGAGCAGATAGCAAAGACGCTAAAGGTTGATCCGCTGGTTTGCGATGTGCTTTTGGGGCGGGGCTATGAGAATGAAGAGCAAATTCAGCGTTTTTTAGAGGGAAGTCCAACTTTTTTTGATCCGTTTCTGATGAGGGATATGGACAAAGCCGTGGCAAGGATCCAACTAGCTGTAGAAAATGGTGAAAAAATTGCCGTTTATGGCGACTATGACTGTGATGGAATGACCGCCACCTACCTGGTCTATACCTATCTTGAAAATATCGGCGCTGATGTGTTTTTCTACATACCTGACCGGGACGGAGAAGGATATGGACTAAATAAGGGCGCGATTGACCGCATCAGCGAACAGGGGACAACGTTAATCATCACCGTAGATAACGGTATCTCGGCGCTGGATGAGGTAAAATATGCGGCAGAATTAGGCGTTGATGTGGTCATCACCGACCACCACCAGCCCTTGGCGGCTCTGCCCAAAGCAGTTGCGGTGGTCGATCCTCACCGGACGGACTGTGAAAGCCCTTATAAAAACCTTGCCGGCGTGGGGGTGGCGTTCAAGCTGCTGTGCGCGCTGGATGGCGATGACGGCTGGGGCATGATTGAACATTATGGGGATATTGTGGCCATTGGAACCATTGGCGACGTAGTCAATTTGGACGGAGAAAACCGCCTTCTCGTCAAGGAAGGTTTAAACATACTAAAAACGACAGAAAATATAGGGGTAAGCGCCCTGCTGTCCGCGGCAGGCCTGGATGGAAAGCCGGTGAGCAGCGAAATGGTTGCTTTCGGTATTGTGCCGAGGATCAATGCCGCCGGCAGGTTGGGTAAGACGTCCAAAGCGCTGGAACTTTTGCTCTGTGAAGAGGAGGAGCGAGCGGCTGAGCTTGCCCGGGAAATGAACGAGCTTAACCAGCACAGACAGGCCCTGGGCAATGAAATAGCAGCCCAGGTACAGCAGCAGCTGGAAAGCGATCCTCAAAAGCGTTATCAAAAAGTCATTGTCCTTCAATCCGACCAATGGCACCATGGGATTATTGGCATCGTGGCCGCCAAGGTGGTGGAGCGTTATGGGAAGCCCTGCTTCCTCATCAGTGTGGAAGGGGACGAAGCCAGAGGCTCCGGCCGGTCTGTGGAGGGGTTCTCCCTTGCTGAGGCACTGCAAAAGAGCTGTACGCATCTGACCCGGTTTGGCGGTCACTCTCTTGCGGCTGGCTTTTCCCTCTATACAGATGATATTCCCCTCTTCCTGAGGGATTTCTATCAATATTGTGATGAGAATTTCCCACAGATGCCTACCCTTACCCTGCCTATTGACCATGTGCTGGAAATCTCGGAGATGACCATAGAAAAAATCAAAGCGCTGGACGCATTGGAGCCCTATGGGGCGGGAAACGCCTCTCCGGTATTTGCGGTGATGGGAGCTATAGTGGACAAGGTGTACCCGCTTTCGGGGGGAAAACACTGTAAGATCCGCTTTATCAAGGACGATGACGCTTTCTACGGCCTTTATTTTGGTATGAGCCCTGACCGGTTGGAATACGCACCGGGAGATAGGGTGGATATAGCGGTAAGCTGTGACATCAGTATCTATAATGGTATGCAGCAGCTTTCCATCAAGATCAAAGATATTCGCCCGTCCGGCATCTGTGAAGAGCGGCTCTTTGCGACCAAGACTCTCTATGATGATTACCGTTTGGGACGCAAACTCCAGCAGGAAGAAAAAGAGCGTTTGTTGCCCTCTAGAGAGGATATTGCCCTATTATACCGCTACCTGCGGGAGAAAAGATTCGTCAGTTTTGGGGAAGACCTCTTGTTTGTCCGGGCGGTAGGCGATAAAATGGATTATGGGAGAATGAGGATCGCGCTGGACGTCCTGTGTGAAATGGGATTGGCGGCCCAGGTGGAGAAAAATGGGAAAATCCTTACCGGGGCTGTAAAAAATCCCCAAAAAGTTGACTTGGGAAAAAGCAAGATTCTCGCGGCTCTCTCAATAACAACACAAGGTGGTGATGGGAATGAAAAATAAGATTTATACTTTTGAGGATTTGGAGCATAAATTGCAGGAGAGCACCAAGCCCTACGACCTAGAAAAGATTAAAGTGGCATATCAGACAGCGGTGGACGCTCACCAGGGACAATGCAGAAAGTCCGGCGAGCCCTATATTTCTCATCCCATTGCTGTGGCAGTGCTTCTGGTGGATCTGGGGATGGATACAGATACCCTTTGCGCGGCGTTGCTCCACGACGTAGTAGAGGACACCGAAGTGGAACTTTCCACCATTGAGAAACAGTTTGGTTCAGAGGTTGCGCTGTTAGTGGATGGTGTAACAAAACTGGGACGGATTCCTTTTTCCTCCCGGGAACAACAGCAGGCGGAAAACGTCCGCAAAATGCTGCTGGCAGTGGCACAGGATGTCCGGGTCATCATCATCAAGCTGGCGGACCGTCTTCATAACATGCGGACGATCGACGCTCTGCCGCCGCAAAAGAGGCGGGATAAGGCCTTGGAAACCATGGAGGTATATGCGCCGCTGGCCCACCGTTTGGGAATCCGCGCCTTTAAAGAGGAATTGGAGGATATTTCCTTAAAATATTTGGATCCCATCGGCTATGATTCCATAGAAAAAGCCCTGCGGATGCGCAATGATGACCGTCAGCAGTTTCTTGAGGCGATTAAAGAGCGGATCATTGAGCGCCTTTCGAAGGATTTCAAAAACCCCTATGTAGAGGGAAGAGTTAAGAGCATCTACGGTATCTACCGTAAGGTCTATATGCAGGGGCGCTCTTTCGAAGAGATTTTTGATGTTTACGCCATCCGCATTATAGTGGACACCGTCATTGAATGTTATAACGTGCTCGGGATTATCCACGATATGTTCCGCCCGATCCCCAATCGGTTCAAGGACTATATTTCCACGCCAAAACCCAACATGTACCAGTCCCTGCATACCACTGTGGTAGGCAAAGAAGCCATTCCTTTCGAGGTGCAGATCCGCACCTGGGACATGCATCATACGGCGGAATTCGGCATTGCCGCCCACTGGAAGTATAAAGCCGGCGTCAGCGGCTCGGACAAGCTGGATGAGCGTCTGGCCTGGGTACGCCAGCTTCTGGAGGTACAGAAAGAGTCAGACGATGTGGAGGACATTGTCCGCTCCATCAAAAACGACCTGGCTCCGGAAGAAGTTTTTGTCTTTACGCCCAAAGGGGACGTTATCAGCCTTCCTGCAGGGTCTACCGTTATTGACTTTGCCTATGCCATCCACAGTGCCGTGGGCAACCGGATGATCGGCGCCAAGGTGGATGGACGTCAGGTATCCCTGGATTTCCAGGTGCGTACCGGCATGATTGTGGAAATTGTCACCTCCAATGCCCAGGGCCATGGACCCAACCGGGATTGGCTGAAGATGGTGAAAACCAGTGAAGCCCGCAACAAGATCCGCCAGTGGTTTAAGCGGGAAAAACGGGATGAGAACATCCAGGAAGGCCGCGCGGAGCTGGAACGGGAGTTTAAACGCAACCTGATCTCCCTACCAGAAGCCGAGATGAAAGAATTTTTGCTGGAGATCGCCAAACGGCAGCATTTAAATTCCGTTGATGATTTTTGTGCGGCCATTGGCTACGGCGGCATTTCCCTGTCCCGGATTATGCCCAGGATTAAGGATGATTTCCAGAAAAAGTACCGGGTGCCGGAGCAGAAGGCGGAACAGACTGCCAAGCCCAAAAAAGAGCATCGGCCCCAGAGCGGTGTTATTGTGGAAGGACTAGACAGCTGCCTTGTCAAGTTTGCCAAATGCTGTAATCCTCTGCCGGGCGACGATATCATCGGATTTGTCACCCGGGGCTATGGAGTTTCCATCCATAAAAAGGACTGCATTAATGTGCAGTCGGCGATGAAGGACGAAAATCAGAAGGATCGCTGGGTGCGGACAACCTGGGCAGGGCTGCCGGATAACGGCACCTTTAAGTCAACCATCGAGATTTATGCCAATGACAGGGATGGCCTGCTGGTTGATGTCAGCTTGGGGCTGACCAACCTAAAGGTGCCCCTGCATTCCCTCAACGCTAGGGAGTTAAAGGATGGCCATACCATGATTCAGGTGACCATTGGCACCAAAAGTGTGGAACAGCTTAACAGCATTATCGCCACCCTGAAACGGATTTCAGGGGTCATATCCATTGAAAGGACGTATCAGTAAAGGAGAGACGCAATGCGGGTAATATTACAGCGAGTCAGCAGTGCTGGAGTAAAAATAGATGGAAAACAGGTGGCGAAAATTGGACAGGGTCTCATGATTCTGTTAGGAGTCTGTGACGCTGATGAAAAAGCTCAGGCCGACTATCTCTGTGAAAAGGTGGCCAATCTGCGGATCTTTGCTGATGATGAGGGCAAGATGAACCGTAGCGCATTGGACGTTGATGGAGAGGTAATCATTGTTTCCAACTTTACTTTATATGCCGACTGCAAAAAAGGACGGCGTCCCTCCTATGTTAAGGCGGGAAATCCGGCCCATGCAGAACAGCTTTACGACTATTTTGTGGAAAGAATGAAAAATACTGGCGTTTCCAAGGTGGAGACAGGCAGTTTTGGCGCAGATATGGAGCTTACCATTGTCAATGATGGTCCTGTGACCATTTTTTTAGATACGGATGAACTGATGTAACCCGGGAAAGGAGAGATATGATGGAAATTCTCGTAATCCCAGTGGGATATTTACAGGAAAATTGTTATATTGCTTATGATGAGGACAAGGTGGCTGTAGTTATAGACCCCGGCGACGAGGGACAAAAATTGGTAGAAGCCATCCGAAACCGCGGCTTGGATGTCCGCTATATTCTATTGACCCATGGACATTTTGACCATACAGGGGCTGTGATGGAGATCAAGAACGAATTTGGAGCGAAGCTGTGTGTTTCCGGTGAAGATGCAGAAATGCTTACCGATCCGCAGCTAAGCCTTGCCATGCGGCAGCGGTGGAAACCGGAGGATATTTCCATCGACTGGCTTCTTTCTGACGGGGATGTCATAGAGGCGGGTAAGATGCGTTTTGAGGTCATCGCTACCCCGGGGCATTCTAAGGGTTCAGTGACCTACCGGTGTGAAAATGTGCTGTTCACAGGAGATACCCTCTTTCAAGGGGACTGTGGAAGAACAGACCTTTATGGCGGAAGCTATGAACAGATTAAGGCATCCCTTCGCCGTCTGGCCGACCTAGAGGGCGATTATCAGGTTCTTCCTGGCCATGGACCGGACAGCACTTTGGAGGAAGAACGTCTGCACAACATTTATATGGGTGCAGGCGTATGACGCTGATCTTTGATGGGCACTCCTTCCGCTATGAATTAGAAAGCCTCTGCCGGTTCTTTTTTACCGGAGAGACGGTTACCTCGGTGTGGAAGGACTCCCCGGAATATTTGGGAGACTATGAAGAATATATTTTGACAACGCTGCGGGAGAAGGAAGACAGGGCTCTGCTGTCTGTCAAAGCCAGATACCGCGGCCGTGAAGAAGAGGGGCAGGACACAGTCTGTAAAGGAGTACCCAATTTTACCCAAAGCTGTGAATTTACATTTGGGGTGCTGATCTACCGCGTTCTGTCGCAGCTGACTGGGGTTTTTCCGCAATGGGGAGTGCTGACCGGTGTCCGTCCAGTAAAGCTTTTCCGCTCCCTGCTGGAACAGGGAATGGGGGAAGATAAGGCAAAAGAGTACTTTCAGTCCCATTATCTTGTCTCCCCACAAAAGGCGGCGTTGGCCTCCATTATTGCGGAAAACCAGCGGACGATTTTAAGCCATAATCGAAAAAAATCCTACAGTCTTTACCTTTCCATGCCCTTTTGCCCCAGCCGCTGCCATTACTGCTCCTTTGTCTCCCACAACATTGAAAAGACAAAAAAGCTGGTGCCTGATTATCTGCGGCTGATGAAAGAAGAAATCCGGGCAGCGGGACGCCAAGCGAAGGAATTGGGTCTTCAGCTTACCTCCATCTATTTCGGAGGGGGGACACCGACCTCGGTTAGCGCCCAGGAGCTAAAGGGTATTCTGGATACAGTGGCGGAAAGCTTTCCGGTGCAAGACGCCCTGGAATACACGGTGGAAGCCGGCCGTCCTGATACCATCGACAGAGAAAAGCTGCAGGTGCTCAAAGATGCAGGCGTCACCCGCATCAGCATCAACCCTCAGACCCTCCAGGACAGGGTGCTTCAGGGCATTGGCAGAAACCACACCGCCGCTCAGGCCGTGGAGGCATTCCACCTGGCGAGAGAAATGGGCTTTCAGGATATCAATATGGATTTGATTGCCGGATTGCCGGGGGATGATCTGCCGGGATTTTGTGACACCCTGGATAGGGTGAAGCAGCTTTCCCCAGAAAATGTGACGGTGCATACACTGACTGTAAAACGCTCTTCGGATATTGGAGGGGAATACGTTTCCCTTTATAAAGCCAGCCAGGATGAGGTTTCCCAGATGGTGGACTATGCCCAGAAGCAGCTGATGGAGGAGGGATGGCGTCCTTATTATCTCTACCGTCAGAAGAACACCATTGCGAATTTAGAGAATGTGGGCTACGCCAAACCGGGGTATGAAAGTGCCTACAATATTCTGATCATGGAAGAAGTCCACACCATTCTCGCTTTGGGCGCGGGAGCGGTGACAAAACTGGTAAATCCAGAGACAGGAGAAATTCAGCGGATCTATAATTTCAAGTATCCTTATGAATACATTTGTAGATTTGATGAGATGATGCGCAGAAAGGAGAAGGTGGTGAGCTTTTTTGAAAATCCTTGATTTTTCAAAGCCCCATTATGACGTCACAGACATCAATCTCATGGCGGAAAATGACCCGCAAGGTCTGGTGGCGCTGGGAGAGAAAACATACGGAGACCATCTGCTTGAAGCAGCACTGGAGATACAAAAAAGAATTGACAAGGTAAGTTTTGTCATGATTGCGGGCCCTACAGCTTCGGGAAAAACGACAACGGCCAGAAAACTGCAACATCAGCTGGAGAAAATCGGCATCGGCGCTGTGGTAATTTCCCTGGATGACTTTTTCATCGGAACCAAGGCACCGACCAAATTTGCCGACGGCCGCAGCGATTATGAGAGTATATTTTCTTTGGATATCCACTGTATGCATGAGTGCTTTTATCATCTGATCCAGGAGGGACAGGCCTGGTTTCCTATCTTTGACTTTGAAACTGGGGAGCGCTCCGCCAAGGAGAAGCAGGTGAGGATCACCGGCAATGACGTGGTGATTGTGGAAGGGCTGCACGCCCTCAATCCTGTACTTCTTCCGCCTATGGACCAGGAAAAGCTTTTTCGCATTTATGTGTCGGTGAAAAGCCGGTTTGTGACCGGCCAATATGTGCTGATCGGTCAAGAAAATACAAGGCTGATCCGCCGGATGGTGCGGGACTATCATTTCCGGAACACGCCTCCGGAAAAAACATTAGAAAACTGGAAAGACATCTGTCATGCCTCTCAACTTTATATCGAGCCCTTTGAAAAGACTGCGGATTTGACCATTGATACGGCTATCATGTATGAGCCCAGCCTTTTCCGGGAAGAACTGCTCCCCCTTCTTGAGGGTTATGAAAGCCATAAGGAGAAGGTGGAGCTGATTAAAAACGCAATTTCTGCTTTTTCACCTATCAGCTCTCAGTGGGTACCGGTGGATTCTTTGTTGAGAGAGTTTATCGGCTGAGTACAAAATGTTTGAAAGACATATTAATTTTTTATAAATTCTCATGAGAAATCCTCCTATTTAGGGAGGAAAGTATTATAATGAGAGCAAGATAAGACGTGATTTTCCAACGCTTAAGGAGGAATTATGATGGATATGTTTGATAGCTTCGTCTCTGCGGCAAAGGATGCCTGCGATAAAGCGGGCAAAAAGACGGAAGAGGTCGTGGCCATTTCCAAGCTGAAGCTCAAATGCTCCCAAACCAAGGGAGAAATCGAGAAGGCCTATGGCAGACTGGGTAAAATTGTATATGACTGTAAAATTTCCGGAGTTGAAAATGATGAGCTCATCAACGTCTGTGTAGCGGAAATCAAGGAGTTGGCTGCACAGCTGGAGGCGGATACTGAAAAGCTGATGGAGCTGAAAAAATTGGTACGTTGCAAGTCCTGCGGCTTTGCTAACCCTACCGGTTCCGTATTCTGCAATCGCTGTGGCTCCAAACTGGATGCTTCTGAAGCGCCGGAGACCCAGGAAACTGTTGAGGATGACGAGGCTGGACAGGATCCAGAGGCCCAGGAAGGCTCTGATACAGAAGAATAGAATAACCGTCGAGCCGGACATAGAGCGAGAATCATGATAGGAGGCCCGGTAACGAATCACTTCGTTACCGGGCATTTTTCTTTCTGCACACATGGGTGGACGGTTTTCGAAAGGGGAGAGACAGAGTGTTTGATTATACAGATTATGCGGCGTCGGCAATGTATATCGGAGAGAAAATTGGGGAGAAGCCGGACGCAGCGGTTATCTTAGGGTCGGGATTGGGCGAATATGCCAAACATTTTCCGCAAGCGGTCACCATTGCCTATGAAGAGATCCCACATTTTCCAAAGGGCACCAATCAGTCCCATGCCTATCAGATGCATTTTGTGAAATTAGGTGGAAAGAAAGTTCTCCTTCTCTCAGGAAGATATCACTATTACGAGGGCTTTTCCATGGAGCAGGTAGCTTATCCCACCAGAGTATTGCATCTTTTAGGGGTGGACAAACTGGTTGTCACCAATGCAGCGGGAGGGATTAATGGAAGCTTCCAGCCGGGGGATTTTATGCTGATTACCGATCATGTGAAATTTTTCACAGAATCTCCAGCCAGAGGAAAGAACATTGAAGAATTAGGGCCGCGCTTTTTTGATATGTCCCACGCCTATGATCCAACGCTTATGGAGATCGCGCGAAAAGTAGCGGGGGAATGCGGTGTCATGTTGCGGGAGGGCGTTTATGGGTTTATGTCAGGCCCTCAATTTGAAACACCTGCGGAAATTCGGGCTCTGCGGACTTTAGGCTGTGACGCAGTAGGCATGTCTACGGTACCTGAAGTGATTGCAGCGGCCCATTGCGGCATGAAGGTTCTTGGAATTTCCTGCATCTCAAATCTGGCGGCGGGAATGCTGGCACAGCCTATTACCGATGAAGAGGTGGTAGAGATCACCTCCCGAAGGGCCGGAGTATTTCAGAAGTTGTTATCCGCCATCCTTGAAAAGCTGTGAGACAAGCGGAGGAGAAAAATGCTGTTTCGTGATATTACCATCATTGATGAAAACTTTAAGGTGCGTCGGCATTGTTATGTGGGCATTAAAGGAGATAAAATAGATTATATTTCCCATAAGATGCCCCAGGAAGACTATGGAGAAGTTTATGCGGGTCGGGACAAGGTGCTGATCCCTGGTCTTGTCAATGCCCACTGTCATGTGGCTATGACCTTGTTGCGAGGCTATGCGGAAGGACTGCCCCTGGACCGTTGGCTTCAGGAGAAGGTGTTCCCCTTTGAGGCAAAGATTCAAGGAGAACACTTCTATTACGGCGCTATGTTGGGGATCGCAGAGATGTTGGCCAGCGGCGTCACCAGCTTTTCCGAGATGTATTTTTCGGTGGATGAGATTGCCCGTGCAGTAGAAGAAACAGGAATCAAGTGCAATCTGGCGGTTGGGGTGACATCGGTGGGGCAAAGCGTGTCTTTCGAGCAAAACCCCATGGTAGTTCACCTGAAGGAGATGCACCAAAAGTGGAATGGCGCTCAGCATGGCCGGATCCTGGTGGATACCTGTCTGCATGCGGAATATACCACAGACGAACATACCGTGCGGGAGATGGCAGCCCTCGCTCAGGAATGGGGGAGCATTACCCATATCCACCTTTCTGAGACAAAAAAGGAACAGGAAGAATGCAAAACCCGGCATGGGGGACGTTCTCCAGCACGCTATTTCGCCGATTGTGGTATTTTAAATGGACCTACCCATTTTGCCCACTGTGTCCATCTGGAAGAGGAGGACCGCCGCCTTTTGGCGGAGCATGGGGCCAGTGTTGCCCATTGTCCGGCCAGCAACCTGAAGCTGGGCAGCGGAATTGCCGATGTGGCGGCCCTGCGCAGCAGCGGCATTTGTGTGGCTATCGGTACCGACGGCGCTGCCAGCAACAATAATCTAGACATGCTTGCAGAACTGCGGCTGGCCTCCCTGCTTTGCAAGGGCAGCACTGGGGATCCCTGCGCCCTCCCACCGGAAGAGGTGCTTTATATGGCGACCCGAGCAGGCGCTCTCAGCCAGGGACGGGAAAATTGCGGACTCATCAAAGAGGGATTTCAGGCAGATTTAGCGGTGATCGATCTACATCGGCCGCATATTCAGCCGGTGTTCGACGAACTAAACGCCATTGTCTACGCAGCCCGCTCTTCTGATGTGGTGCTGACCATGTGTGACGGGCGGGTTTTATATAGAGATGGAGTCTATCTTACCCTAGGAGATGAAGGGATCATAGCTGGCTGTGCCCGTTCCTCCGGGGAGATTTTAGAGAAATTATAAGGGGAGGCAATCAGATGGAAGATTCAATCCGAGATTGTAAACTGTGTGATATTTTTGGCACCCATGTCTTTGATGATCGGGTGATGCAGGAAAGACTGCCGGAAGAAACCTACAGAGAGCTGAAAAAGGTCATTGATGAAGGCAGAATGTTGGACGCAAAACTGGCGGAGGTGGTGGCCAACGCCATGAAGGACTGGGCAGTGGCCATGGGCGCTACCCACTATACCCACTGGTTCCAGCCGCTGAACGGTTGCACAGCGGAGAAATATGAGTCTTTTATGTCCACTACTTCTGGCGGCGGCGCCATCATGGAGTTTTCAGGGAAGATGCTCATCAAGGGAGAATCAGACGCTTCCTCTTTTCCTTCTGGCGGGCTGCGCTGTACTTTCGAAGCGAGAGGGTACACCATGTGGGACCCAACTTCGCCAGCTTTCCTCAAGGAGGACAAGTCTGGGGTGACCCTGTGTATTCCCACTGCGTTTTGTTCCTATAATGGGGATTCTTTGGATGAAAAGACCCCGCTCCTCCGCGCAGCACGTGCTTTGGAAAAAGAGGCACTGCGCCTGCTTCGCCTGTTTGGAGACCATCAGGTCCGGCATGTCAGGGCGGCGGTGGGAGCAGAACAGGAATACTTCCTCATTGACCTGGAAACCTATCAAAAACGGGAGGATCTGAAGCTTTGCGGCCGCACGCTATTTGGTGCCCGTCCCCCCAAGTGTCAGGAGTTGGACGACCACTATTACGCTTCCCTCAATGAGCGGGTTTCCCTTTTTATGAAGGAAATCGATGAAGAGCTTTGGAGTATGGGGGTATCCGCCAAGACCAAACATAACGAGGCCGCACCCTGTCAACACGAATTGGCACCCATCTTTACGGTGGACAATATTTCTGCCGATCAAAACCAGCTGATGATGGAAACACTGCATCGGGTGGCATTGCGCCATCGGTTGGTCTGCTTGCTCCATGAAAAGCCCTTCGCCTATGTCAACGGTTCAGGTAAGCACAACAATTGGTCCCTCATGACCGATAACGGTCAGAATCTACTGGAGCCAGGGGATAATCCTTATGACAATGCGAAATTCCTCATGTTTTTATGTGCGGTGATTCGCGCTATCGATCTGTATGCGCCCCTATTGCGTACAGCAGCTTCCAGTGCTGGCAATGACCAACGGCTGGGAGGCTATGAAGCGCCTCCTTCCATTGTTTCCATCTGCCTAGGCGATTCCATGCTTTCAGTTTTAAAACGTTTGGCGGGGGAATCCGGTGAGGAAGAGTATCAGAGCGGTGCTGTCGTGGACTTTGGAATTCCCTCCCTGCCTCAATTGCAGGTAGACGCTACCGATCGCAATCGAACCTCTCCCTTTGCCTTTACCGGCTCCAAATTTGAATTTCGGATGCTCGGCTCTTCTATGTCGGTATCCTGGGTTAACGCCACCCTCAACACCATGGTGGCGGAATCCTTGGACTGGATCTCGGAACGCTTGGAAAACTGCCGGGATTTTGACGGGGAAATCGTCAAAATTATCAAGGAGATCTATCTGAAACACGGGAAAGTCATCTATAACGGCAACAGTTATGCGCCGGAATGGCCGGCAGAAGCTGCCAAAAGAGGGCTGCCCTGTATCTCGGATACGGTGAGTGCCGCGAAAATTCTTACCCATCAACGGGCGATTGACTTATTCTCAAGGTACCATGTCTGCCGGGAGAGCGAGTTGCGCGCCCGGGAAGAGGTAATGCTGGAGCGCTACAGCAAGCACCTACTTATTGAGGCTAACACCATGGTGCGGATGGTCAATCGGGAGATCTATCCGGCGGTTATGCGGTATGCCACCGAACTTGCTCAGAGCATTACCGCTGTCCGGGCCCACCAATATACAGCCAAATCCCAGGAACAGCGGCTGGAATTTATCAGCCGGAAGTTGGATGAGCTGGATAGTGCCGTTATCGAGTTGGGCCAGATTGCTGAGCGGATTGCCGCGCTGCAGGAGATGGAACAGCGGGCCATTCAATGTAGGGATCAGATCCTGCCGGCTATGAATAAGATCCGAGCTATTGCGGATGCGCTAGAAGTAATTGTGGACAAGAAGATCTGGCCGATTCCCACCTATGAAGAGATTCTCTATAATGTATAATTAAAACTATGGGACAATACTTATAAAGAGAGGGGACAAATTGCCTATTTAGGGCAAATCGACAAGGGGGAAGTAGCTTACATGCCGAACAGACCCAAGCAGAGTTTCCTGCACGGTGCGATTATTTTAATGGTTGCCACCGTTATTGTCAAACTCATTGGCGCAGTATTTAAAATCCCCCTGACCAACCTTATAGGCGGGGAAGGAATGGGCTATTTTACCACAGCCTATGGGCTGTTTAATCCCATCTATGCTCTCTCTATTGCAGGACTGCCGGTAGCAGTAGCCAAGATGGTGGCGGAAAATGCTGCCCTGCGCCGTTTCAAAGACATTCGAAGGATTATGCGGATTTCTACGGCGCTTTTTTTTATCATGGGCATTGCGGGCCTTTCGCTTATTGTATTCGGTTCAGGGCTTTTTGTCCGGGCAGTGGGAAACCCTGGAGCGTTTTGGTCGGTGATTGCCATCTCCCCGGCAATCTTTTTCGGATGTATGACCTCGGCTTACCGGGGCTATTATCAGGGACTGCGAAATATGTATCCCACGGCAGTGTCTCAGATTGTAGAGGCGATTATCAAGCTGGCCGGAGGATTGCTAGGCGCTTATCTTATGCTGCTGTGGGGTGCAAGACAATTTGAAAGTGGGGGTTCTGTCTTTGGCCAGGCAGTTGCCACCATGGAGCAGGCCCAAGCGGCTAGTTTGCCCTATGCAGCGGCTGGTGCTATTTTCGGCGTCACTCTGAGTACCTTAGGCGGTGCCGCTTATCTTTGGATCCGCCATAAATGCAGAGGTGACGGTATTACAGAAGCGGAGGTAGAAGCATCGCCGCAGCCTCGCCCGGCAAAGCAGCTGCGCCGCCGGCTCATCCGGCTGGCCATTCCGGTCTGCTTGGGAGCGGTCGCAGTCAATCTGACCTCAATGATTGACCTGGTATCGGTGATGAACCGGCTGGATACTGCCATTGGGCAGGGCAGTGCCGCAGTTTTATCTATGTACCAGGGACTGATTCCTGAGGGGATGAGCCTTGGCCAAATTCCCAATTACCTTTTTGGGTCTTACCAGGCGCTGGCCATTACCATCTTTAATCTGGTGCCCTCCCTCACCACAACCCTTGGCGTCAGTGCTCTGCCTGCGGTGGCCACGGCTTGGGCCACCAGAAGTGAAAAGGAATTGCGCCGAAATGTGGAGGCTGTCATTCGCATGACCTGTTTGGTGGCGATTCCGGCGGGACTGGGACTCTTTGCCCTGGCAGGGCCGATCCTGCAGATGCTCTTTTCTGCCAGGGCGGCAGAGGCTGTCATTGCTACGCCTTTGTTGCAGATGCTGGGAATTGCCGCCATTTTTGTGGCGGTAGCTACGCCAATCAATAGCATGCTTCAGGCGGTGGGACGGCCGGATCTGCCGGTGAAGCTGATGGTGGCAGGAGGAATTGTCAAGCTGGGAATCAACTTTTTTCTGGTGGCAGTTCCATCGGTTAACATCAACGGAGCGCCTATTGGCACCATTATCTGCTATTTGATTATTGTTGTCGCCGGTATTATCTGCTTATGTAAAATTACAGATGTTGTCCCCAATATAGTCGGTGTCTTTATAAAGCCCTTGATTGCAGGAGGAATATGCGCTGCCACAGGATGGGCCAGCTTTGGACTGCTCCATATGAGACTGGGAAATACCCTCTCTGTCATCGGAGCAATCGCACTGGCATGTGTGGTTTATCTTGTCTCTTTGTTTTTGATCCACGCCATTACCAAAGATGACGTGATTATGCTTCCGAAAGGAGAAAAAATCGCAAAACTACTTGAAAAACGAGGTCTGATAAGGTAAGATATAACTTGCTCATGAAAAATCCGGTAATTCGTGGATTTTTCAGGCGGGATGCGATAAGAATAAAGGTGAAGTTATGCCACGGGAATTTAAGCGCAAAGACAGATATAACATGGATGACCTCCTTGCTATCATGGAGATCCTCCGTGGGGAGAATGGCTGCCCCTGGGATCGGGAGCAAGATCACCATTCTATCCGGAAAAACTTTTTAGAGGAGACCTACGAGGTTCTGGAGGCCATTGATAACGAGGATCCAAAGCTGCTTCGTGAGGAATTAGGTGACGTACTGCTCCAGGTGGTGTTTCACGCCCGTATGGAGGAGGAAGAAGGCCGTTTCAACTTTGATGATGTGGCTAACGATATCTGTCAGAAACTCATTATCCGGCATCCGCACATCTTTGGTGATATCAAGGTGAAAGACAGCGACCAGGTGCTCGTCAACTGGGATAAAATTAAACAGGCGACCAAAGGCCAGAAAACAGCGACAGAAACCTTGCAGAATGTGCCCAAAGTACTTCCGGCCCTGATGCGCAGTGCCAAGGTGCAGCAGCGGGCGGCCCGAGCGGGCTTTGACTACGATGATGTTGCCGGAGCGCTTTCCGAACTAAAAAGCGAAATTGCAGAATTGGAGCAAGCGATTGCCCTGGGTGAAACATTGCACTGTAGGGAAGAGATGGGCGATGTTTTTTTCGCGGCTGTCAATGTATCCAGATTTTTGGATGTTGACGCAGAGGAATGCCTAGGGGAGGCGACAGAAAAGTTCATCCGTCGGTTTGCCGTAGTCGAAACTTTGGCAGACCAGAACGGGGTGGATATGAAAAAAGCAGATCTAGAGAGTCTTGATGGCCTTTGGAAAGAGGCAAAAGCAAAGTTGTCAAACGGTTGACCGAAATCAAGGGCGGCCGTTTTAGGAAATTAAACTTGAAATACGGAGGAAATTCACATGACAAAGGCAGAACTGATAAATCTGGTTGCAGAAAAAGCAGATATCTCTAAAAAAGAGAGCGATAAAGTCGTTGGTGCTGTTATCGATTCCATTACGGAAGCACTGGTCAAGGGCGAGAAAATCCAAATTGTTGGTTTTGGCACATTTGAAGTGAAGGAGCGCGGCGAGAGAAAGGGCAGAAATCCCAGAACAAAAGAGGAGATCACCATTCCCGCATCTAAACTGCCGACCTTTAAAGCCGGCAAGGCTCTGAAGGATGCAGTCGCAAAATAAGAAAACATCGATGTGTTAAAAAACCGGTTTTCTAACCGGTTTTTTTGTTGCTTACTTCAGTGAAAATGATGAGACGTAGAAAGGGGAAAAGCGATGAGACTAGATAAATACCTCAAGGTAACGAGGCTGATTAAGCGTCGTACCATTGCGAATGAGGCCTGTGATGCTGGCCGTATCGTTGTCAACGGTAAGGCCGCACGAGCCTCCTATGATGTAAAAGAGGGAGACATTGTGGAAATTAACATGGGAAGCCGTCCGCTGAAGGTGCGGGTACTCAAGGTGAGCGAATACGCCAACAAAGAAAACGCCGCCACCCACTATGAAGTGGTGGAATAGTCTGCAGTCATAAACTCCTGTTGTCCATCATAAAATGCATTGATGGGCAACAGGAGTTTTTTGCTTTGCCGCAAAATCAGTAATGGAGGTCAAGAAAATGGTAGACGAGAAAAAAGTAGTAAAATTGCCCCATAATCTGATCTTAGAGGATAGACGGGCTTTGAGTGTGTCCGGAGTTGCTGATATAGACAGCTTTGATGAACAAAGCGTTATCCTGTTTACCGATTTAGGAGAGCTGACGGTAAAGGGCTTTAATCTCCACATCAACAAGCTGAATGTAGATACAGGAGAGCTGACATTGGAGGGGGAGATTTATTCCTTATCCTATGCGGATGAACAACCCCAAAAGGGCGGAGGATTCCTGTCTAAAATTTTCAAGTAAACCCTTCCATCACAGGAAGAATAGAACATCCGGAAAGGTATGGTAAGGCAAGTGAATGTGATGATCGCTCAGCAAACCCAGGTGTTTCTCATCGCGTGCCTTATCGGTGCTGGATTAGGCGCTTTTTATGATGTATTTCGGATTATCCGGATTGCCGTCAAAAATCCAGCAGCCATTGTTTTTTTGGAAGACGCTTTATTTTTCGCTGTATGCGCGCTCGTGACCTTCTTTTATATGATGCAGTCTATAGGCGGGCAGCTGCGTTTTTTCATTGTGCTGGGAGAACTTCTTGGCGGTGTAATTTATTATTTTACTGTCGGTTCCTTGATCATGAAGATCTCAAAGTTGATTATTCGTGCGGTCAAAGCCGTGTTTCGTTTTATCTATCGGGTGCTTATCCGCCCTGTACTGCTTCTATTAGTTTGGCTAGGCCGCAAGATCCGCAAATTCCTGTCAAAATTGATGATTCCGTTCAAAAAATTTGGTACAAAAGTAAAATTCCGCTTGAAACAACGACAGGTTTTATTGTATAATCTATTTAAACGTAACAAAAAAAGAAATCGGAAAGATAGGATGCGCCGAAAGGGTGGGAAAAACGGTGGCAGTAAAAAAAGAAAAAGCTAAAAAACATATTTTTCTACGTTTGGCAGTAGTCGCTTTCGGTGTCTATACAATAGCCACCCTTGTGACCCAGCAGATCGAAATCCGGGAACAAAAGGCTTATCTGGAGAGTATTCATCAACAATGTGAAACCCAACAGATGGAAAATCTGGAGGTGGAGCGGCTGCTCTCCCAGGGCGATGATGAGAGCTACGTAGAAAAGGTGGCGAGGGATAAGCTGGATTATGCTTATCCTGATGAGAAAGTCTTTGTAGATGCTTCCGGCAGTTGATGACACAAAATCTGGAAAGAGAAAAAGCAGCTTGCTTTTCTCTTGGATTTTAAGTATAATGTAACGCAATCATTGTGAATTTATTAAGGAGGACAAAGCAACTATATGCAGCTGGAAGTTGGAAGCATCGTGGAAGGCAAGGTGACCGGCATAACAAAGTTCGGCGCATTTATCGAACTGCCGGGAGGTAGGACCGGTATGGTACATATCTCTGAGGTGGCGCCGACTTATGTCAAGGAAATTAAAGACCACATCTCAGAAAATCAGATGGTCAAGGTCAAAATCCTCAACATAGGTGAGGACGGAAAGGTAAGTTTGTCGATCAAGCGTGCCATGGATAATCCTCCGCCAGCGCAGCCGCGGAAGAATAATTTTCAGCGGTCGGATTTTCGTGATTTTAGCAGAAGCAGAAAAAGTGAGCCCCAGAGCTTTGAAGATATGATGAATAAGTTCAAACAAACCAGCGATGAAAAAATGTATGACCTAAAAAAATTTATGGATGGTAAACGCGGCTCATCGGGTCGCCGGGGCGGCGGACAAAACAGATAATCTAATTTTACTGAAACGAAGTGGCGACGCTTCGTTTTTTTGTTTTCTGACCATATCCACAAAAAAATACGCCATCACTGAGGATGGCGTCACAATAAAATAATAGGGGAAGTGTTTGGGAAATAGGATGTTACATTCAGATAATACCATATTTTCCAATATTTGTAAACTATATTTTTTAAAGTTTTTTAGGAAGAAATGAGGGCAAGGATGTATATTATTAATGCAAAAATCAACACAGTGACCAATGGAGTGATTGAGCGGGGATTCCTGCAGATAGAGGATGGAAAGATTGCGAAAGTTGGCCCTATGGAGGAGCTCGATGCGCAGGGGGATGCCCTAGACATGCATGGATTTACTGTATATCCAGGCTTTATTGACGCCCATACCCATCTGGGCATGTGGGAAGATGGCCTTGGATTTGAGGGTGATGACGGCAATGAGGAAACAGATCCGATTACGCCTCACCTTCGTGCCTGTGATGCTGTCAATCCCATGGATCGCTGTTTTGTAGAAGCCCGCCAAGCCGGTATTACAACGGTGATAACAGGGCCTGGTAGTGCCAATCCTATTTCTGGACAGATGTTGGCGATGAAGACACAGGGCCGGAGAATGGAAAGCTGTATAATCAAAGACCCGGTTGCCATGAAATTTGCTCTGGGGGAAAATCCCAAAAGTGTCTATCATGCCAAAGGGGAGGCGCCGGTGACACGTATGGCAACGGCGGCTCTGATTCGGGAACAGTTATACAAGGCCCGCCGTTATATGGAAGATATGGAAAAGGCCCAAAATGACGAAGACTGTGATGAACCGGAATACGATATGAAGTGTGAGGCGCTCATTCCTGTACTCAGGCGGGAGGTAAAGGCACATATCCATGTCCACCGGGCTGACGATATGTTTACGGCGATCCGTTTGGCCAAGGAATTTGACCTGGATTATGTTCTGATCCATGGCACGGAAGGGTATAAAATCGCTGACGTGCTGCTGGAGGAAGGAGCCTGTGTCGTTGCCGGCCCCATCCTATGTGACCGATCCAAGCCAGAGCTCAGAGAGTTGACCCCGGCCAATCCCGGGATGTTGTCCAATTGCGGAGTGTCGGTTGCCCTCTGTACCGATCATCCAGAGATCCCCATTCAGTATCTCCCCCTGTGTGCCGGTATTGCGGTTAAGGAGGGGATGGACTATCATGAGGCCCTTAAAGCCATTACCATTTCCCCGGCGAAAATTTGTGGAATTGATGACCGAGTGGGTTCGATTGAGGTAGGTAAGGACGCCGACCTGGTGGTTTTTGCCGGCGATCCCTTTTCCGTCTATGCCAAGCCCAAAATGGTGATGATTGACGGTTCTATTATTGTATAAATTGAGCTGTCACATTTGAAAAAAGCTTGTTTTTCACCGGGGTAAATGAAGTGCCGGAGGGAAATATTTTGGACGATCTGCCTCTTATCTGGGAACGCTTTGGCGCAATTAGTGGAGGTGACTCTATCACAGGGAACAAAACCACAGATTTATAGCAGTTCTTTTGTAGATATATCCAAATTCATAGAAAATTCCGAAATTGTCTTACTGTTTTAAACAATTTATGCTATAATAACATTAAACAATTTAGATAAATTGTTTAATGTACAAGTTAAGGGGGTCCGATTTATGAACATCACAATCAATGCCAGAAGAGTAACCATCACAGATTCATTCAAGGCCCGCGTTGAGAAAAAACTCAAAAAGCTGGATCGCTTTTTTGACCAGGATGCAGTGGCTGTGGTCACCGTATCCCGGGAGAGGGACAGAGAGACGGTGGAAGTTACCATTCGGGCAGCCTATATGGTGTTCCGGGCGGAGGAAACGACCCGTGACATGTTTGATTCCCTGGAAGTGGTTGTCGATTCCCTTGTCAGACAGATCGTCAAAAACAAGACCCGTCTGGAAAAACGGCTGCGTGTCAATGCTTTTGCACCGGAGTATCAGGACGCTGTAGAGCCGGAAGAGTACCGGGTAGTCAAGACAAAGCGCTTTGCCATTAAGCCGATGAGTGTGGATGAGGCAATTTTGCAGATGAATCTGCTGGAGCATGAATTTTTTATGTTCCGCCAGGCAGAAACCAACGACATTTGTGTTGTCTATAAACGGAAGAACGGAGATTATGGGCTTATTGAACCTGAAATTGAAGAATAATCTTTAAGAAAATCACGATATGAAAGCACAAGGGCCAGCCGAACACGGCTGGCCCTTTTCGTCTTAAAATGAATTGCAGCTGCCTTTGTCATCGGTTATAATAAAATTATTCGAATTTAAAAGATGGCGGATGGCATTTATACCCGCCCAAAAAGTCAAAAAGAGAAATGGAGTCATACAATGAAGATGAAATTATCCTGCCCCTGCATGTTTGGGTTAGAAGGGGTCTTAGGAGACGAGGCGCGACGACTTGGATTTGAGAATGTTGCAGTCACCGATGGCAGAGTTGCCTTTGACGGGGATTTTACAGATTTGGCCCGGGCCAATATCCAACTGCGTACGGCAGAACGGGTCCAGATTATTTTAGGAACCTTTTCGGCTCACAGCTTTGAGGACTTATTCCAGGGAGTAAAGGCCATTCAATGGGAGAATTTCATCGGGAAAAAGGACGCCTTTCCAGTCAAGGGATGGTCGCTCAATTCCAAGCTTCACAGCGTCCCCGATTGCCAGTCCATCATCAAGAAGGCGGTTGTCACCCGGTTATCCCAGGTCTATCATCAGTCCTGGTTTGAGGAAACCGGGGCCCTTCACCAGATTCAGTTTTCCATTATGAAAGATATGGTTACCGTCATGTTGGATACCTCGGGCCCTGGGCTGCATAAGAGGGGCTATCGCAGAAATTCCAACCTGGCGCCCATCAAGGAGACACTGGCAGCGGGGATTGTCCAGCTTTCACGGCTGCGGAAAGATGCCAACGTCATCGATCCCTTTTGCGGATCCGGTACCTTTTTGATAGAGGCCGCACTGGTTGCTATGAATATTGCTCCAGGGATCAACCGCCGCTTCGACTGTGAAAGATGGGGTGTTGTTCCCCAGAGTGTTTGGAAAGAAGCGCGGCAGGAAGCGCTTTCCGCTATCGATAAGCAGGCTGGATTTCACGGATTTGGCTATGATATTGATGATGCTGCGGTGGAACTGACCATGGATAATGCGAAGAAAGCAGGCGTATCGCCGAGAATTCGGGTGGAAAAACGAGATATCAGGAGCTTTGCCACCGATCTGGAGAGTGCGGTCATCTATTGTAATCCTCCCTATGGAGAGCGGATGCTGGAAGTCAAAGAAGCCAGGGAAATCTATCATACCATGGGAAAAGTATTTGAGCATAGAAAATATCTGAAATACTATATCATCAGCCCAGATGAGGATTTTGAACGGATTTTTGGACGGAAGGCGGACAAACGGCGCAAATTATATAACGGTATGCTCAAATGTCAGCTTTATATGTATTTTAAATAGAACGGGGCCGAATGAACTGTAGCTTCCCCGGATACGAGCCGGTTGCCTCTTGGGCCCAAACAGGGTAAACCGGGCAAAAACGGGGGAAACCGGCGTTTTTTTGACATTGTTAAATTTTCGAACTTCGGATATGATATATCCATACCACATCGGAACACCCTGCAGGGCAATGAAGATGATAGGTGAAGAAACAAACCGAAACTGATTTGGAGGAAAATCATGAAAAAATCAACCATAGTGGTCTTATCGATTGTCGGCGTTTTGGTGCTGCTCATTGTCTCTGTTTTGGGCTGGGGCATTGGCACCTACAATTCCCTTGTCAGCAAGCAGGAGAATGTACAGAAATACGCCAGCGATATCCAAGCGGATCTGCAGAGAAGATCGGATCTGATCCCAAATCTGGTAGAAACGGTCAAAGGATATGCCAGCCAGGAGGAAGAAATTTTTACCGAGATTGCCGATGCCAGAAGCAAGCTGGCAGGGGCAACCAACCTCCAAGAAAGCGCTCAGGCGGATTCTGAGTTGAGTTCTGCCCTATCTAGATTGTTGATGGTGGTGGAAAACTATCCGGAGCTTAAATCCAATGAAAACTTTATTGCCCTCCAGGATCAGCTGGAGGGAACCGAAAACAGAATCAAGGTAGCCCGGACCAAATACAACGAGGCAGCCCAGGAATATAACACCAGCCTGAAGCGGTTCCCCACATCCATCATCGGCTCTATGTTCGGCTTTGAACAGACCGAATACTTTGAGGCCTCTGAGGGAGCGGAACAGGTGCCTTCTGTGGACTTTGGCGCATAACTAGAAAAGAGAAATATTTCGAGAAGCGGAGGACTCATTTATGAAAAAGCTGCGTTTGATTGCAGCGCTGGGCATTATCTGCATCCTACTGATGGGTGCAGCCCCGGAAGATTTGCAGCCCACTTCCCGCTTTTTTGTCAACGACTTTGCCGATGTGCTGGATGAAGAGGATGAGGATGCCATCTATCAGTTGGGGGTCAGCCTGTTTGAGCAGACCAAGGCCCAGGCGGTGGTGGTCACCGTCCCTTCTATGGATGGCATGGATCTGGAAAGCTTCTCCTATACCCTGGCAGAAAGCTGGGGGATTGGCGATGAAGAGGATGACTCCGGCGTTCTGCTTCTCCTGGCACTGGAAGAACGGGAAAGCCGTATCGAGGTAGGCTATGGGCTGGAGGGCGCGCTCACCGACCTGCGTACCGGGCAGATCCAGGATAAATATATGCTGCCTTATTACCGAGACGGGGATTATTCCACCGGAATGCTAGAGGGCTACAAAGCGGTGTTGAGCCTTGTCTATGACGAATATGGCATAGAGGTAGGAGATGAGCTCCCCTCTGCCGAAGAGGTTGTAGAGGAGGATAATGACATCGGAAATCTCTTTACTGCTTTTATTCCTTTCCTTGTCATCTTTGGTATTATCGCCATTTCCGCCATTGTCCGCGGTGGTCGCGGCGGCCGTGGCGGTCGCGGTGGCGGAGGCTTTTTGTTCATGCCATACCATCGCGGACATCACCACAACGACAGCTTCTTTGGCGGCGGCGGTTTTGGTGGTGGAGGAGGATTCTCCGGCGGCGGTTTTTCCGGAGGAGGCGGCAGCTTTGGCGGCGGCGGCAGTTCTCGGGGATTTTAGCCAAGACAAAATCGTTCCTATGCAACACCCGGCAATCTTGATTGCCGGGTGTTTTGCTGTGTATCTTGTGCTATACTAGAGGGCAGGGGGAAGGACTATGTATATTCGATCGGTTACTCTCAAAGAAAACGCGGCAGAACTCTGTGAAGACTATCTCTTCCAGATTCCGGCTATAGAACAGTTGGGGGAATTGGAGTTTACAAGCCCAGTTACCTTTTTCGTGGGAGAAAACGGCAGCGGAAAATCTACCTTGTTGGAAGCGATTGCCGTGGCCTATGGCTTTAATCCAGAAGGAGGCTCCAAAAACTTTCATTTTTCCTCGGCCGCCACCCATTCCAGCCTTTACAAGGCGCTGCGAATTGTCAAGGGACCAATACGCCCCAGAGATGGATTTTTCTTGAGGGCAGAGAGCTTTTATAATGTGGCCACCGAAGTGGAACGTCTCAACGACGTGAGCCCTGTTTCTTTATATGATTCCTACGGGGGAAAATCCCTTCACTGCCAGTCCCATGGAGAAAGCTTTCTCTCCCTGATACTACATCGATTTTGGGGTAAGGGATTGTATCTATTGGACGAGCCGGAGGCGGCTCTATCCCCGGCACGGCAGCTGAGCCTGCTCTCCCGGATGGGGGAACTGGTCCGGGAAGAATCCCAGCTGGTCATCGCCACCCATTCTCCCATCCTCATGGCGTATCCGGACGCCCAGATTTATGTACTGGGAGAGAATGGTATCACCTTAACCCCCTATCAGGAGACAGAACATTATTTTATCACCAAAGAATTTTTGCAAAATCCACAGCGGATGCTGCGGGAACTGCTGAGCAATGGGGAGGACGAATAGATGGCAAAGCAAAAAGGACTTATCAGCGGATGGGGGCTCAAAATGTTTGCCCTTTTCTGCATGGTTATTGACCACATCGGTGCGTTTATACCGGGAATGCCCTTTTGGATGCGCTATATCGGACGGCTGAGCGCACCGGTATTCTTTTTCCTCATGGTTGAAGCCTTTTTCCACACTAGGAATGTGGGCAAGTATTTTCTCCGCCTGTTTGGCTGCGGTGTTCTTATGCAGCTGGGAAACGAGGGGATGAAACACCTTTTCCACAATGGGCCGGAGATCACCAATAACATCTTTCTGGGACTTGCCGGATGCCTGTTGGTTGTCATCTTCGTGGATAGTTTTATTAAGGGCAAACACCGCTTCGTCAGCTTTCTCTGTGTTGTGGCGTCGATGCTCTTTACTTTGCTGACCGAAGCCGGGCTTATTGGCATCGCTTGTAGCTTGGCGTTTTATTGCTTCCATGGACACAGAGGAAGATTGACGCTGGGCTACCTGATTGCCTGTCTTGTATCTTCCGCCATTTTGCCGCTGATGCCGGCAGAGTATTATTGGCAGGTCAATCCCCAGTGGATAATGATATTCGCGATCATTCCTATTCTCTTTTATAACGGGAAGAGAGGAAAGGACAGCACAGTCACCCGTTGGTTTTTCTACCTTTTCTACCCGCTGCACATTTGGCTTCTCTACGCCATAAGGCAGTTTATCAGGTAGTTTCCCTGGAGAAATGCCCTTCATGAATATGGCAAGGGAGGGAAAACCATACTAATATTGAACGATTTGTTAAATTTTATAATAAAGTGAAAATAATCCAAAAAGGTCTTGATTTTTATGAAAAAATAGCTAAAATATAACTTAGCACTCGGGAATAAAGAGTGCTAATAATATGTTGATACAATCATATCATACAAGGAGGAACTACAAATGACAATCAAACCTCTCGCGGACAGAGTCGTGATTAAAATGGTGGAAGCAGAGGAAACAACCAAGAGCGGGATCATCCTGGCCGGTAACGCCAAAGAGAAACCCCAGATCGCGGAAGTTATCTCCGTTGGACCGGGCGGTATGGTAGATGGCAAAGAGGTTAAAATGTACCTCAAAGAAGGCCAGAAGGTTCTGATGAGCCAGTATGCAGGCACCAATGTGAAGATCGACGGACAGGAATACATTATCCTGCGTCAGTCCGATATCCTGGCAATTGTTGAATAAGGAATTTCTAAATAGAAGTATTATTGGAGGTTTTCATTATGGCTAAAATCATTGCATATGGCGAAGAGGCAAGAAAGTCTCTCCAGTCTGGTATTGATCAACTGGCAAATACAGTAAAAATTACCATGGGCCCCAAGGGCAGAAATGTAGTTCTTGATAAAAAATTCGGTTCTCCCCTGATCACCAACGACGGTGTTACCATCGCTAAGGAGATCGACCTGGATGATCCGTTTGAGAATATGGGCGCACAGTTGGTCAAAGAGGTTGCTACCAAGACCAACGATGCAGCAGGTGATGGTACCACAACCGCTACACTGCTGGCACAGGCTCTGGTTAATGAGGGCATGAAGAACGTGGCAGCCGGCGCAAACCCCATGGTTGTTAAGAAGGGCATCCAGAAGGCTGTCAAGGCCGCTGTCGCCGAGGTGGAGAACAACTCTAAACAGGTGGCAGGCTCCGCGGATATTGCAAGAGTTGCTTCTGTTTCCTCTGGTGATGAGACCATCGGTAATCTGATTGCCGAGGCTATGGAGAAAGTAACCGCAGAAGGCGTTATCACTGTCGAAGAGTCCAGAACCGCTGAGACCTACAGCGAGGTTGTAGAGGGCATGCAGTTTGACCGGGGCTATATTGCTCCTTACATGGTCACCGATACCGATAAGATGGAAGCTGTCCTGGACGACGCTTACATCCTGATCACTGATAAGAAGATTTCCGCTATCCAGGATCTGCTGCCTCTGCTGGAGCAGATTGTACAGGCTGGCAAGAAACTCCTCATCATTGCTGAGGATGTAGAGGGCGAAGCTTTGACCACCCTGGTTGTCAACAAACTGAGAGGAACCTTTACCTGCGTCGCTGTTAAGGCTCCGGGCTTTGGCGACAGAAGAAAAGATATGCTGCAGGATATCGCCATCCTGACCGGCGGTACTGTTATCTGCGATGAGCTGGGTCTGGATCTGAAAGATACCACCATGCAGCAGCTGGGCCGCGCACGTCAGGTCAAGGTGCAGAAAGAGAACACGATTATCGTAGGCGGCGCCGGCAATCCTGATGAGATCAAGGCAAGAGTTGGCCAGATCAAAGCACAGCTTGAGACTTCTACCAGCGAATTTGACCGCGAGAAGCTCCAGGAGAGACTGGCAAAATTGGCTGGCGGCGTTGCTGTTATCAAAGTTGGTGCAGCTACCGAGATCGAGATGAAAGAGAAGAAACTGCGCATTGAGGATGCTCTCTCTGCAACCAAAGCAGCAGTAGAGGAAGGCATTGTAGCCGGCGGCGGTGTCGCTCTGATCAATGCAATACCAGCAGTTGAGAAGATCATTCCGTCCTGCGACGGCGATGAAAAGACCGGTGTTCGCATTGTTCTGAAAGCTTTGGAGGCTCCTATCCGCCAGATTGCTGAGAACGCAGGCCTGGAAGGTTCCGTTATCATCGATAAGATCCGCCGGGCACGGAAGGTCGGCTATGGCTTCGATGCTTACAATGAGAAATATGTGGATATGATGGATGCAGGTATCGTGGATCCCACCAAGGTAACCAGAAGCGCTCTGGAGAATGCAGCTTCTGTAGCCTCTATGGTGCTGACCACCGAATCCCTTGTCGCTGACAAGAAGGAAGAGAATCCCGCACCGGCCATGCCGGCAGGCGCTCAGGGCGGTATGTATTAATCGTCCGCACCGGCATTCAAAAGATAGCTGCGATAAAGCGGCGAATTTTCATGCGCACCAAAAGAACAGGGGGCGCCGTTATAAACGGCGTCCCCTGTTCTTTTATCACAAGAGGAAACCAGCAGGGTTAGTTGCAGCACCCGCAGTTGTTATTGCAACCACAGTTGTTACCGCAACCACCACAGCAGCACAGAATCAGGATAAGTATAATAATCCAAGAACAGCTGCCACAACCGGAATTACAGTTACACATAAGAGTTGCCTCCTTAAAAAGTTTTCATGGTATCCTATGTGCTTGGGCTAAAAGATGTTACATGTTTATAAGAATGTCCCTAGATATCAATGGCATATTTATTTTTCAAACAGCACAAGATAATGACATAGAATAGAAGGGGACGCAGGAGAATGCATGCGCCTTACGACCAAAGAGCGGAGGAAAAACATGTTTAAATTCAATGGCTTTACCCAGAAGGCCAACAATGCGATTAATTTTGCCATTACTGAAGCAGAAAACTTAGGACACACCTATATTGGCAGCGAACATCTGCTGGTGGGATTGTTGGAAGAGGGAAGCGGCGTAGCCTATCAGATATTATCAAAAAAAGGGATTACCTTAGAAGAAATCAAGAAAAAGTTAATTCTCACAGTAGGACGGGGGATTAAATCAGTGCTCTCCCCCAACGATTTAACCCCTCGCTGTAAGCGTATCCTGGAACTATCCCTTATAGAAGCAAAGCTGATGGGTCACAGCATGGTGGGGACAGAGCATATCTTAATGGCCATTCTCAAGGAAAACGATAGCTATGCCGTTCGATTTCTCAGAGAATTGGGGATAAACTGTGACTTCATATGCGCCCAACTGTTTGAAGTAATGGGGATCGAGGGTTCTTCCACCGGTAAACAGCCGATCTCCAAAGCCTATGGGCAGGCCGTTCGAACCGGAGAATGCCGTACTCCTAATTTAGACAAATTCTGTAAGGATCTGACCCAGAAGGCCAGGGAAAACCAGCTGGATCCGGTGATTGGCAGACAGAAGGAGATTGAGCGCGTTATCCAGATCCTTTCTCGCCGCACCAAAAACAATCCATGCCTTATTGGAGAACCAGGGGTCGGAAAGACGGCTGTAGTGGAAGGGCTGGCACAAAAAATCGTGACAAATATGGTACCTGATTCTCTGCGGGGAAAGCGGGTGTTGTCTATGGATCTTAGCTCCATGGTGGCAGGCACCAAATATCGAGGAGAATTCGAGGAAAGAATTAAGAAGGTGCTGGAAGAGGTGGTGTCCGCCCGCAATGTTATTATCTTTATCGATGAGGTGCATACCATTGTGGGGGCAGGGGCAGCGGAGGGTGCTGTGGATGCAGCGAATATCTTGAAGCCCCAGTTAGCCCGTGGGGAGATCCAGGTCATCGGTGCTACGACTACGGAAGAATATCGGCGGTATATTGAAAAGGATAGCGCCTTGGAACGCCGCTTCCAAAGTGTGGTCATTGCAGAACCCTCCCTTTCGGATGCAGAGGAAATTCTCAGGGGAATACGAGAACGGTATGAAGCGCATTATAGACTTAAAATTCTTGATGAAGCCATTCATGCGGCAGTATGTCTTTCTGCCAGGTATCTCAGTGACCGCTTTTTGCCGGATAAGGCCATTGACCTGATGGACGAAGCAGCTTCCCGGGTTAAGTTGCGAGAATTTTCTGCCCCTGTCAATCATTTGGATGAGGAGCTCAGCCTGCTGAGAGAACAAAAGGAAAAGGCCATCAACGACCAGGACTTTGAGATGGCGGCTAAAATCAGGGATAGCGAACTGTCACTGAAGGAAAGAATTGAAAAAAAGAATAACGTACCGGAAAAAATACATCGCTGTTTTACCGGCCAGGTGACAGCAGAAGATATTGCGGAAATTGTTTCCGCCGACACAGGAATTGACGTAAGCCGCTTGACTTCAAGACAGAGTGAAAGGCTTCTTCAATTAGAAGAAGAGCTGCATCACCGTGTCGTGGGGCAGGAAGAGGCGGTCAGCGCAGTTTCCCGGGCCATCCGCCGTGGACGGGTAGGAATTTCTGATCCGGGGAGACCGGTAGGCTCCTTTCTCTTTCTGGGCCCAACCGGTGTGGGAAAAACGGAACTGAGCAAGGCATTGGCGGAAAGTCTTTTTTTAGACGAAAATTCGATGATTCGGCTGGATATGTCTGAGTTTATGGAAAAACATGCTGTATCCAAGCTCATCGGTTCTCCTCCCGGATATGTGGGGTATGATGAAGGGGGTCAACTCACCGAAAAGGTGCGCCGCAGGCCTTATTGTGTTGTACTCTTTGATGAGATTGAAAAAGCTCATCCAGATGTTTTTAACCTTTTGCTACAGATTTTAGAGGATGGAGTTCTTACCGATTCCCAGGGGCGGAAGGTGAATTTTAAAAATACCGTCATCATTATGACCTCTAATTTGGGAGCTCAGGCTTTAGCACAGGGAAGTAATGTAGGTTTTGTTCCGTTCTCCGGAGATGAAAAAACGATGAAATCCGATATGATGAAGGAGTTAAAACGTCTTTTTAAACCGGAGCTTGTCAACCGGATCGACGAGATCGTCGTTTTTTCAAGGCTAAAGGAAGATGATGTGCGGAAGATTACCTGTCTCATGTTATCGAAACTGCAAAAAAGGATGGAAGATATCGGGGTTTCTATTTCTTTTTCCAAAGAGGTGGTGGAACATATTGCCCATCAGGGATATGATATTACCTATGGAGCCCGTCCTCTCCGTCGGTTGATTCAAAGTGAGATTGAGGATACTTTGGCTGAGAAAATGCTTCTGGGCGAATTTTCTTCAGGGGATCATATTCACTGTACCTACCAAGAGGATCAATTTATTTTCTCCATCACCCGATCTGTAAAAAGTAAGATTCCCTCTTTACAAAACTGACAAAAAAGTTTATCATAAATTGGTAAAAGTGATGGAGGTAGACAGTGATGGAAATTTTAATTGGAGCAAAACTTAGCAAAGAGACAAAGGTAACTCAAGAAAATACCGCAAAAACGGTGGGAAGCGGTGAAATTGATGTGTTCGCCACGCCGATGATGATTGCCCTCATTGAAGAAGCTGCTGCGGCCTGCTGCAAACAGTTTTTGGAGGAGGGGATGACAACAGTGGGAACTCTTGTCAACGTCAGCCATGTGGCCGCTACCCCGGTAGGAATGACGGTACGGGCCGAGGCGGAAATAGCTGGAGTAGATGGCAGGGAAATCACCTTTATTGTGAAAGCCTATGATGAAAAAGGGATGATTGGTGAAGGCCAACATAAACGCTTTATTGTCAAAACAGAAAAGTTTCGCCAAAAAGCCTATGACAAACTTGATAAGTAAATAAAAAATCCTCTACTTCAACCGGGACGCTTCTGTTTTCCAAAGAGTGCGCTTACTCATCTTGTGTAAAACAGGCGGTGATATGACATTTGGCCACTGCGCGCCCTCCGAGGACGAAGGGGGAGTATCTGTGGGACGATGCTACAGCCTTAATCAGAGCTATTTGCCGTCCACGCAGACGTTTTTTGTTCTATCAGCAGAAGATGCGGCATATAGCAGTTATAATGCCGCTGTCTACCTGCGAAAATCCGTTATAGGTAATTTTATCGCAGTTATGGGTACCACTCCTGTGGTACCCATTTCCTTTTTATAAAAAGGAATAAACGCTTCAACTCAAAAAGGGGGTTAGGCTATGTCTCATTGAGTCGTACCTATTTTCTCCTTTATAGGAATTTATACTGTGATTTCCCCCATCATTTATTGATGCTCTTTTTAGACTATAAAAAATACCATCATGGCAATTTAAAGCAATGATGGTATTTTTTAAATACGAATAATCCTTGCTTCTCAACAAGGCTTTGCTCCTGTCAGCAGATCAGCCCGGTAAGAAAAACACCGGATATTCTCACCTTTTATTGTTCTCTTTTGGGCCTACGACCGTATACTGTAACGGCGGCCACAACTGTTCCCGATGCGAGCAGCAGGGAAAGCAACAAGACCATATTGCTGCCATCGCTGGTTAGCGGATTATCCTTGCCTTTATCTCCGTTGCCGTTTTGTTCATCGGAGTCTATCGGATCAGTTGAACCTGATGGACCGGTCGGATCAGCTGGACCGATGGGTTGATCCGGGTCGGTGGGGTCGCCTGGATTGGCGGCGGAATCGGTTGCGCCGAAATACAGCTTGCCTTCGGTGAGCGCTCTCGCGATTACCGTTTCCTCCCCAAAGGGCGAGCCCTCGATCTGGGAAGCGCTTGCCGCCATCTCATCCCAATCCATATCCCATGTATCTTCGTCGAGAATCCAACCGTCCAGAACGCTCACGGAAATCCGGGCGCAGATTGGGAAGCTCAAAGAATGGATTGGCGAGCTGTTCAAGGCGCGGGAAACTGCCCCGGAGCAGCCCCCGCAATCCCCCGGCCTTGCAAATCTGCTGATGAAGTATTTGAGCGTTCAGAAAGAAAAGAGCCGGAAGTATTCGCAGAGTTGGCAAAGGCAGCACGCAGCCGATGAACTGAAAGCCGTTGCAAAGGCGGTAGGCTATCTTTCCGAGCATGGCATTTCCACCCTTGCGGAGCTGGACGCAGCCCTTTCCTCTGTCAGCGAACAGGCCGACACTATCCGGGAGGGCATGAAAACCGCCGAGAAGCGCATGAAAGAATTGCAAAAGCTGATTGAATACGGGAAGAACTACACCGAGTACAAGCCCATTCACGACGAGCTGAAAAAGCTGAAAAACGGCTGGACGAATAAGCGCGACAAGTACGAGGAAGCCCACCGCGCCGAGCTTACCCTATGGAACGCAGCGAGCCGCTATCTCCATGCAAATCTGCCGAAAGGGACAAAGCCCCCCCTTGCCTATTTCTGAATGGGAAAAAGAGTATGCCACCCTCAGCGGACAGAGGACAGCGGAATATACCAAGCTGAAAGAAACCCGCGCCGAGGTTGCCGAGCTGCACAATATCCGCAAGTGCGTTGATATTGCGCTGAAAGCCGACCAGCCGGAGCAGACCCGCGCCAAGCGGCACGAACAGGAGCGATAAGGAAAAGGACAGGCAAGCTGTCCGGCTTGTCCGTCCTATAAAATCAATTTATTTCTTTGTAAAAAAGCCGATGACAAAAACAATAATTGCCAATAACACGAGGATTAGAGAAGCTCCGCCCAGCCATGTATTTCTGCCCATATCTACGAGAGCGACAAAAATACCTAATAGCATTAACATGACTGCGGACAACATCACTTTAGTTGATTTCATGCTGCCACCTCTTTTCTTTATTCTTTAATTTTATTGTACTTCAAAACTATGAACAGTTCAACCACAGAAAGTGAGGTATCAACCATGTACTACACCCAAGAACAGATAGACCGGGCGAACCAAGCCGACCTTGTTTCTTTCCTGCAATCACAGGGCGAGCAGCTTACCCGCGCCGGAAATGAATACCGCTGGAAACGGCACGACAGCTTGACCGTCCGGGGAAACAAATGGTACAGGCACAGCCAGAGCAAGGGCGGCGGCCACAATGCCAGCGCTGCGGGTATATTCCTCTTTCAAATAGAGATAATGGGCCTGTACATACAGCGCAAAGGCCCGAAGCCCCGGCGGCAGCAGCGGCAGAAAGCTCTCAACCTCCGGCATTTCCTCCGGCAGTGGCAGATGGAGTGATATTGGTTGATGCTTCGTTCAGAAACGCGCCAATTTTTCGCTTCTTCCCGGATGGATAATGTTCATCCCATCATTGCCTTTTAGGAAAATATTTCTCGCCCAAATTATTGTGTGTTTATAATTTTTACATCATATTGTATACGAATGTCCGTAGTCACTCAGCACCTCTAACGACTAGTTAAGCGAAATTAAATGGGTAGACAGGACAAATCCGCATCTCTTTGAAAATTGGAAGAAAGGCTTTGAGCAAATGAGAACCGGTGTGTCAGGTCACACCGGTTCTCATCGAAATACATTTTGCTTTTAATAGGATGCTGCCTAATGGCAGAGATTTTTATTGACTATTTTCTTTCAGTTTTCTCAGAACTACCATGTTTGCAGATATCTTTAAGCTCACAGCTGCCGCAATCAGGCTTCCTGGCTTTGCAGCGTTCTCTTCCAAAGAGAACAAAGCGATGGCAAAGGTCGCTGGATTCTTCGGGAGGGAGAATTTTTCGCAGCTGCTCTTCGCATTTGGCGGGGTCTTTGGTGTCGGTCAAGCCTAAAAGGTTGGTAATCCGGATACAGTGGGTATCGCAGACGATGGCCGGCTTATGAAAAATATCTCCTAAAATCAGATTGGCGGTTTTTCTTCCCACGCCCGGTAGCGTAAGCAAATCCTCCATGTTGTCGGGTACCTTTCCGTCAAAGCGTTCCAGTAAAATTTTGCACATTTCTACAATGGATTTGGCCTTCGTTTTATAAAGTCCACAAGGCTTAACAATTTCTTCAACCTGAGTGAGATCCGCCTGGGCGAAGGATTCCACCGTGGGGAATTGGGCGAATAGATCCTGGGTTACAATATTGACTCGGGCGTCGGTACACTGAGCAGAAAGCCGTGTGGCAATCAGCAGTTCGTAATCCTTTCGATAAGTGAGAGAACAGATAGCGTCGGGATATTTTTCCTTCAAGCGCTCAATGACAGCGAGAGCCCGCTGCTTTTTTGTCATAGACATTTCCTCCTTAAGGGATCCCCCATCCCAGCATTTCCGGCACGCCGAAAAAGAGAATGCCTAAGACTGCAGAAATAACAATAAGCCAGATGGGGTGAGTTTTAAATTTAAGATGGATCAGTAAGATTACCGCAAAAATAATCAGTCCACGATAATTGATATGAGAAAAGGCTGCGGAGAAGCTGGAAAGGTCGGGAAGAAAGTTGGCAATACCAATAGTGAAGGCGGCAGAAGAGACCAAACCAACAATAACTGGACGCAATCCCTGCAAAGCGGAACGAACATAGAAATTCTTCTGAAAGTTCATAAAATATCGTGCGATGAATAAAATAATGAGAAATGAAGGAAGGACCACACCGACAGTAGCAAAAGTTGCCCCTACTATCCCGCCCATTTCAGAACCAACGAAGGTGGCAATATTGACGGCAAAAGGCCCTGGGGTAGATTCGGAAACCGCGATGAAATCGATGAATTGTTCGAGTTCCATCCATCCATTGCCTACAACATCCGCCTGGATAAGGGGGATCATAGCATATCCGCCGCCGATGGTAAAAAGCCCAATCTTAAAAAAGGTGAAAAAAAGCTGAAGAAGAATCATCTTACATGTCCCCTCCCTTTTTGACCGGCGTATTTTTTACCTTGATAACTTGATACACAATGCCGCAAACCATACCGGTGAGGAGAATGTAAATGGAATTCACGTTAAAAAAGGCGGAAGCGATGAAGGTGGCGCCTAGAAGGACAAAACTAATCACATCCCGAGGACAAAACTTTGCCAGTTTTATGGCTGCGCTTACAATAAGCACGACGATTCCCGCGCGAATGCCTTCAAACGCATAAGAGACGATTTTTAAGCTTTTAAACTCCAGAAAGAATAAGGAAATGATAAAGATCACCGTAAAGGAGGGAATAACTACCCCCAGCGTGGCGAAAAAAGCGCCCCAGAATCCGGCCGTTTTATAGCCGATAAAGGTGGCCGAATTTACAGCAATAACACCGGGGGTAGACTCGGCAATGGTGATGATATCCATGACATCCTCTTCAGTGATCCAGTGGCGTTTGTCTACCACTTCTCGCTCCATTAGCGCAATCATAGCATATCCGCCTCCAAAAGTGAAGGCGCCAATTTTAAAAAAGGTGAGAAAGAGTTGGACGACTTGTCGCCATTTTCGACTGATTTGCACAAAATCCCTCCTGTTTTTTTTCTACAAAACTAAGTCTATAGCGCTCCTTAGAAGATGTCAACACGATGATCATATAACACAGTATGATTTTGTAAAGTTATCCTAAATTCCGTGTATAAAAAATTGACAGTGCCTAGCAAATAGGATACACTCTGTATTAAGTCCATTCAAATTCACTGTACTGGGGGCAGCTCCGGGGAGAGGAGGCTAAAATGGACAGAGAAAAATATGTGTTGCATAGTTTTATTGTCAATGATGGAAATATCGTGCCGGCCACAGCGGTAGTACGGCTGTATGTAGACGGAGTTGAAAAGGAATATGTAGGACGGGCGGAACATGCAATAGAAGCAATTATAAGAGCCATTGACAAGATTGTGAAATTAGACGCCCATATGGACTCCTACCATTTTGATGTCACCGCAAGGCCTGAGCAATTTGGTGGAAAGGCTCAGGTTCGGGTACGCCACGGCGGCAGGATGTATATGGGGGAAAGCGACGGTGTCGATGCCATTGAGGCAGTAATCAAAGCTTATCTCCATGCACTGAACCAGGTGTAGGGAAAGACTTCTTTATCTTTGTAAACCGTAAATCTGTGAGATCGTACAGAATAATTGGTGAATTTATCAAAAAAACGGGCTGTCGGCATTATGCTGACAGCCCGTTTTTTACATGATATAGGAGTTAATGGTTTATCTACTTTTGGCAGGCAACTTTCTGTTATGGGGCAGAAAAGGAAGAATAGCTTACAAGCAGTTATTGCAGTTCCAGCTTGTGTCAGACCAGATGGAATCGCATCCACAGCTGGAGGCTGCATTGGCACTGTTCCAGCCGCAGCCACAATTCCAGTTGGTGGAATTGGCAGTATTGGAAGTGTTTGCGTTAGCGCAGGAGCATCCGCTCCAGGTGTTCCAGCCGCAACCGCAGCCACAGCATCGATTATTATTGCAACACATAAAAGGTTTCCTCATTTCATTGTGATTCGACAGCCGCCTTCAACGGCTAACTTATCCTATGATGCATGTCTTTTTTTGGTGCGGGAAAGCGCGCATATTTTTGACCAGGCATAAAAATGGATAAATACCCGACATCCGACAAGAAATTCTTCCTGGATGTGACATGTCCTCAGGTTGTCCCCGCACTATAATAAGAAATATGGAAGATAATTCCATGCTATGAGGGTGAGATAATGACTGTTAAGAGGGAAGAAGGTGATGGGATGGAGACCCAGGTAATTTATTTGGACGTCCTGATATGTACCAATCTGCTCATCAATTATCTGCTCCTTTTGGCAACGGCCAAATTAAGCGCCCGTTTTAGCGGGAGAAGGCGGCTTTTTTTAGCCGCCGCCCTAGGCTCCCTTACTTCCCTTTTGATATTACTACCACCCATTGGCTTTTGTTGGGAAATGCTAACACGAATTGTTTCCGCTTTTGTGATCGTGGCCGTGGCATTTCCTCGGAAATCCTATAAAATTTATGGAAAAACAGTATTTTGTTTTTTCGCCGTGAGCATGGGATTTGCAGGGGTTATGTTTGCCCTTTGGATGTTCATGGCGCCGTCATCTTTCTATATTGCCAATGGTATTGTCTACTTTGATATTTCCGCTGTGACATTGGTAGTGCTCAGTCTGACAGCTTATCTCCTGCTGAGCCTGTTTCACCGTATCTTTCGAGTGCATCCAATTTCAAACCGCATATATGAAGTGCGGGTCGAAATTGATGGAAAAGCCGTCAAGCTAAAAGGATATTTGGATACGGGAAATACGCTGCGGGATCCCTTCTTAGGAACGCCGGTAGCGGTTTGCTCCATAGAAAAAATACTCCCTATATTGCCGGCGGCAATTATGGATTACTATGAAAGGGTACAGGGAAGTCCAGGAAAAAATGGATCTCTTCTGGTGGAGACAAAGAGTCCTGCACGAGTCATCCCTTTTCAAACCGTAAGCGGAAGTGGGCTATTGGTCGCATTCCGGCCAGATCACTTTGTGTTTTTTGAGGGCGGCCGAGAAAGGGAAGTGGAGGATATTCTCATTGGCATCACAGAGAAACAGGTGGGCGGTGGCAACTACGACCTTTTATTGGGCCGCGATACAGTGTTTCATTGAAATTAAGATTCTATACGGAAGAAAAGAGGAGAGAAGCGGCATGAATACAAAATACAGGGGAGCATTATGTCAGATTGTCAGATGGCTTAAAAAGTATATGGTGAAAATCCGTCTTGGCAACCATATTTTTTATATCAATGGACCAGAAACGCTTCCTCCCCCTTTAAGCCGGGAGGAGGAAGCGCAGGTTTTCCAGCGCTTGGAGAATGATGAGGAGGATGCGAAACAGACGCTGATTGTGCATAATCTGCGTTTGGTGGTTTATATCGCCAGGAAATTTGAATCCACAGGTATTGGCGTAGAGGATTTGATTTCCATCGGGACAATAGGGCTGATTAAGGCGGTCAATACCTTTTGCCCCAAACGGAATATCAAACTTGCAACTTATGCGTCCCGCTGCATTGAAAACGAAATCCTGATGTTCCTCCGCAAAAGCCAATCCTCCAAGAATGAAGTATCTATTGATGAGCCGCTGAATATTGACTGGGACGGTAATGAACTGCTGCTATCCGATGTGTTAGGAACAGAAAGCGACAGCGTGAATATTGGTATCGAGCACGATGTGGAGAAAAACCTGCTGCTGGAAGCTGTCAACCGGTTGGGAGAAAGGGAGCGGACCATTATGCAGCTGCGTTTTGGACTAATTAACGGAAACGAACATACACAAAAAGAAGTGGCGGATATGATCGGAATCTCTCAGTCCTATATTTCACGGCTCGAAAAAAAGATCATCAAGCGGTTAAAGCGAGATTTGGAAAAATCAATTTGAGTCAAAAGTTCCATCATCAAAGTATCTTTCCAAGAAGGGAGGGCCATGATATAATAGCAGAAAAAAGTGAGGCGGGGCTTATGAAAGGATATTTAAAGATAAAAAGAGTGCTTGCGCTGTTTTTAGCTATGGCCATGCTGCTGGCCATGGTGGGCTGCAGCGGTGGGAAAAGCGCAGAGGAACAATATAGCGAAGAGTTAGACACTATCTCATCTGAGATTGGTGAAGTATTTATCGATTTTAGCCAACAGCTTCCCACGCTTGACCCCAACGACAGTACATCCTTAGAAAAGGTAGAGGGATTGCTGGATCAGATGAACGAAACATTTCGCAAGCTTGGAGATTTAGAGGCGCCGGAAAAATACCGTCAGGTGCAGCAGTTACTTGATGAATCGTCAGATCATGCCCTGCAGGGTTTGGAGATGATACAGGAGGAGTTACAGGTCTACTTCACCGGCGGGAATCCTTCTGGGAACTCCCAGAAGCTTGCCGAGGGAACCCAGCTTTTGCTGACGGCATCACAAAAGCTTCAGGAGGCAGGAGAAAAACGCCAAGAGATCGAAGGGAATTCATAAAGGAATCGGGATCGCTGTAAAGGTGATCCCGATTTTTTAAACATAGATCTTCAATAGATCATAAAGAATGTGTAGCCTTTTTAACTAAGATGAAAGTTCTCAAATTAGAGGTTTTCCACGAACTTTTCCAAGACGGTACTTTCTTATTGAATGGGTAAATGTCTCTTATTATAATAGATATGATTAGATCATTTTGGAAGGGCGAAAGGGGGGAAAATAGTTTTTAGCTTTTAACGGTTTGAGGAATTGAGAAGAAAAGGAGTATTGTATGCAACAGAAACAAACGAAAAAAGGCGGTGGACAGATGCCTCGCCGTATTCTCTCATTGTTGCTCGCGCTTGTGATGGGTTTTTCCCTGTTTTCCGTGGGCTCCCTCACCACAATCGCTGCTGAACTCCAGGATTTAGAGGGGGTCGCTGGAAGCAATGTAACCGGAAATGCCCAAGATGGCTATACGGTAGAGAGAATCGAGAATCAGAATAATTTTGTTGGATCTTCGGCCAAAGTAGAGGCATTTACCTATGAGGCGGATATGTTAATTAGCCCCGATGGGAGCAGAAAGAGCACCATGGTCTTTGGCGCGGCAGAATCCGGCGGCGAAATGTCCCATCCTTTTTTTGGTATGGAGGTATCTGCGCAGCCCAATAACGATAAATATGACCTGTATCTCACCATGTTCTGCGAACTGGCAGTAGCCAATCCTGTCTATCTGTTCATGAATGTGCCAGCGGGCTCCGGCGTGGATTTGACCCAGCCTCAGCATGTAGAGATCACAGTTACCCCCGATAAGGAATTTTCCGTTTCCATCAACAATACCTCGGTACCTGTACAGATGACGGCAAATTTCGCGGATTATTACAATGGTGGCTATCTGGGCTTCATGACCTATGATACCCAGGCTGTTTTCAGCAATGTAAAATACTCGGATGAAGGCAGCTTTGTTCTTGACGACGGCCTTACCGATTTAGCTGGTGTTGTGGGCAATAACGTCACTGGTGATGCGGCAAGCGGCTATACCGTGGCCAGAGAGGAAGGACAGAATAACTTTGTGGGTTCTTCCACCAAGGTCAATGCTTTCACTTATGAAGCGGATATCCTGTTTAAGGGAGGTTCCAATAAAGCTACTTTAACATTTGGCGCCCCCAACGAAGGGGCCGAAATGTCTCATCCTTTTTTGGCTTGGAGCTTACTGCCGCTCAAGATGGAAATTTATCCCTGACTATGTTTTATGAGAAGGCTGTCGCCAATGCTGAGTGGATGTTCTCCGGCATCCCGGCAGGTTCTGGCGCGGACCTGTCTGAGCCCCAGCATATTAAGGTTACGGTAACGCCTTCGAAAGTGTTTTCCGTTACTGTGAATGACGAGCCTGTTACTGTCAATATGCCGGCTTCTTTTGCCGACTATTACAACGGCGGCTATCTAGGCTTTATGACCTATGATACAGAGGCTGTTTTCAGCAATGTAAGATACTCCGATGACGGGGATTTCCTCGTTGGTGAATTTATCACCAACTTGACTGGCTGGCGTGGAGTTAGCGGCACCTGGACCGAGCTTCCTGAGGGCTATCAAGGCTCTGGCACGGGCAATGTCTTCGCCATGTCCACCACCATGATCAATAGTTCTGAGTCCTTTACATATGAGGCGCAGTTAAACCTCCCTGTGGGTCAGCAGGCTGGCGGTATTGTCTTTGGTGTCAGAGACCCGGCTAACCCGCTGAGCAAGTGGTTCTGCCTCAATGTGGATCGCGGCGGAAATGCCTGCATCTTCTCTGAGACAAACGGTGTCGCAGATTTCATTCAGGCGATTCCCTTAAGCGAAGAGCAGAAGAACCAGACCACCTATCAACTGAAGGTGGAGCGGGAAACCGAAAACGGCCCCTTCAACTTCTATCTGGATGGGAATCTGATTCATACCAGAGAACTGCCGGAATTCCCCGGCGGCTATTTCGGACTGAATGCCTGCAATGCGACTCTGACCTTTAACAATGTAAACTACACTGTCAATGGTGGCGCCTTGGAAGGCTTCTCTACTAACCTGACTGGATGGAAGGGCCTCAACGGTACCTGGACAGAGGAATCCAGCGGTTACAAAGGCGTGGATGCTGGCAAGGACACCTTTGCTTACGCTGACGCTCCCTCTGTGGCCAGTGATGATACCTTTATCTATGAGGCTGATGTGGAACTGAAATCCGGGCAGTACGGCGCGGGAATTACCTTTGGCCTTCAAAACCCGGATAATCCCACCAATGAGCGTGGGGAGCCGGACCATCTGTTCGCTTTGATGGTGGTTAAGGGCGGCAACTCTGTTTTCGCCTTTGCCCACAAAGATGGTAAAGATGAATTTGTGAATACCAACGCCCTGTCTGCTGCAGACCAAAATACAGAGATTTATCACCTGCGGGTGGAATATCTGGGCTCCGGTGTCGCTAATTTCTATGTCAACGGAACACTGTATCACTCCTATTACAATAAATTTGGACAGGAAAGCCGGACAGCCAGTCCGGCTTTCCCTCCATCTCGTGCCTAAGCTACAATGAGAGGAGCAACTGGCTGACCAATCACTCCTTGGGCTT
>NZ_JBBEWN010000005.1:0-198051 GCF_038739695.1 Zongyangia acetica | reverse complement strand
TGCTTAAATCGAACGCTGCAACGAGAGGATGGCTAACAGTCTTTCACACGGACATACAAGCCCAAGGAGTGATTGGTCAGCCAGTTGCTCCTCTCATTGTAGCTTAGGCACGAGATGGAGGGAAAGCCGGACTGGCTGTCCGGCTTTCCTGTCCAAATTTATTGTAATAGGAGTGAATTTTCCGTCTGTAATGGGCTTTCATAACGGTTTGCTGCCAGAAAACCTGACAGCGGCCATCTAGAGTGATATCTACGCTCCGCAGATATGAAAAATTCTACGCTCCATATGTGTTAAACCCGCCGCTATCATATACAATGAGGGTAGAAAGGAGGAAAAGCGATGGATCAAATAAAAGTCGGTAAATTTATAGCCGAAACAAGAAAATCGCAAGGCCTTACACAACGGCAGCTTGCCGACGTGCTGTCTATCAGCGACAAAACTGTTTCTAAATGGGAGTGCGGAAAAGGGCTTCCAGAGGTATCCCTTATGCTGCCGCTATGCGGTGCATTGAATATCACCGTCAATGATTTGCTTTCAGGAGGGAGGGTCTCAGAAGCCGATTATCGAAAGAAAGCGGAGGAAAACATGATGAATTTGATAATAGAAAACCAAGAAAATAAAAAACGAATGGCATTGTCAATCGTTTGTGGGGTAATTACGATTATCGCTGTCTGTTCGCTTATAGTAATCGCATCTTATATTGAAATGCCTGCAGTTGCAAGAATAGCATTGATTGTGTTTGCTATTGTAACAGCAGCGGCAGGCATAGGTGCGGCGGCAGTGCTCGAAGTCAAGGCCGGCTATTATGAGTGCCCACATTGTAAAGCGCTTTTTGTTCCGACCATGGGTGAATATGTTAAGGGGTATCACACCTTGACAAGACGTAAATTGAAATGCCATGAGTGTGGGAAAACAGGTATGTGTAAACACCGGATTATAAGATAAACCAACAATTTTTCCACCGGCAAATGTTGCATCATAGATACAAAAATCCTCCGTATGAGTGCGATCATGCGGAGGATTAATTGTTTTATAGGCGCCGTTTTTAGACGGCTGCTTTTTTATATCGAGTATGATAAGATGCGACATTTTTCGTCAGAAAGACCGGAAGATATCGCATATCATAGAATGCGGGAATTGGGCCTTACTAATTTCTGAAGTCAATGAGGTCGGAAAAAATCACATTGACAGGAGAGAATTTGTCCTGAAGATAATCCAGGGAGGAAGCCTGGACATATTCAGGGTATTCACCGGTATCCCGGATGGGAATGGTGAAGATTACGGTGGTGCCGACGTGCTCCTTGGAATCGAGGGCGACGGTGCCACCGTGTTCTGTAATGATGAACCTGACCAGGGAAAGACCAATGCCTGCGTCGGCATAGAGCTCACCAGCCGGGTCGAAAGAAAAGTAAGGATCGAATACCCGAGGGATATAATCGGCGGGGATTCCATATCCTTGATCTTTCACAGATATGATGGCTTGTTTCCCGCTTACCGTACAGGTGAGGGAAATTTTGTTGTCTTCTTTGGTAAAGCGACAGGCATTAAGCAAAATATTGAGAAGAGCAACAGACAACTTTTCAGGATCGATCAGGGTGATGATCGGACATTTGGGAACTTCAAAGAAAAAGGGGATATCCAAAGTTTTGATCATCATGGCACAGGCTTCGCAGATATTTTTGATAAATCCCGCCAGATCAGCCCGTTTAAGGCTTAAAGAACTCAGCCCATTGGTATAGCGGGTGAGCTCTGTTATATTAGAACAAGCCCGCAGCAATTTGTAGCACATTTTGCGGATGCGGCCCAGCATCTGACTCGATTTAGGATCTTCCAGAAAGGGAGGACTCTGGGAAAGCATGGATACGATAGAAAAAATGATGTGGACAGGATCCCGGATCTGCGTGTTAAGTGTGTTGATGAGAATATCTGTCGTCGATTGAGCAAAAACGGTATCTTTAGCGACTGGGATGGTAGGAGGATGGTCGAACACGCAAAGAGCAAACAGAAAATGTTCCTCTTCCATATAAGGAAGAAAGCGCAGGACCGTTTGAGGGCCAGCAATGGAAGGAACAGAGAAGTCTACGGCTTTTCCTTCTAAAATATTTTTGGCCAGTTCTTCGCTGCCGCTGGGGATCCATTGGTGAAGGCCTCCGGGGACTTTCAGGCAGGGATGTACCTGATCCGCCACATCGTTGGTCCATAGGATATTGAGACCATTGTCAACCAAAACCGCAGGCAGGGTGGAGTGCTGATAAAGCCGTGTCACTGTGTCCATACTTCTTTGCAGGGAATCTGACACATCGGTGGATGTTGTATACAGAAAGATCACCTCCTTTTACCCAATTTCTATTATATACTTGTCCCTTATCAGATGTAAACTAGATTTGTCGAATTATGTAGAAAAACATCGAAATTCGGAGGAATGGGAAAAACTGTAAATGTAGGAAGGTAATCGACAGTTCCCGCTAAAAAGAACGGTTAGACGACCAAACCGACAGGTTTCATCTCTTAGCATTTTTTACGCTGTATATTAAAGTGCCGCAAAACTTAGTATCTCCCCAAAAAGGGAAAAAACCGGTGGAAATATCTGACCTGAGAATTTGTCGTCATTTTCACAAACTGCCGGAAAAGTCCGGGAAAAAGCGACAAAAATTGTATGAAGTTTTTGCATCTTTTCGGGGAGAAAGGCTTGTATCTTTTTTTGATTTGGTATAAAATATGACATGGACACTAAAATACTTAGGAGGAACTTACCTATGGCAATTAAAATTGGTATCAATGGTTTTGGCCGTATTGGAAGACTGGTTTTCCGTGCAGCAATGGCTCAGCCTGAGAAATTTGAGGTTGTGGGCATCAACGATCCTTTCATCGACAAGGATTACATGGTTTACATGACCAAATATGACACCATGCACGGCAAATTTGACGGCACTGTTGGCGTTGAGAATGACAAATTCACCGTCAACGGCAAAGCAATCGAAGTTTTCGGCTGCATGAATCCTGAAGAGATTCCTTGGGGCCAGGTAGGCGCAGAGTATGTTGTTGAGTCCACCGGCGTGTTCACCACCACCGAGAAGGCTTCTGCGCACATCAAAGCTGGCGCTAAGAAAGTTGTCATTTCTGCTCCCGCAAAGGACAAAGACACCCCGACCTTCGTTATGGGCGTTAACGATGACAAATATACCAAAGATATGCTGGTTGTCTCCAATGCTTCCTGCACAACCAACTGCCTGGCTCCTCTGGCCAAAGTAATCAACGATAAATTCGGCATTGTTGAAGGCCTGATGACTACTGTTCACTCCACTACTGCTACCCAGAAGACTGTTGACGGTCCTTCCAAGAAGGATTGGCGCGGTGGCCGTGCTGCAGCTGGCAACATCATTCCTTCCTCCACCGGCGCTGCAAAAGCTTGCGCTCTGGTTATCCCCGAAGTTAAGGGCAAACTGACCGGTATGTCCTTCCGTGTTCCCACTCTGGACGTTTCCGTTGTTGACCTGACTGTCCGCCTGGAGAAATCCACCACTTACGAGGAGATCTGCGCTGCTGTCAAAGAGGCTTCCGAAGGCTCCATGAAGGGTATCCTGGGCTACACCGATGAAGATGTCGTTTCTTCCGACTTCCTCACCGATCCCCGCACCTCCATCTTTGATGCAAAAGCAGGTATCATGCTCAACCCGAACTTTGTCAAGCTGGTTTCCTGGTATGACAATGAGTGGGGTTATTCTAACAAGGTCCTGATGCTGATTGCACGGATGGCTGAAGTTGACGCAAAATAACTTCGTTTTTTAAAAAGGAGCGCTGCGGCGCTCCTTTTTTATGCAGTGAAATGGAAATAAATTACATTTAAAGTAATTATATCCAACTGATTTCGACATAGGAATCGTTATATAATAAATAGGCTTTTTTAATTTTTGTGTTTAGATAAAATTGGGGGTCCAATAGTGGAAAAGTAAACCGGTGAGATGCTCGAAAATGGGCTTTCTTATTTGGCGAAAATCAACAATTTTGTTATTTTGTCATATAGATTATTAAGAAATTTTACACAATGACCAATTGAAATCACTTTAGAATGCTGTTAGAATAAAGATAATAGCAAAGGGGGAGAGAACGATGGCCAATACATCTAAAAAGAACAATGTGCCGCTCTATTTCTTCCATCAGGGCACCAACTTCAAAGCCTACGAGTATTTGGGTGCCCATCCGGCCAAACGGGGGCGTTCTGAGGGCGCGGTTTTCCGCACCTGGGCCCCCAATGCCCAGAGCGTTTCTATTGTCGGGGACTTTAATGACTGGAATCCTGAGAAGCACCCGATGAAAAAACTTAACGATGCGGGCACATGGGAGGGTTTTGTCCCCCGGGTCAAACAGTTTGATACCTATAAATACTGTATTATCACCCCCCAGGGCAAACAAATCCTCAAGGCGGATCCTTACGCCTTCCACAGCGAAACCCGCCCCTACACCGGTTCCAAATTTTATGATATTTCCGGCTTTGTATGGGGGGATGAAAAATGGATCCAAGCCCAAAAAGAGGCAAACCACTATCAGCAGCCCATCAATATCTATGAGATGCATTTTGGCTCCTGGAGGCAGAAGGAGAACGGAGATCCATACGCCTATGATGAGCTGGCGGAGCAGCTGGTGCCCTATCTTAAGGAAATGGGCTATACCCATGTGGAACTGATGCCCTTGGCGGAATATCCCTTTGATGGCTCCTGGGGATACCAGGTGACAGGATACTATGCCCCTACCTCCCGTTATGGGGAGCCCAAGGGTTTGATGTCTTTTATCAACACTCTGCATAAAAACAAAATCGGCGTCATTATGGATTGGGTCCCGGCCCACTTCCCCAAGGACGAGCACGGCCTCTATGAATTTGACGGCGGTTACTGTTATGAATACAGCGATATTCAGAAGCGGGAGCACAGCCATTGGGGTACCCGCATTTTTGACTTTGGGCGCAATGAGGTTATCAGCTTTTTGGTTTCCAACGCTATGTTCTGGGTAGAAAAGTACCATGTTGACGGCATCCGTGTAGATGCGGTAGCGTCCATGCTCTACCTGGATTATGGCAAGGAGGACTGGGAGTGGACGCCCAATGTCAACGGCGGTCGGGAGAACCTGGAAGCCGTGGAATTTCTGCGTACCCTCAACAAAGCTGTTCTTACAGAGCATCCGGAAGTGATGATGATCGCCGAGGAATCTACGGCGTGGCCTTTGGTCACCAAACCAACCTTTGTAGGGGGATTGGGATTCAATTTCAAATGGAACATGGGCTGGATGAACGACATGATTGCCTATATGTCCTTGGATCCCTTGTTCCGTTGTTATAACCACGACAAGATCACCTTCAGCCTCTGCTATGCCTTTGCGGAAAACTTTATCCTCCCCATCTCCCATGATGAGGTGGTCCATGGCAAATGTTCCCTCATTAATAAGATGCCGGGGGAATATGAGCAGAAGTTTGCCGGCGTCAGGGCTTTCCTGGGCTATATGTACTCTCATCCAGGAAAGAAACTCCTCTTCATGGGGCAGGAATTCGGCCAATTTATTGAATGGGATTACAAGAAGGGTTTGGACTGGATGCTGCTGGACTATCCCATGCATCAAAAACTGCGGGATTATGTCAAGGAGCTCAACCACTTCTATCTGAAAACAAAACCACTGTGGCAGGTGGACGACAGCTGGGATGGTTTCACCTGGATTTCTCATGATGACAACACCCAGAATATTATTGCCTTCAGGCGCATAGATGAGAAGGGGGACGAGATTGTCGTCGTCTGTAATTTCGCCCCTGTCAAGCGGGAGCATTACCGTATTGGTGTTCCTGATTATTGCAGCTTTAAGGAGCTGTTAAACTCCGATGATGTCCGTTTTGGCGGTACCGGAGTTTCAAATAAAGAACCTGTCAAGGTGGAGGACATTCCTCTGCACGGCTATGAAACCTCAATGGAAATCACGATTCCTCCGATGTCCACCGTTTACTTTAAAGGCCTGCGCAAGAGAAAACGGTCTAAGGTAAAGGTGTCGGCGGTACAGGTGAAGGATGAGAAAAAGCCGGCCAGGAAAAAGAAAAAGGAATCTGCAAAACAGGAAGACCCGCAAGCCCAATAGATGTTAGGAAAGATTGGAGGCCATCATATGTTTCGCAAAAAGGAAATGATCGCAATGCTTTTGGCGGGCGGACAGGGCAGCCGGCTCTATGCGCTGACCAGAAACCTGGCCAAGCCTGCCGTACCTTACGGTGGAAAATATCGGATTATTGATTTCCCGCTGTCCAACTGTGTCAATTCAGGAATTGATACAGTTGGCGTACTGACCCAGTATCAGCCCTTGGTCCTGAATGAGTACATCGGAAATGGACAGCCCTGGGACCTGGACCGGATCAACGGCGGCGTCTATGTGCTGCCCCCGTACCAGAAGAGCAAAGGCTCCGACTGGTATACGGGAACAGCGAATGCTATCTATCAGAATATTCCCTTTATTGAGCGGTATGATCCGGAGTATGTGGTTGTTCTCTCCGGCGACCATATTTACAAGATGGATTATTCCAAGATGCTCGCTTACCACAAGCAAAACAATGCTGACTGCACCATTGCAGTACTGGAGGTCCCCATAGAAGAGGCATCCCGCTTCGGCATCATGAACTGCAATGAGGATATGAGCATCTACGAATTTGAGGAAAAACCACCGGTGCCAAAGAGCAATTTGGCGTCCATGGGTATTTACATCTTCACCTGGTCCAAGATGAAAAAATATCTGGAGGAGGATGAACAGGATCCCAATTCCTCCAAGGACTTCGGGAAAAACATTCTGCCCAAGATGCTGGCGGATGGCCAACGGATGTTCGCTTGGCCCTTTGACGGGTACTGGAAGGATGTAGGAACCATTGATAGCCTGTGGGAAGCCAATATGGACCTGCTCGATCCCAATGTTCCTCTGGATCTGCGGGATCCCAGCTGGAGAATCTATGCAAGAAACCCCATCATGCCTCCCCATTACATAGCCAAAGGCGCGGTCGTACAGGATTCCATGGTGACCGAAGGCTGCAAGATTGAGGGAACGGTGGACTTTTCCGTCCTCTTTGCCGGTGTCACGGTAGAGCAGGGCGCTGTCGTTCGGGACAGCATCGTCATGCCAGGATCTGTGATTAAGGCGGGCGCAGTGGTGGAATACGCTATTGTAGCGGAAGACTGTGTCGTCGGAGAAGGCGCCCATGTAGGCAGACGGCCAGAAGAAACGGAAGACAAGGACGCTTGGGGTGTAGCGGTCATCGGCGCTGGAGTAAGAATTGGCGCTGGCGTGCAGGTTGGCCCCAAAGCGATGGTTGAACGGGATATTTTGGAGGTGTAAGCGATGAGGGACAACAGAGTACACGGTATAATCTTTTCCAATATGCACGATCACGCCCTCAGTGAACTGACAGAAAAAAGGACCATGGGTTCTATTCCCATCGGCGGCAGATACCGGCTGATTGACTTTATCCTGTCCAACATGGTCAATTCCGGTATTTCCGACATCGGCGTGGTGACTAAAAGCAACTACCAATCCCTCATGGATCATCTGGGCTCCGGCAGAGAATGGGATCTGGCCCGCAAAAAGGGCGGCCTTTGTATCCTGCCCCCCTTTGGACATGCAGGCTCGGGTATCTATCGGGGCAAACTGGAAGCCCTTCACGGAATTCTCGGTTACATACGTCATTCCCAGGCCAAATATTTTGTCCTGGCGGACTGTGACGTCATCGCCAACATCGATCTGAAAAAGGCTGTTGACCAGCATGTGGATACAGGGGCGGATGTGACAATCCTGTATAAGAAGGGGCTGAATATGCCGGAGACGGTACAGGAGTCCACTGTATTTGAAATCGACGATACCGGACGGGTAACCGATGTATTTATCAATCCCCAGACCTCTGGAGAGTGTAATATCAACCTGAATATGTACATCATCTCCAAAGACCTTTTGGAGAAGGTGATTACAGAGACTTCCAGCCGTAACCTCTACAGTTTCCGCAAGGACTTTTTACAGGCCAGTGTGGGCAAGCTCTGGTTCCAGGGGTATGAAGTGAAGGAGGAAGCTCGGAAGATCAACTGCATGAAGAGCTACTATGAGGCCAATATGGCCATGTTCGATGAGGACCTGAGAAATTCCCTGTTCCTTAAAGACCGCCCCATTTATACTAAGGTCCGGGATGAGGTGCCCACCACCTATGGCCTTAGCGCCAAAGTTTCCAACTCCTTGGTGGCCGACGGTTGCGTTATCGATGGAGAGGTGGAGAATTCGATTATTTTCCGTGGCGTCCAGATTGGAAAGGATGCCAAGGTGAAAAACTCCATTGTCATGCAGGGTACCACCATTGGAGAGAAGGCAAACCTGGACTATGTAATTATCGACAAGGACGTTACAGTCAGCGACAGCCGGATGCTAATGGGCTTTAGCACCTATCCCATCTTTATTTCCAAGGGAAGCATTGTATAAGACAGAGCTAGCAGGGTAAACCGCAATGATGCGGTTTACCCGTCGCTGTATCATCGTGAGAGGGGCGCGGAAAATGAAAATATTGTTTGCAGCAAGTGAAGCATTCCCATTCATGGCGTCGGGAGGTCTGGCAGATGTAGCGGGTTCTTTGCCCAAGGCGCTGTATAAGGACGGCCAGGACTGCCGGATTGTCATGCCGCTGTATGGAGATATCCGCAGTGAGCTGAAAGAAAAAATGAAGTATATTACCAACTTCACAGTTCCCCTCGCCTGGAGGCGGCAGTACTGCGGCGTCTTTGAGGCCCAGGTAGACGGTGTCACCTATTACTTCCTGGACAATGAGTACTACTTTAAGAGAAAGGGAATCTACGGTTTTTATGACGATGCGGAGCGTTTTTCCTTCTTCGCCAAGGCCATTTTGGAGATGCTCAACTACATCGACTTTGCGCCGGAGATTATCCACTGCAATGACTGGCAGACGGCATTGACACCGGTGTATCTCAACCTTTATTTCCGGCATAATCCCAAATTCCAAAACATCCGTACCGTCTTTACCATCCACAACATCCAGTACCAGGGCCGGTATGGCATGGAGATTGTGGAGGATGTCATGGGAATTCCCAAATACGCGGGCAGCATGGTGGAGTTGGAGGGCTGCTCCAATATGATGAAGGGTGCCATTGAGCAAAGCGATATGGTCACCACCGTCAGCCCCACCTACGCCTGGGAGATTACCGATCCCTGGTTTTCCCATGGTTTGGATGAGCTGCTCCGCCGGTACAACTACAAGCTGACCGGTATCCTCAATGGCATTGATGGGGATGTTTATAATCCTGAGACGGATCCCAACATTGTCCAAAACTACTCCGTCAAGACGGTGAGCAAGAAAAAAGTGGACAAAAAGGATTTGGTAGAAAGCTTTGGCCTGGAATACAAGGAAGAGATCCCGGTCATCGGCATGGTCGGCCGGATGGTAGCCCACAAAGGGTTGGATCTGGTCAAATATATCTTTGAAGATATGCTCCGTATTGGGGTGCAGTTTATCATCCTGGGCTCTGGCGACTATATCTTTGAGAATTTCTTTAATGAAATGCAGGCCCGCCATCCCCAGCAGGTGGGAGTAAAGGTTGGCTTCATTCCTTCTCTGGCCCGAAAGATTTATGCGGGAGCGGATATGTTCCTTATGCCCTCTAAGAGCGAGCCCTGCGGTCTGGCGCAGATGATCGCCCTTCGTTACGGCACCATCCCCATTGTCCGGGAGACCGGAGGCCTGAAGGATTCCATCAAAGACCTAGGTGGGGAAGGTGGCAACGGCTACACCTTTAAGACCTATAATGCCCATGATATGCTGGGCGCGATTCAGCGGGCGGTTGGGCTTTACCACTACCATGACAAGTGGAAAGACGCTGTGGTGAATGCCATGAAATGCGACTTTAGCTGGGCACGCTCTGCCGGAGAGTATATCAAAGTTTATAAACGGGTGCTGGGTATCAACGACTAATGCAGGTTGGCCGGCGTCTGAAAGTTTAACATCAATCAAAAAAGTCCCCGCTTCAAGCGGGGACTTTTTTATCAAAGATTTGTGACCAAAACGTTAAATGGGACGGGAAAACTTTATTTTCCCGGAAGAAGATGGTAGAATAAACAGGAGGCTATTTCTTTCCGCCCTGAATCTTGGATTCTGAATTTTGAATCAGGTTGAGCAGAGATGACGCAAACATAGGATAACGCCGTGAAATTTCCTCAGTGGTAAGGGATAGAGCTTCAATATTTTCCAGCGGCGCCACATCAGGGACATTCTCGTTGTCAATGCTAGCCTGGAGCCTTGCTTCGCAAGATTTCATGGCCGCGTCGGTAATATCCCGCGCCATGGATTTGGGTACGGTAAAAAGCCCTGCCTGGTTTCTCGGATTGGCGCTGTAAAGAGAGCGGAACATCTTATAAACCGCAAGCATCAGATAAGAAGACACCTCACTGACCACAGTTTTATTTTTGGTCAGGGATACCATGTCAAAGAGGATGTTGAGAGAATTGGACAGCAGTTTTTTATTGAGAGTAGGTAGAATGCTTCCTTTGATCTGATTTTCCTTCCCCAGCGCGTCGGGATCAGGAATATCCTCTACCGAGAGGGTGGCGCCGTTGCGGTCAGGGGAGCGGCCCAGCAGATAGTCGCAGGAGACATGATAATAATCAGCGCACCGGATGACAAAATCCAGTCCGCATTCCCGGATGCCCTTCTCATAGTGGGACAAAAGCGCCTGGGAAATTCCCAGATCACCAGCGGCCATTTTCTGGCTGATTCCCCGTTCTTTGCGAAGAAGCGTCAATATTCGCGGAAAGTCGGCATTCACCTAAATCCCCCCTCAACACCATCAATACATGTAGTAAATTATATTACAGGAGATACCTTTTGTAAAGACGTTTTTGCAAGGAAAATGTCGTTTTGTAAGAATAAATAAGTCCAGGGAGAGAAAATTATGATAACTTACAAGATCCATTTTATCCGCCATGGTCTTACCCAGGCCAATAAGGACGGCCGTTACATCGGCAGGACCAATACTCCCCTTTGTACAGAGGGGATGGATGAGCTGCGGTCCCTCAAGGAAACCTATGCGTATCCGAAAGTGCAGAAGGTATATACAAGTCCACTTCTCCGGTGCCGTCAGACGGCGGAGATCCTCTATCCCGATCATTGGACCCAGGTTGTAGAAGGGTTTATGGAATACGATTTCGGCGAATTTGAGGGAAAAACACTGGCGGATCTCAAAGACGACGAGAACTTTAAAAAGTGGCTGACCAGCGGATTAAAGACCACATTGCCCGGTGGGGAAAACGGAGAGGGTTTCCTTCGCCGGATCGTTTTGGGGCTAAGCGACGTGTTTGAGGATATGATGAAAAACAAGCTGACCTCCGTTGCCGTGGTGACCCATGGAGGCGTGATCTCCAGCCTGCTCGCAGGAGCGGGGGTTCCCAAGAGGGAGGCCATGGACTACGCAGTTGACAATGGCCGCGGTTTTACTATTGTAATGACCCCTCAAATGTGGATGCGGGACCGCTGCTTTGAGGTGTTTGACGTAGTACCCAAAGGGGAGAGAATTGGCTCCAATGTTGGGGCTTTTGACCAGTTTATCACATTGGAGGAGAAGTGACGATGCCAGATCTGAAGAAAGAAGTGCCGGAGGGTCTGGTTCATCTCTATATCGGGGATGGAAAAGGAAAGACCACCGCAGCGGTAGGCCTTGCGGTCCGAATGGCGGGAGCCGGGAAGAAAGTCCTGTTCTTTCAGTTTTTAAAAAGCGGAGATAGCAGCGAGATAGCTTCCCTGCGCCGGCTGGGCATAGAAACCGGCCATACCCCCAAGGTGGGAAAGTTTACCTGGCAGATGACGCCGGAGGAACTGGCTCACTGTCAAAAAGGGGTGCAGGAGTGTTTCGCCCGCGTAAAGGAGGCGGCCTGCGATGGCACTTACGGCTTGGTGGTCCTTGATGAGATTTTGGACGCCGTAGGCTGTGGCATGTTGGAGGATGATTGGCTCCAAGCCCTTTTACGTGAAAAGGCCCCTGCTACCGAGGTGGTCCTTACTGGGCGGAACCCTTCCCAAGAAGTGGAAGAGCTCTGTGACTATATTTCTGAGATCAAATGCATCCGCCATCCCTACCAAAAGGGGATTACGGCCCGCAAAGGCGTGGAATACTAAGCAAAGGAATGACGCTAGGAAAGGGGACCCATAGGTCAAGACCATGGGATGATGAGGACTATGCTGAGAAGAAAAATCAAAACAGACGCAAAAACGGCGCTGTGTAATAACTGGGGAAAAGCCATCTGCATCATGCTGGTATTTCTGGCGGTGTGGGTACTGTTTGCCCTGTTGGAGTCGGTGATTTCCGTTGCACTGGGCTTGCAGAGTTTCCAGCAGATGTTTGCTTTAGAGGGGCTTCCTCCGGAGCATCTGAATACAACGCAGATGCTTCTATCGGTAGCGATGCTGGTACTTTCTTTTTTGGTGCTGGCGCCCCTGACCACAGGAATGATCCAGTGGTATTATCGGTTGACAGAGGGAGAAAGTGAGGAGATCTCTACCATTTTCTCCATGTTCTCCACAGCAAAAATATATTTTAAGACCCTCTGGCTTCATCTGAATTTGACAGTGCGCGTCTTATGTTGGACGGTATTGTTAACCGGGCCTGGTGCGCTGGTCTTCTGGTGGGGATTGCGCACTTTGGGACGGGTTACAAACGATATGGGCAAAGCACTTGCCGTCACGGGCATGTTTTCTGGTCTTGTCCTTCTTGTACTAGGAATCATCTTTCTGTTAATTTTATCCACAAAATACCTATTGGCCTTGTTCCTCTATGTGGAAAGTCCCGATGTAAAAATTAGCGCCGCCATCCGTGCCTCCCGCCATTACACTCGAGGGCATCGGCTGGAGCTGTTTGCATTTTTTGTGTCTTTCCTGCCTTGGTATTTGCTGTGTATTATTCTTGTTCCCCTGCTGTATGTGGTTCCATATCTAAGTTGTTCTATGGCCCTTTATTCCAGATATCTGATCCAGTTGGGGCGCAACCGAGAGATGGAGGCCACCAAGGCATATGAGGCGCCGATTTATACAGAGGCGCCGGTAGTGGATGTCCATGACTTCGATGAAGAAAATGAATAGGGATAAAAAATGAAGGCAGCCGTTTTCGGCTGCCTTTTTGCATTTACATTGAGGATGAGCATAGACTTCACATCCTAGGGGAATTTTCCTGCAAAGCCTATTTTTTCAGTTCTTCCAAACAATTTTTGCAGATATTTTTCCCTTTGAAAGAGACGACATCGCTTGCGTTGTTGCAGAAAATGCAAGCGGGTTCGTATTTTTTCAGAATAATCTGGTTGGTATCCACATAAATTTCAAGTGCATCTCTCTCGTTAATATCCAGGGTTCTGCGCAATTCAATAGGCAGAACAATACGACCTAATTCGTCAACCTTCCGCACGATTCCGGTTGATTTCATAGTTTTTTCCTCCTTTTGACGTTTCTTACACCGATTCTGATGTTTTTGCATTTGCCTGCCCCTTAAATATAGCGGATTTTTGTAAATTTGTCAAATAATTACAACGATTTTTTTGAAAAAATTCATTTTTTATCAATGGAACCCTGTCTGAATGCAAAATATTGACCGGCTATTTTTGTAAAAGATAGACAGAAATTATCTAAAAAACCACATTTTGGGGGGATTACTATGATGAGCTGGATCTTTTGTATCCTGGTAGGGCTGTCATTTTTATTTGGGGCCTTGACGGGGCGGATGCCCCAGGTATCCCAGGCAGCAATCAGCTCCTGCTCGGAGGCGGTACAGCTGGTCATTACCCTCCTGGGAACCATGTGCCTCTGGAGCGGACTTATGAAGGTGGCGGACCAATGCCGGATTACCGACGGACTGGCACGGCTCTTTTCGCCTCTCAACAAGCGTATCTTTAAAGGATTGGATCAAAAATCCAAAGCAGCTAAGGCCATCTGCATGAATATGGCAGCCAATCTGCTGGGCCTTGGGAACGCCGCCACCCCTTTAGGGCTGACAGCGATGAGGGAACTGGAAAAAATTTCTCCCCAGCCTGGAGTGGCCAGCAACCATATGGTGACATTTGTGGTCCTCAACACGGCTTCTCTCCAGCTGATTCCCACCACCATTGCCGCTCTGCGCCTGGAGATGGGCTCTCAAGCCCCCTTGGATATTCTGCCGGCCGTATGGGTTACCTCCTTGTGCTCCATTGCGGCAGCCCTTTTTGCAAGCCGGATCTTCGGCATGCTGACCGGAGGCGGTAAAAAGGAGAAAAAGGAAAAAAGAAGCAGGCTGAAACCAGCGGCTTAGGGGGAAGGAGTATGACGGATTACATCATACCGGCCATCATTGTTTTCATTGTGGTTTACGCCCTCATCAAGGGCGTCCCGGTTTTTGATGTTTTTATTTCAGGGGCAAAGGAAGGCTTTGGAACGGCGACATCGGTGTTGCCGGCGCTGATCGGTCTGATGACTGCCATCGGTATGTTTAAAGCCTCCGGAGCCCTGGATATGCTGACCGCCGCTATAAGGCCCTTGGCCCAGATGGTCCACATTCCACCGGAGGTGGTGCCGCTGGCCATCGTCCGGCCTATTTCTGGATCAGGGGCGCTGGCTGTGTTTCAGGATATCCTCAAAAGCTATGGGCCGGACAGCCTCATCGGCCAGGTAGCCAGCGTCATGCAGGGCTCTACCGAAACCACCTTTTACACCATTGCTGTCTATTACGGAGTCACCAAGGTACAGCGCACCCGCCATACCCTGGCAAGCTCTTTGGTAGGAGACGTGACCGGATTTTTTATGAGCGCTCTCACCGTCCAGCTGATCCTTCGATAGGGATAAAAAGAGCACCGGGCCATGGCCCGGTGCTCTTTTATTTGTTTATTTGATGAATCCGACCTTTTTATAGACCTTGTCCAGTACCCGCTGGGAGATGGCCAGAGCCTGCTGGGCCCCCTTCTGGTAGCAGTCTTCTAGATAGGCTTTGTCCTTCATCAGCGCGTCAAAACGCTCCCGGACAGGGCGGAGGTGTTCGGCTACCGCTTCGCCAACGGCAACCTTAAAGTCCCCATAACCCTTGCCGGAAAACTCGTTTTGAATTTCTTCCAACGTCTTTCCGGTGACCACACTGTAAATGGTCATCAGATTGTTGATGCCGTCTTTGCCCTCCCGGTAGGCTACCTCCATTTCGGAGTCGGTCACCGCCCGTTTGAACTTTTTCACAATGGTTTCGGGCCGATCCAGAATAGAAATAAAGGCGTTGGGATTGGCGTCGGATTTGGACATCTTTTTGGTGGGGTCGGCCAGGGACATGATTTTGGCCCCCGCCTTGGGAATATAGGCGTCGGGAATGGTGAATACGTTGCCATAGACCCCGTTAAAGCGCTGCGCCACATCCCGGCAAAGTTCCAGATGCTGTTTTTGATCGATTCCCACCGGCACCAAATCCGCCTTGTAAAGCAGGATGTCGGCGGCCATCAGCACAGGATAATCAAAGAGTCCGGCGTTGATGTTATCGGCATACCGGGCGGATTTGTCCTTAAACTGGGTCATCCGGGAAAGCTCACCGAACTGGGTAAAACAGTTAAGAACCCAGGTGAGTTCTGCGTGGGTTTTTACATGGCTCTGGATAAAGGTGATAGACTTTTCCGGATCGATGCCACAGGCTAGGATGAGCGCATAGGCCTCCAGGGTATTTTGCCGCAGCTTCTGAGGATCCTGACGGACGGTGATGGCATGCATATTGACAATGGAATAGATGCAGTTGTAATCCTCCTGCAGGGTAACCCAGTTTTTGATGGCACCCAGGTAATTGCCCAGGGTCATGATGCCGGTGGGCTGAATGCCGGAAAAGATTACTTTTTTGCGGGCGGGAGTACCGCTTTCCGGTTGTTTGACAGTTTCGCTCATAGCAAAAAGCTCCTTTAGAACATTTCTTTGGTCAGCCGGCCTAAAATCTCACAGCCCTCAATGATCTTCTCATCGGTGGGAGTGGAGAAATTCATGCGGAAAGAGGTGGTCGGATCGGTGGCCTGTGCCATAAAGGCATTACCCGGCACCATGGCCACGCCGTTTTCTACAGCCTTCTGGCAGAAGCCGAGCATATCGCTGCCCCGAGGCAGGGTGCACCAGAGGAAAAGTCCTCCCTCCGGGTTGGTATGGGCCACATTGGGGCTGAAATGCTTGTCCATTTCAGAGATCATCAGTCCGCATTTTTTACGGTAAATCTCCCGCAGATTCGCAATGTGCTGATCAAAATCATACTCCGCCAAGAACCGCTCACAGATCATCTGGCTAAGGATGGTCGTATGTACGTCGGTGCACTGTTTGGCCACCACAATCTTGCCCATAAGATTTTTATTGGCGACCAAGTATCCCACCCGCAGGCCGGGGGAGAGGACCTTGGAGAAACTGCCGCAGTAGACGACCAGCCCATCCTCATCCAAGGTTTTGATGGAGGGGACATCCTCGCCGCGGAAACGCAGTTCGCCATAGGGATTGTCTTCTAAGATGATGACGCCGTATTTTTTGGCCAGAGCATAGACGGCCTTTCTCTTCTCATAGCTCATGGTAATGCCGGAGGGATTCTGGAAGTTGGGGATGAGATACATGAGCTTGGTATTGGAATTTGCCTTCAGCGCCTCTTCCAGTTTTTCGATGTTGATACCGTCTTGGTCCATCGCAACGCCCACCAGGTTGGCGTTATAGGAGCGAAGGGTATTGAGTGCTCCTACAAAGCTGGGGTTTTCCACAATGATGGTATCCCCTTCGTTGCAAAGGCATTTGCAGACCAGATCGATGCCCTGTTGGGCGCCGGAAACGATGATGAGATCGTCGTCTTCCCCCATGACGCCGTACCGGCTGCGGCACATTTCCTTCATCATGTCCCGCAGGGGAGGATACCCTTCGGAGATGGAATACTGAAGGGCGCCGATGGGATTTTGTCCCATAATTTCAGCGGTAATTTTTTCTACCGCCTCACAGGGGAAGGCCTCAGGCGCCGGATTGCCAGCGGCAAAGGAGATGATATTGGGGTCAGCCGTAGCTTTCAAAATTTCCCGGATGGCAGAAGGCTGCAGCGCCTCCATTTTATCGGAAAATGTATAATTCATAGGGGTCATCCTTTCTGATAATTTAACAGAATATTATTACATTTATTTTATCACAATCCAGAACTGGTGAAAAGGGAATCTTTCACAATTTGATTTTCATAGCGTCCCTTCTTGATCGAAAAGACAAAATTTTCCCGCCTTTTAGGGCGATCACCGTCAAACAGACAAAAAAATCGGTGGGATTGTGACAAGGTTTTCCGCTGGGACAGGCTATAATTACATCAAAAGGAAATAATTTCCAAATAATCATCCTATGCTTTTGATTTCACATTTATTCCAGAAAGGGAGGGAGAACAGATGAAGAACATGCCAGCTACCGCTTCGGGAATTTCAGAGAAGATTTCTGATTTTCTACGGGAACATCGGATGGTTTTCCTGTTTCTGCTGACGGCGCTGCTGGGATATATTTTTGCCAATGCGGTGATGATTGAATCCATCGCTCCTTTTGGGGTGGCATTTGCCGCCGCCATGAGCTATGATTACGCCATCGCAGCTTTTGCGGGAACCCTCATCGGTTACTTGGTACCAATCACCAGCGATTCCAGCATGAAATATGTGGTGGCAGTACTCATTGTCATCGGCGTCCGCTGGACCCTCAATAAGATTCGGCCCTTGCGCCGCAACGTGGCGTTTTCCTGTGCGGTAGCTTTTGCCGCTCTGTTTGCCACCAACATCCTGGCCATGCCCCAGATCGAGATTTTCTCTGTCATCATGGCCTTCGCCGAAGGAGCTCTGGCTGCCGGCAGCACCTATTTCCTCGCCAAGGCCCTGGAATTGATGGATACCACCAAGAGCCTGGGGGAATTTTACAGTGCCAGCGCGCCCTGCCTCATCATCTCCCTGGGGATCCTGCTCATGGCTCTGGGATCTATGCAGATTGGCGGATTTTCCATCGGTCGGATGATATGCGTCCTGGTGACCCTGATTGCCGCCTTTTCTCTGGGTGGGCCCGGCGGAGCGGTTACTGGTATCTCTACCGGTGTTGCCATGGGGCTCATTAGTCAGCAGTACGGACATCTGGTCATGTCCTATGGTTTAGGCGGCCTTCTGGCGGGGGTCTTTTCCTCCTTTGGGAGGGTGGCCTCCTGCGGCATCTTCATTGTGGTCAACGCGGTCAGTGCCTTGGTCTCCGGCGCAGGCCTGGATGTCTATTCCACCCTTTATGAGGTCTTTGGCGCCACGGTTGTTTTTATGTTCCTTCCGGCGTCTGTTTTTACCTCGGTCCGGGAGCTTGCCCAGCCCCATGTGGATCCTAACCGGCTGCTGGACATTAAAAATATTGTGGCAGGCAGGCTGCACTTTGCTTCCACTGCCATGACGGATATTGCCAAGACGACCCGGGCGGTGTCGGACAAGCTGACCAAACTGAGCGCCAGCGACATCAGCACCGTCTACAATCGGGCGGCGGATAAGGTCTGCGCCCGGTGCGGGATGAACGCTTTCTGCTATGAAACCAATTATACCAACACCATCGATGCCTTTAACAACATGGTAGCAGGGCTCAAGGAACAGGGCAGTGTTTCCAAGGAGGATGTGCCAGAGCATCTGGTCAAACGCTGCTGTAAGCTGGAGGAGCTTTTGGAGGAAATTAATCATAACTACAGCCACTATCTGACCGAGGCAGCCATGGGCAGAAAGGTGACCCAGATCCGCGGGGTGGTCACCGACCAGTTTGAGGGCATCTCCATGATGCTGGACGCCATGTCGGCGGAGATGGCGGATATCCGCAGCATTGATGGGGAGATGGTCAAAAATGTGACAGAGGTCATGAAGAAAAATGAACTGGAGCCGCTCTATGTCAATTGCTATGAGGACCGCTTTTCCCGAGTGACGGCGGAGGTGACCATCCGGGACCGGCAGCGGCATAGGATTTCAAAAAAGAATCTGACCATGGATCTGTCGGAAATCTGTGAGCGGGAGTTTGACTATCCGATTATCCAGAACGCCGATGACATGATCAAGCTCACCTTTATGGAAAGCCCCAACTTTGTGGCCAGATGGTCCATCGCCCAGCACAACGCGGGAGGGGCTAAGCTCTGCGGGGACGCCTATGACTGCTTTGTGGACAGCAAGGGCCGGGCCAATCTGATCATCAGCGACGGCATGGGCAGCGGGAAGCGGGCTGCGGTGGACGGCGCTATGGCGGCAAGGCTGATCTCTGAACTTCTGAAGGCAGGCGTTGACTACGACGCGGCGCTCAAGATGGTCAATTCCTCCCTGCTCATCAAATCCGGAGAAGAATCTCTGGCCACTCTGGACATTGTTTCCATCGACCTATTTACCGGCATTGCCCAATTTATGAAGGCAGGGGCCGCCCCCACCTTTGTGCGGCACGGAAATAAGGTGGTCAGGATAGAAAGCTCCTCCCTGCCGGCGGGGATACTCATGGGCGTCGGTTTTGAGAAGAAGAGTATGACTTTGGGAGACAACGACCTGGTGGTCATGGTCTCCGACGGATGCCTGGCTCCTGACGAAGAGTGGATTCAGGCGGAAATTGAAACTTATGGAAAAAAGGATGCGGAGGAGCTGACCCAGAGGCTGATTACCCAGGCCCAAAAGCGGCAGCCTGATGGACATGATGACGATATTACCGTCATTGCCGCTAGAATTTCCCGGGTTTCCTAGATGATTTTTGCGATCCTCTTATTTATCGTATAGTTCCCCATGAACGCCAAGTTCATGATCCCTTCCCATCCCCTCTATACAGAAAGAAGGCTGCCCTCAAGCAGCCTTCTTTCTGTATCTGGAAAAGACAATAAGAAAAACCGGCGGACGATTGTCCGCCGGTTTTATTGGATCAGGAAATATTCTTACGCTTTGCCAGCGCAGCCCAGTACAGTATTAATCTTGTGGGCTACCATATCTTTGATAGCGGTACGGGCCGGGGCCAGGTACTGACGCGGGTCAAAGTGGCTGGGATTCTCAGCGAAGTATTTGCGGATGGTGCCGGTCATTGCCAGACGCAGGTCGGAGTCCACGTTGATTTTGCATACCGCCATGGTTGCGGCCTGGCGGAGCATATCCTCGGGGATACCGATGGCGTCGGGCATCTGGCCGCCGTATTTGTTGATCATTTCGACAAATTCAGGAATGACGGAGGAAGCACCGTGCAGAACAATGGGGAAGCCGGGCAGACGTTTGCCGACCTCTTCGAGAATATCAAAGCGCAGCTGAGGTTTCTGGCCGGGTTTAAATTTGTAGGCACCATGGCTTGTCCCGATAGCAATAGCCAGGGAATCAACGCCAGTCTGCTCAACAAAAGCCTGAACCTCTGCGGGATTTGTATAAGAAGCATCTTCTGCGCTAACGTTAACTGCATCCTCGATGCCAGCCAGACGGCCGAGCTCCGCCTCTACAGTAACGTTATATTTATGGGCATATTCTGCTACCTTGTGTGCCAACTCAACGTTCTCCTCAAAGGGAAGGTGAGAACCGTCGATCATAACGGAGGTAAAACCGCCGTCGATGCAGTCTTTGCACAGCTCAAAGGAAGAGCCATGATCCAGGTGCAGGGCGATGGGGATGTTGGGGTTTTCCTGCACTGCGGCCTCTACCAATTTGACCAGATAGGTGTGGTTGGCATATTTACGGGCACCAGCGGAAACCTGAAGGATAACCGGAGCGTTTAGCTCCTGACAGGCTTCGGTAATGCCCTGGACGATTTCCATGTTGTTGACATTGAATGCGCCGATTGCGTAACCGCCGTCGTAGGCTTTCTTGAACATTTCCCTTGTATTTACTAATGCCATTGGAATCACTCTCCTACATGTTGATGTAATTTTATTATACCATAGTTTAGGAAAAGAACCAAGGAAAATCGTAGCTTTATTTAGACTTTTGACATAAAAATGTCAGGAATTTATCTGTCACTTCTGCTTAAAGTTTATTTTTGACCGAAGAGCTGGGGGTGGCAGCGGCTGTAGTGGAACAGATACTGCTGAGCGATGCCCTCGATGCCCTGGGTACAGGCAGGCAGCCCCTGGGGATACAGGGTGGTGACGCATTTTTTCATCCAAACGTCCATGGGGCAGCACTCCATCCGGCCAAAACCGTAAAGCAGCGCGCATTCAGCCACTTTGGGCCCCACACCATGAATCTGCATCAGTGTTTCCCGGGCCGTTTCCACATCCATGGTTTCCACCTGGGTAAGGTTAATCTGTCCGCTGGCCACCTTCCGGGCCGCATCCACCAGGTATTTAGCGCGAAATCCGCACCGCACCGGCCCAAGGTCATCGGGGGAAAGCTCCGCCAGCCGATGGGCGCTGGGAAAGGCGTATCCCCCTTCAACCGGTTCTCCAAATTGCTCGCATAGCCGGCGGACCAATCCTTTGATCCGCTTAATGTTGTTGTTCTGGCTGAGGATAAAGGAGCACAGGGCTTCCCAGTGATCCTGGTGAAGAATGCGGATACCGGGTGCAAAGCGGGCGGCTTCGGCCAAAATGGGGTTCTGGGAGAGCCGCTCTTTTAAAGCGCCATAGTCACGATCTAGGTCGAAGTAGGACCGCCATAAGGCATTGAAGTCCTCTGGTGTGATGTCAAAAAAGGATATAGTGTCGCCCTCTTGCGAAACCCGGCAATATTTTCCAAAGGCAATGCCGGAGAAACTGCCATCTTCTAGCATCTCCCAACGGAAGCATTGACCGCAGTCTAGGGTTTGAGCGAGGTCAAAATCAGGACAATGGATTTTTACAACAGGTTCGGCCAAACATAGGGGCATGAATTCGATCCCTTTCTTTTTCTTTCGATGTTGATTTTTCAATTATAGCATGAAAACGACAGGATCACCATGTCCCTTCCAGCAATTGCCCCATTTGGATAGGGAATGACAGGAATGTCGAAAGAAGATGTTGGGAATGAAAATGCGATGTAAATTTTCTTTCCACCATCCGCTTTCCACAAGTTCCACAAGGGGATTTTTTTGAAAATACCAGCATCTTTTCAGTCGCTTACCTAGCTTTTCCACATTTTCCACATGGTTTTCCACTGTTTTTTGTGGATTGTGGGAAGAAGGATAAAAAGAGGGGCACAGAGGATGATAAAATCCTGAATGGGAAACTGCATAGGCAGGAAAGAACTGGAGCAAAATAGAGGTAGATTTTATCCGGTAGGTCCGGGGAGAGGGTGGTAGAAATGCTCAAAGGAGTCAACAAAAAGGTGGTTGAGGTGGTCAACCCAGAAAATGAATGTTTTGAGCGGGTGATTTTTATCTTAAAGGACAGCGCGTCTCGGGAAAGTGAAGCCCATTTAGCCCAAAAAGCGGCAAAATACATCGATTTGGTGAAAAAAGAGGCGCCAGCAGCCATGGCCTGTACATTGCCGGTCCTTCCAAAGGCGCGCCGGTTTTCCCGGAAAAAACTGCTCCTCCTCGCCGCGATGATTCTGGTTATAGCCGGAATTCTATTGACCCTGCTTCTGCTGTAGACATGTATTTTTTGCAACAAAGGGGAGAATATGGGGAATTTTCGGTTTTTATTTGAGGCAACCTATGGTATAATATCCCCATATGGACAGTTTTACCCAAGCAGGGCAGAGGCTGGCCTAAACCCGGCCTGTAGGGGCGGAAAATGAAACTGTCCCGCCGTTTTCGGCGGTATGCAGGCGGTGGGAGGACATAATGGAAACAGCAGAGAAAAAACAGAGACAGCATCCTGACATAGTGGCCGGAAGGAACGCAGTTTTGGAGGCCCTTCGGTCAGGGAGGACGATTGACAAAATAGATATATTGGCAGGCGAGGGCAAAGGCAGTATCGGAAAGATTGCTGCTATGGCAAGACAGGCAGGCATCCCGATTCGGGAGACCAGCGCCCAGAAGCTGGATAAGCTCTGTCCCGGGGTTAACCACCAAGGGGTGGTAGCTTTTGTAGCTGCCCATGATTATGCCACCTTGGACGATATTTTTGCAAGGGCCCAGGCCCAGGGGGAAGCGCCTTTCCTCCTCATTGCCGACGAGCTGGAGGATCCCCATAACTTGGGCGCCATCATCCGGACGGCGGAGGCCTGCGGTGCCCACGGGATCGTGATCCCGAAACGGCGCAGCGTGGGGCTGACCTCCACGGTGTACAAAACGGCGGCCGGCGCCTGTGAGTATCTGCCGGTGGCCCGGGTATCCAACCTGGCCTCTGCCATCGACGAGATGAAGCAGCGGGGCCTGTGGATTTATGGCGCCGATATGGACGGCGAGAACTGGTGCAGCCAGGACTATACCGGCGGCGTGGGATTGGTCATCGGTGCGGAAGGTTTCGGCATCAGCCGCTTGATCAAGGAAAAATGCGATTTTATTGTCAGCCTTCCTATGTGTGGGAAGATTTCTTCCCTCAACGCATCGGTGGCGGCAGGAATTTTGATGTACGAGGTGACGCGGCAGCGCCGGCATATTCCGGCGAAATAAGCGGCGATGAAGTTGTGATGGGAAGTGAAAGGGAATAAAATGGACAAAAAATACAGCGTAGACGATATCCTCAATGAGGTCAAAAGAAAACGAGAGCGGGAAGCGGTGGCGACGCCCACAAGACCGGCAGAAAAGATGACGGAGGAAGAGGCGTTTCATTTTGACGGGGAGGCTTTCGAGTCCGCCAAAGAGGAACCCGTTCCTCAAGAAGGGCCGGAGCCTTTACATCAGCCTCCCAAAGAACCAGAAGATGTAAAAAAAACGCCGGTGAGGGAGAAATCCCCTCGACAAGCTGCTATGGAGGATTTTACCTCCCGTTTTTCCCAGGAGTTTGTGCCACCAAAACCACAGGCCCATGTGAAGGTAGAAAACACGGAACCAGCTGCCCCTCAGGAGTCGGCTTCCCCAGCGATACATACCGCCGGGGAAGAGAAAAAGGAGGTTTCGTCGCCAGAAGGGAAGCGGGAATCATCGGCGGAGACTGCGGACGGATTTCACTTTGAGACCCCGGAGAAACCGGCATTTACCTCTTTCTTTACAGAGGATGAGGCTCAGAACCAACAGGCCCAGATTGGCTTTACCCGGGTGGTGGATGGAGAAAAGGTCCACACCATCGACGAAAAGGTCATTGAGCAGCATCAGGCGGTGCAGAAAAGCCGGGAGAAAAAAATCCAGGATTTCGTCTTGTTTTCCGATGAGGAGCCGGAGAACGATCCGGAGGAGGAATACCGGGATCCGGAACCACAGGAGGAGATCGACGACTATTATTCCAAAGAGGACAAGCCGTCGATCATCCATGATCTGAGCAACCTGCACACCTCGCTTTTCATCCGCATCTGTGTGGTAGGGCTGATGTGCCTTTTCAGCGGCTATCTTACAGCGGCAGAGTCTTTGTCCCTGCCCATACCGGCGGCCATCAGTCCGGCTACGGCGCCGCAGATTTACGTAATCTGCCAACTGGCCCTGGTGCTGATCGGCGCTGTGATCTGTCACCAAACGGTAGGGGGAGGTATGATCTCCCTGCTGAAACTGCGGGCGGACAGTGACAGTTTGACGGCCCTGGCCACCCTGTCGGTGATCATCGGATGTGTAGCCACCGTCATTGCCCCTGAAAGTTTCGGCTCGTCCACGGTACACCTTTATCCCATCGTCGCCCTGTTGGGACTATTCTTTAACACCTTGGGCAAGCTGCTGATTGTCCGAAGGGTGGCGGTCAACTTCCATATTGTCTCTGCCGACGGGGAAAAGTTCACCCTTTCCCGGGTGGAGGATGAAAACGTCGCCTTTGAGCTGACCCGAGGTATGGGGATTACCAAGCCCGATGCCGCTGTTTCGGTGAAAACCCATTTCCTCTCCAACTTCCTGGAGTATTCCTATTGTGAGGATGTCACCGACAATGTCAGCCGCATTTTGGCACCCATCAGCCTGATCGGCGCCCTGGTGGTTTCCATCTCCTGCTATTTCTTGGATAAGAGCGTGTTTGAGTGCATCACCATCTTTAGCTCTATCCTTTGCATCTGTGCCCCATTTACCGCCATGCTTATTGCGAATCTGCCTCTTTATAAAGCGGCGAAACGGCTCTCAAAAGAGGGCGGTATGGTCTCGGGGTACCGGGCCATCGAGGAGTTTTCTGATATCAACGCTGTAGTGGTTTCCGCCAGCGACCTATTCCCCAAAGGCTCTGTCATGCTCCATGGGATCAAGACCTTTGGCCAGCGCCGCATTGACGAAGCTATCCTGGACGCGGCCAGCGTGGTGTGCTCCTGTGAGACTACATTGGCGGACATCTTTTTGCAGGTCATTGAGGGAAAACAGGATATCCTTAAGCCGGTGGACTCTGTGGTCTATGAGGATGGGATGGGACTTTCTGCCTGGGTGGATTCCAAACGGGTGCTCATCGGCAACCGGGAGTTGATGCTCAACCACGGTGTGGATATCCCTTCCAAAGATTATGAGGAGCGCTATGCCAAGGACGGCCGAGAAATCCTGTATCTCTCCAATTCCGGGGAGCTGACGGCCATGTTTATCCTCAGCTATAATCCTTTAGAGCATATCCGGGATGCGGTGGATGAGCTGGTAGAAAGCAATATGGTGCTTTTGGTGACCACCAATGATCCGAACATAACGGCTCAAAAGATATCCTCCCTTTTTGGTGTTGGCATCGAATATGTGAGCATTCTTTCCACCCGCCTGCGGGAGGATTTACGGGATATGCAGAAGGTGAAGGCAAAGACGCCGGCCTCCATTGCTTTTGCCGGCAAGTTTTCTGTGTTGACCGATACGCTGTCATCCCTGTTTGCCATCCGCAGTTCCATCAATATGGGGCTCATTATCCAAACAGTGGCGGTGGTTATCGGCTATGGCCTTTCGGTATTCTTCGCCTACTTTGGCGGCATGGCCCAACTCAGCGTACTGTCCGTCCTAGTTTATCAGGTGTTCTGGCTTATTGCTGTATTCATCCTCAACATTGTCAAAAAAGTATAAGGTGCAGAGGCCTCCGCAAAGACGCTTGCGGAGGCCTCTTTAATACGTGGGCTGAGACACCCTTATTCCCATAAAATTGGTTTTAGTAATCTCAACAGCGGGAATTTCTACATTATGCACAAGGGTGTGGAAACGTTTTTGGCAGGACAGAACAGCTTTTTTGCAAAATTTCGATTGATTAATCGGTCAACCTTGTGTATAATATACACGATAAGTCTGAATTATGCGGAGTAATTTTATCGAATTTAGACAATAAATCTTCGCCGCTCTTGTACGTATAGCTTTTTTTCGGAGAGCTTTGTCGGTAAAACAGAGCAAAAGTGGAAAGGAGAGACTTATATTGAAACAGTATACTGCTGACAGGATCAAAAACATAGCCTTGGCAGGCCATGGTAGCGCAGGAAAAACTTCGCTGGCAGAGGCACTGCTGTATCAGGCAGGTGCAACAGACCGCTTGGGCAAGATTGAGGATGGAAACACTGTTTCCGACTTTGATCCTGAGGAGATCAAGAGAAAAGCTTCCGTATCCACCTCCATTCTGCCCATTGAGCACGATGGATATAAAATCAATATCATCGATACTCCGGGACTGTTTGATTTTGCCGGCGGTTTCTATGAAGGCGTACGGGCGGCTGAAAGCGTAGTCATCGCCATTTCCGGAAAATCCGGCGTGGCGGTTGGCTCTGAAAAAGCCTACAAGCTGGCTGTGGAACAGGGCAAATCCGCCATGTTCTTTGTGGGAAAACTGGATCGGGAAAGCGCCGATTTTTATAAGGTGCTGGAGGAGCTCAAGGCGAGTTTTGGACCTGCCGTTTGCCCGCTGGTAGTTCCCTATGTGCGCAACCAAAAGGTTCTGTGCTATGTGGACCTGGTGGACATGAAGGCATATGAATATGAAAACGGAAAGGCAAAAGAAATCCCCATGCCGGAAATTGGACATCGGCTGGAAGGCTTGGTTGCGGCTATTTCTGAGGCGGTTGCCGAGACGGATGAGGCCCTTTTCGATAAATATTTTTCCGGCGAACAATTTACCCCAGAGGAGATGCATCGGGGCATTGCCAACGGTATCAAATCTGGCACCATCGCGCCGGTTTACTGCGGTTCCAGCCTGACCCTGGAGGGCATCGATTTAATGCTTGACGGCATGGCGAAACTGCTGCCCTCCGCCAAAGACAAGGCTGGGGAGATCGCAGTGGATGCAAACGAGGAGCCTGTGGAAATTGAATGCGACGAAAACGCTCCTTTGGCGGCCTATGTGTTTAAAACAGTGGCAGACCCCTTCGTGGGCAAACTGTCTTATTTTAAAGTTGTTTCGGGCAAACTATCTCCCGAGGTGGCTCCTGTCAATGCCCGTACCGGACAACCGGAACGCCTGGGCAAGATGCTCTGCGTCCGCGGCAAAAAACAGGAGGAAGTCAAGTATATCGGCGCCGGCGACATCGGCGCAGTGACCAAACTGAGCGAGACCAAGACAGGGGATACCCTCTGTGATCCCAAACGGGTGGTTTCCTTTGAAAAAACCAATTTCCCGGCGCCTACCTTATCCATGGCCATCAAAGCAAAGGCTAAGGGAGATGAGGGCAAGATTGCCCAAGGCATTGCAAGGCTGATGGAGGAAGATATGACCATTGCCTTTGAGCAGAACAACGAAACCCATCAGCAGGTGCTCACCGGCTTAGGAGAGCAGCATCTGGATGTTATCATTTCCAAGCTGAAATCCAAGTTTGGCGTGGATGCCAGCTTGACACGTCCTCGGGTTGCTTACCGGGAGACCATCCGCAAGAAGGTCAAGGTGGAAGGCAAACACAAGAAACAGACCGGTGGTCATGGACAGTACGGCCATGTCTGGATCGGATTTGAGCCGTATGATGGCGATGATCTTCTCTTTGAAGAAAAGGTATTTGGTGGATCTGTACCTAAGGGCTTCTTCCCGGCAGTAGAAAAGGGGCTGCGGGACTGCATCAAGAAGGGTACTTTGGCTGGATATCCCATGGTAGGGCTGAAAGCTACCTTGTTAGACGGTTCCTATCACCCGGTAGATTCCTCCGAAATGGCCTTTAAGATGGCGGCTACCCTGGCCTATAAAGCAGGTATTCCTCAGGCAAGCCCTGTCATTCTGGAGCCTATTGGCACACTGAAGGCCCAGGTGCCGGATACCAATACCGGCGATATCATCGGCGAACTCAATAAGCGCCGGGGCCGTGTACTGGGCATGAACCCGCTGGGCGACGGCATGCAGGAAGTGGAGGCAGAGGTCCCCATGTCCGAGATGTTCGATTTCACCACAGTGCTTCGCTCCATGACACAGGGAAGAGGAAGCTTTAGCCTGACCTTTGCCCGGTATGAGCAGCTGCCAAATCAGCTGGAAGCTGCGGTTATCGAGGAAGCAAAGGCCAACGAGGAAGAAGAATAGTCTTTAGTAATCCTTTACATAAAAGGGCGGGGACGATTCAACACCCCGCCCTTTTATTATGGCCAAAGAGGTATGCCGAGGCTAGTTTTCTATTCATATTTTCAAAGTTTTTCGAATACATTCGAAAATCGTAGAAAAAACTTAATTTTTTTTCGGCTGGGAGTATGATATAATGAGGCACGTTCCAGAAGAACTTCGAATAGAAACTAGATGGATGGGGAGTTGTAGAGGGGATTATGGAAAAACAAGAGAAAAAACAGGAACCGGCGGAAAGGGCCCTCTTGCAAGAGGATAGGCCTTTTGCCGCGGGCCTTCACTTCTATAAATTGTTTTGGATTTTCCTCATTGGCTGTGTTGTCGGCTATGTGGTGGAAATGCTTTGGTGCTATATCAAAATGGGGTATTTTGAAAGCCGCCAGGGCTTGGTTTACGGACCATTTAGCCCTGTATACGGCTTTGGCGCCGTTCTTTTCACCTTGTTGATGTGCTGGCTGCGCAAGGCCAGTGGCATTCTGATTTTTACCATCAGCGCGATCAGCGGGGCGTTTTTTGAGTTTTTCTGTTCTTTTTTTCAGGAGAATGTTTTTGGTACCCTTTCTTGGGAATACAGCAATTCCCCCTTTAACCTAGCGGGAAGGACCAATTTAAAGTATGCGGTTTATTGGGGTATTTTGGGCTTTGTCTTTATCCGGCATACCCTTCCCTGGATTAGCCGTATGATTGAAAAAATACCGAAGAAGGTTGGCGTGCCGCTGACCAACGTACTCATTGTGCTTATGGCGGTGGATATTATCATCTCTGCGGCGGCGGTCAAGCAGTGGTCTAACCGGCAGCTAGAGGTGGAATCCCAAAGTAACGTGGTGACCACCTTCCTCAACACCCACTTTCCCGATGAGCGGATGGAGGAGATCTATCCCAACATGAAGCTGCCGGAAGAGCACCGGCAGGAGAACTCCCACGAAACCACAGAAAACGAATAAAAAAACCGGCAGGATTTAAATCCTGCCGGTTTTTTATTTTTGGTTTCCGTTTTTCCTTAGCCATTTTGGGAATATCCTAAAAAGATGGTGGCAAAGGAAAGTTCATCGTCTAGGAAGTAATACTTGACGGCTTCACCGTTTTCTGGGAGATAAACCAGGGTGTCGTATTCATTTTCCGCAGCGGCTGTTTCAGGAGTGCCTAGCGCGTTTAAGGTCTCGTTATAGGTGGCGCCTTTTCCAATCCCCAGTACGGTATAGTTGACATCCTGATCGAAATAGACGGTCATGTTGGTGATCCTTCCGTTTTGGGTGGAGACGATCAGGCCGTTGTAGGTGTAGGTAGCGCTTTGCAGCTCAACCTCGTTGCCATCGGCATCCGTGTAGGTGTCGGAGGTGTTCTCTTGGTTATAAAGCTGGCCAAATTGCTCGCTGTAGTCGTCATAATTCCCGAGAAAAGCATCGGACAGATCAAAGGGAGGCTCTGAAACAGGGGGTGGAGTGGTGGTGGTCTCGGGAGGCGGGGTTGTTGTGGTTTCCGCCGGTGTAGTGGTATCAGCCTCCCCAGTAGTATCCAACTCTGCTAAAGCCGTCTGTAGCCGCTCATCCTGAGTTTGCTCATAACCTGCCTGGAGAAGTTCTGCCGCTCGCGCCGAATCCCCCATATTGACATAGCAGTCAGCCAGCCGGAGCATGGCGTCCACATTGTCCGGTTCCTCGTCTAGGATATCGAGGAGCAGCTCGGAGGCTCCCTCGTAATCCCCTTGGTCCATCAAAAGGATCGCTTGGGTATAGAGTTCCGACGTATCCACATTGGACCGGGTCAAGAAAAAGATACCCAGCCCTACAGCAGCCACCAGAATGATACATAGCAGGACAATCCAGCCCCGTTTTTTCTTTCCGCCTTTTTTGGAAGTCCCTTTGCCTCTGGCTTGAGAAGCTTTTGGGGGAGTAGACCGGCGGGCACTGCCGGATGAAGAACTCCTGGACCGATTGGAGGTGCCCCCTATTCCGTCGGAGTCATAGCTGACATATGGCTTTTGAAAGCCGCTAAAGTCGTCCGTATCGTCAAAGGAAGAAAATCCTTGGCTCGAGGAAGAAGACCTAGGAGGCTGAAAAGAAAAATCGTCTTCATCGTCTAAAAAAGATTGGTATGGTTTGGAAGACGCCTGCGGGAAATCCCCAAAGTCAGGGCCTTGCCGGGAACTGGCGTTGGAATGGAAAGAGAATGTTTCGCCATCAGACGCCGGCTCTGATGGTTCCTCCGGCTGAAAATGAAAGCCGTCCTGGGCATTGGTCTGGCGGTTGCCAGGATCAAAAGAGAAGCCGTCCACCGGCTTTCGGGATGTAGTACTGGGATCAGGGCGGGAAGCTGTATTCCCAGCGGGAGCAGCTCCTTCCCGGGATGCACGGACAACCTTGGCGCCGCATTCACTGCAAAATGACGCCGAATCAGGAAGCTTGGCGCCGCAGTTACTGCAATATGGCATGTGGATTCCTCCATTTCAATCATATCAATTATATTCAAAGGGGAAACGGGACATAGCTTCCCGTTCCCGATAACAACGTGGATCGTTCGTCTTATCTTGGTGTCACTGCCGAATAGGGAGAGATGATTCGCTTTCCACAGCGTTTTGATAGATTTTATCGCTGAACAGAAGAGCGGCACCGATAGCGGCAGCCTCTGAGCCAAAGGTGGAAACCTCAATGGGATGCTTGGCGTTTTTCCAGCATTTGAAGTCCACAAAACGCTTCATCTTGGATAAAAAAACATCCTGATAATTCATCAGATCGCCGCCGAGGATAATGAGTTCGGGATTGAAGATATTGACCACATTGGCAATGGCAATCCCCAAATAGGTGGCGGCATCGTCAAAGATACCTAGGATGAATTCGTCGGCTCCCCGGGCAGCTTTGGCAATGGTGGCGAGATTGAGACGGTCTCCCTGAGCAAGGAGGGTTTCCAGCACAGGAGCGCGGCCCATCTTCAGCCCTTCCCGGGATTTGCGCAGGATTGTCTCACAGGAAGCATAGGTCTCTAAACAGCCGTAGTTGCCGCAGGAACAACGGGGACCGTCGGGATTCATGGTAATATGCCCGAATTGACCGGCACTGCCGTTGAGCCCACGATAAATTTTGCCATCGAAAATAATGCTCATACCAATTCCCATGGAGAGACGGATAAACATAAAGTTGTTTACGTTCTGGGCAAGGCCCATGTAGCGCTCTGTCAAGGCCATGCAGTTGGGGTCGTGTTCAATCATGACCTCAATACCGAATTCCTCCTCCAAAATCTGCTTGACAGGAACTTGAGAGAAGTCTTCAAAGTGAGGGACAAAGACAGAAATACCATTTTGAATATCAATATCCCCCGGCATAGCCAGCCCAATCCCCTTGATTTTCTTTTTGTCGTCTACCGATGCGATAAGCTGTGAGATCATCAGTTTGATTTTGGTAAGGATATTGGTTCTATTGGGGGAAAACATTTCCTCCCGCACCTGTTTGATGACCCGGCATTTCAAATCGATGAGAGCGGCGGTCAGTCCGGAAAGGTTGACATCTACACCGATGATAAAATTGTCGGTGTTACTGATATCCAACAGGCAGGGCGTACGGCCTACCATTGACTCATTGCTCTTGATTTCCACAATCAGCTTTTTAGAAATCAGCTCCAGGGCGATGGTGGAAATACTGCCCCAACTCAGCCCTGTGTGCTGCTGGATTTCCTTTTTTGTAATGGGCCCATGTTTTCGGATACATTCGAATAACGCCAGTGTATTGGTGCTGCGCATGGAGTTGTGTTTTACAACCTTTGTCATTTCCCTCTCTCTTTTCTCTATAGCAATAAGTTAGAACAGAGTTACCGTTAAAATCATAGCATATACCGGCATAAAATACAATATTTTTGATGTAAATTTTAAGTTTATATCTATTTCTGACGATATTTGTATCATGTTATAAAGATAAAAAGCAAAATCAGTCACTTTTTCCAAGAGAAATTTATCTGCCGATTCTTGAAAGATGGAGGCGATTATGGTAAAGTAAAGACAAAGAGAACACCGGGTTCTGTACCCGGTTTGTGAGGAGGAGACGACAGATGCCCTATTGTACGAATTGTGGGAAACCTCTGATGGAGGGAGAGATCTGTAGCTGCCAGCAGCCAGCACAGCCGCCGGTGATGACAGCCCAAAAGGAAGAACCGGTTTCTTCTCCGTCGGCAGATGAAATGGGGCAAGCCCCCCAGAACCAATATGATGCACCTGAGCAAACGCCTTATGAGGAATACTATGGAACACCTTCAGACGGCCAACAGTCTCAGCAAGGGCCTTCCTATGGCGGACCGCAGGGAGAAGGATATGGCTATAGCGGCGGCAATGGCCAGCCTGCTGGGCAGCCGTTGTATCCTGGACAGATGCCGCCCCAACAAACCTATCAACCCCATCAACCGGGTAAGGTAGGAATTTTCTTCCGCAATGTGGGCAATCTGATTAGCGCATTCTTTAAAAAACCCAGTGATATGGTTAAGGCTGCCACTGAGCATCAGGACGTGGGGATGGGCTTTTTCTTTGCTGGTGTCAACGCCCTGTTTGTCGCCCTGTTTTTGGGGGTATTTGTCAGCCGATTGGGAGCGATCATGGCGGATCTCATGGGAGCTGGTCTGGGCTCCTTTATGGGGATTGGTATGAGCCTGCCTTTCTTCCCCTTCTTCCTGTGTGGGCTGGTGATGGCAGTGATCGGTTATTTCCTGCTATGCGGTTTGACCTTCCTTATGGGGAAAATTTGCAAATCACAGGTTAACTTTAAAGGTGTCCTGGCAGCCATGGGCGTGTCCACCTTCCCGGCTACCATCTGTATCCTGCTGGCCACCATTCTGGCGCTGCTCATCCCTGATTGGTCCCTGTATATCTCCATTGCGGCGTTGGCATTTTGGATGATGAACTCCTACCACGCCGCCCGGATTGCCACCCAGGCGGATGACAACAAGACCTATTTCCTCTACCCGTTGGCGTTCATCATTATGTTTATTATTACCTCCTACATCACCTTCCAACTGTTAGGTTGGGCCATTCTGCAAATTTCCTTTACAAGCTCTGGCCTTTGGTAATCAAAGCAAAAGCCCGGCAACTACGGTTGCCGGGCTTTTTATATGGTATCAGTTATTCTCCCAGGACTTCGACGTCGATGTCCAGCATCTTGCAGATGGTTTTTAGCTCTTCCACATGGTCGCCATAAACGGCATGGCAGTGGTTGGCGTCAAACTTCTGAATAAAGATTTCATGGTCGAAAGGCAGCTTCGCGAAGACATGGGGCCACTCTTCGGTGGTCTCCTTCATCTTTTCCCGGGGCAGGGTGACAAACTCTGCGGGAATGATGGTCATGCGATAGCGATCCTTATACCGGTTGAGGCGGGCAATGGTGGCCTGTCCAGGAGCGGTCATGCAGTTGACATGGCAACCGCCGCCGGGATACAGATCCAGGCATGGATACAGGGTGACGTTTTTCAGATTTTCCTTGTAGTCATCGGAACGTCCTGCATAGTAGGTGGACTCGGAACCGCAGTTGCAGAAGACCATGACGTCATAATCTGCGTCGTAATGACGGACATCCATAAAGAGGACGGGATCCTCGGTGAGCAGTTTGAGAATCTGCATGGTCAGCGCCGCATCGGAATCGGCCTCACAGGCCATAACGGTGGGCTCTTTGGGTCCATTCCAGTCATAGGGGTCGTTCATGAAAGCGGCGGTGAGACATTGGGTGCAGACATGCTTGCTCATTTCATAATGACATTTCACGCCGATAAAATCAAAGTTATAGTGGTCGCGGATCATCTTGGTGGCTTCATAATGGCGGATCTGCGTCTTGAGTTTTTCAGGGGTCAGACGATTGCCGTCATATTTGATCTCTGCCACATTGTCAGTGAGCCACTGGAAGGCCTTTTCCACTGTCTCCTCAGGGACCTCCTCGGCCAGCCGGATGATTTCGGACTGATCCACGTGCTCGATGTCGATGCCGAACTTATCCTGCCACTGCTGCATGCTGACGGTGGCGGAATACATCCCCAGGCTCCGTCCGCCGATAAGGCCGTAGGTGGAACCCTTCAAGCGGTTAACCACCCGGGCGCACTTGGCAAAGGTGATGAGCTTTTGGAGGATGGCAGGATCCTTGACGTCCCCAGCGGTGCGGAAGTGCTCAATACCCAGGTGATGGAGGGCGCCTCCCGCAGCCAGCATGGCAACCATGCCCGGCCAGTCGGGTTTAAAGCCGGCCACCAGCATATAAGGGCCCTTGCCAAATTTGGCGGCAATCGCGGAGAAATTGGGGAAGGCGAAAACGCCATAGGAAAAGATCATGCCATCCACATTCTGGGCCACCATCTTCTGTGCCTCTTCCTTGGCCACCTCTACGGAATTGACAATCCGCTCGCCCAGGACAAGCTCTACCTCTCCGGAATCCCGCAGGGCATCTACCACATAGTTGTACTCCCGTTCTACAATGGGCTTGAGCAGCTCAAAGGCATCGGGATCACCGTCGGAAAACGCGAGAACACCAATTTTGGGTTTGGAAATCATTGTGTTACCTCCTTATGTAATTTGGTTTTGGTTGCCTATAATCGAGGGAATGGGCCTTGGCAATTTCACGGAAAGAACAAAGTGGATTTGGTGCTTCCCGCTAAAAAAGATTGTCAAGAATTTGTAAACTTGTACTTACATACACTGTCTACTCCCAAAACTTATTATAAAACATTAAATCGAAATTGACAATTGTTATCTGATAAACTATAATAATTTCATGGAATATCTGAAAAAAATCCGCACTATTTGGCGAATTGTCCAGAAATAGCGGACAGCTTGACCAGACTGCGGAAATATGAAAAAACGGAGCTGTTTGAAGCTTCCCGCCCCTTGGAATTAAAATCGAATGGAGGTTTTTCATCGTGCAAAAGATCATCAACAATCCGCAGACCGTGGTGGATGAAATGATCGAGGGCGTTGCCAAGGCGATGCCGGACACCCTTGCCACCACCAAAAACAAGAGGGTTCTCAAATATAAAAATGCACCCCAAAAGGGCCGTGTCGGTATCGTGACCGGCGGCGGTAGCGGACATAAACCCGCCTTTGTGGGCTATGTGGGCAAAAATATGGTGGATGCTGTGGCTATGGGTGAGCTTTTTTCCTCCCCGCCCGCAAAGATGTTCTACGACGCCTTTGTGGCAGCCGACGGTGGTGCTGGCGTTGCCTGTTTATATGGCAACTATGCCGGCGACAACATGAATGTCAAGATGGCCATTGAGATGGCGGAAGACGACGACATCGTTGTAAAAACCGTGGTGGCCAACGACGACGTTCCTTCTGCTCCCAAAGACAGGAGAGAAACCCGCCGTGGAGTTGCCGGTGAAATCCTCATGTGGAAGGTAGGCGGAGCCAAAGCTGCTATGGGCGCCGATCTGGACGGCGTCATTGCCGCTGCTCAGAAGGCTATTGATAACACCCGCAGCATGGGCATTGGCCTTGCTCCCTGCACCATTCCTGAGGTGGGACATCCCAACTTCACCATCGAGCCAGGCACCATGGAAGTGGGCATCGGCCATCACGGTGAGCCGGGCATCGCGGTGAAGCCTCTGGCCACCGCCAAGGAAATGGCCAAGGAGATGGTGGATACCATCGTTCCCGATCTTCCTTTTGCCAGCGGCGATGAGGTGGTAGTTCTGGTTTCCGGTTTGGGTTCTACACCGTTGTTGGAGCAGTATATTTTCTTTAACAATGTGGAGGAAGAGCTTACCGCCCGGGGAATCAAGATCTATAAATCCTATGTAGGAAATTACTTCACCTCCCTGGAGATGAATGGCATTACCCTTTCCCTGATGAAATTGGACGATGAGCTGAAAGAGTGCATCGATATGGAATGCAGCTGCATGGGACTGACCCAGCTTCCCAAATAAAGGAATACATGTTGAAGTCTTACCCATGTGATCCCACATGGGTAAGACTTATGTCACAACCGATCAAGGAGGAATGCTACCATGGCAAGCAGTTTTAAAAACGAAGACGGCGCAAAGATCGTCTACGACATGATCCAGGCGATTCAGGACAATAAACAATACCTTAGCGATATTGACGGCCTTATTGGCGATGGAGACCACGGTATTAACATGAACAAGGGTTTCACCATGTGCAAAGAGGCCCTGGATCAGGAGCCGGGCAATATGTCCGCCAGCCTGAAAACCCTTTCCAATGTGTTGATGGAGGATATCGGCGGTTCTATGGGCCCTCTGTATGGCTGTATTTTCCGTGCCATGTTCCGTGCCAGCAAGGGCAAGGAAGACATTGACAAAGATGTTTTCAAAGAGATGATTACAAAAGCGGAAGAAGGAATCCGCAATATTGGCGGTGCCGAGGTGGGGGACAAGACCCTGCTGGATACTGTGGCTCCGGCTGCGGCTGCTTACTGCGCGGCGGTGGACGGCGGCGACGATTTTGCCACAGCGCTGACCAAGATGAAGGCGGCGGCAGAAGCAGGCCGGGATTCCACCAAGGATTTGGTGGCCAAGAAGGGCCGGGCCAGCCGTCTGGGCGAGCGTTCCCGCGGGGTGCTGGACGCAGGCGCTACATCCTGCTGCCTGCTGCTGTGCACCATTGCAGATTCCATCATTTCCCTGTTGCAATAGGAGGTAACGAGCATGAGACTGGTCATAGATTGCGACGATGCGGCTGAAAACCTGAAACAGGCACTGTATGAGCACGCCAAAGCATTAGGTTACGAAATCGATGATTTGGCTTACCAGAAGACCCATGACTGCGACTATCCCGATGTGGCCTTTAATCTGGCCCGGAAGGTGGCAGCTGGAGAGTATGACCGGGGAATTCTGGTCTGCGGTACCGGCTTGGGAGTGGCCATGTGCGCCAACAAGGTCCAGGGCGCCTATGCAGGGACCTGCCACGATGTGTTTTCTGCGGAAAGACTGAAAAAGAGCAACGATGCCAACATCATCACCATGGGCGAGAGAGTCATTGGTGTAGAGCATGCCAAGAAGGTGCTGGAGGCTTTCCTGGACGCCAAAGAGTTCCAGACAAAGAGTCAGCGCAAGGTAGACCGCATGCGTGAGTTGGAAGCGGAAAGCTTCGGGAAAAAATAAAAATCACGGCGGATCAGAGATGAAAACATCCGGTGGGTTTACTTCCGCCGGATGTTTTTGACTCTATATGTGAGAATATCCGTGTTGCTGAGAAAGAAGGAGAGATCAAATGGATCAGTGGATCAACGAAAGCAGGGCAGAGGCTGTCCAAGGGGGCGTCTCTATCACAGCGCGGGATAAGACAGATCTTTTTGCGCCGCTGGATGGCGGAGAGGTGGTACACAGTGCTTCTATCTATTACCAGGAGGTAGAGGGTGATTGCGTCATTCAGGCGAAGGCAGCCATGTCGCCTCATAACAAATATGATGGTGCGGGGCTTATTTTGTATGGGGATGAGCGCCATTGGGTCAAAGGCTGCCTGGAAGTGGTGGACAATGGCAGGACAGCAGCCATCAGTGTAGTGACCAATGGCGTTTCGGATGATGCCATCGGCCCTTATGTAGATAGAGAATCCATTTGGTTGAAAATAGCCCGAAAAGGGAATGATTTTGCGGTATTTTTCTCTCTGGATGGGGAAAGCTTTGACCTCATCCGCTTTTGCCATGTCCCAATGGGGCAGAAGATCAAAGCGGGTCTGGTTGCTCAGGCCCCGCTGGGTGAAGGAGGCAGCCGGGACTTTTCGGAGGTACAGGTGGAGGAGCGTACCGTAGAAAATCTGCGGACAGGGGAATAAGCCACCCGGGGAAAAAGATCCCGTAGATAGGTAGAAAAAGAGGCCGTTAAAAAAACGGCCTCTTTTTCTATACTTGATTGAGAACTAGAAGATTAGAGAGTGGCTATGGATATAAAATTCTTCCTGGCTGGGCTGATATTTCTTTTCAAGTTGTTCTAGTCCTTCATCATAGCGCTGGGCTTCTTTCTCATCGATATCAAAAACAGGGCTTTGATGATAGCCCCATTTCCTCCCATCCAAAGCCCCTGGACGGAGTTCTTTTACCAACATAGCTGCCGGGAAGGTTCCGTCCTCAAGGCAAATATTATACTTTTTACAGCTTTTAAAGCCTCGGCTTACATAATTGGCTGGATTCCCAAAGATGACGATGGCGTCGTATCCGAGAGCAGACGCTTTCTCGAAGGAATATTCCATCAGTTTTTTTCCGTAGCCCTTTCGCTGATATTCTGGCAGAATGCTGATAGGCCCAAAGGTAAGGATACTCTTTTCGTTCCCGTCTTCATCGATGAGTTTTGCTTTGGTATACATCATATTGCCAATGATCTGCTGGTCTAATTCCATGACCAGATCTAATTCTGGAAGAAAATCTTGGTGGTCTCGCATGATGTGCACCAAATAGTGCTCCATACATCCTGGAACATAAAGGTTCCAGAATGCTTTTCGTGTCATGTCTTCCACCTGTTTATAGTCTGCCTGTGTTTCATTTCTTATGGTAATCATATTTCGGCTAATACCTCCTGTATGTGATCATTTCTGTTTTTCTTCAGATCATTCGTCTTGGGAGCAGGGCCTGAGACGTTGAATTTGCATGGAGTATCTTTATTATTTTCTTAATCTATATCATAAAAAAGGGGGAAAGTAAAGAAGAAAATCTATGGGTAATATTCATAGATGTGAAAATAAAGACCTGCGGTCGCGAATTGCTGACCGCAGGTCTGTCTGGCTGTTGCGAAATCGATAACCGCTACAAACTCGAGCGAAAAGGCAAAAAACCTGAGCCATATGAAAAAGACATTTTCGATGTAAGGGCTCTTACAGCCGAACAGGCGAGTCGAGCGTGCCCTTTTGCGGAAAAGGAGGAGCAAGGGAGCGGGCGCAAAAAAAGAAAAATCCAGAAACCCGCATGGTTACTGGATTTTTCGATGGCGGAGACGGTGGGATTCGAACCCACGTGCCTATCTCTAGACAAAACGATTTCGAGTCGTTCTCGTTACGACCACTTCGATACGTCTCCATGGTAATGGAAGTGGTTTATATTATACCAAATGTACGAATAAAATTCAACCAGAAATCGCCCTGCCTATTAACTTAAAGGCAGGGCGACACTAATATTATTTATGTAATGCGTGGAGCTGACTGGCCATCTTCCGATGAAGACCGCCCAACAATGTAAAGGCTCGATGCACGCTGGGCCGAAGCACATAATCAAAATCCCCAACCAGCTTTTCAATCCGGCCATTAAAAGATTTCTTGAACTGATAGATGCCGTAATAGCTGCTTTGGGGATCATCATGAAAGGGGATCCCCTGGAAATCGTAGGTATGGCATCTTGTTTCTATGGCCCATTGGATCATTTCCCACTGCATCAAATAATTGGGCATTACATTGCGATGCTCGTTAGAGGAGGCACCGTAGAGATAACAGGTTTTTCCGCCATAATTGATAGCAATGGCTCCCGAGATCGCCTGGCCATCGTAGTAACAGAGATACAGCCGTCCATTCAGTTGCATGCTATCCAAAATACGCTCAAAGTACGCCTGAGGCCGAGGGACAAAGCCATCCCGTTGGGCGGTAATTTCATAGAGACGATAAAACTCCCCAATATGAGATTTGTCCTGGACCAAGCATTGGACACCGTGACGCATGGCCAACCGGATATTATACCGGCATTTGCTGTGGAAGCTACTAAAGATTTCTTCCGCAGTTTTCCCAGTTAAATCCAAGACATAGTTAATCCGAGTCTGTACAGTGGTCAGATCCTTCTGATCGGGCTGGTAGCGAAATCCTAAATTGGTAAAAAGGGCAATCAACGCTTCATCGGTCTCTTCTGCATAGGGATCGATTTTCAGCAAAAAGGCATTGTGCTTTTTGGCCACCATCTGGACCCCTGTCATGAGATCTTCTAAAACCTCCGGTGCATCAGGGGAGCATAAAGGTCCTCTCGGCGCATAGAGAATGCTGGCACCCAGCAGTGGAATCCGCTTGGATAAGAGCATGACAGAGCCCACAATCTTCTGGGTATCCCGATCACGGCTCACAATGATGGAACAGCCCCAGTTGGACTTGACTTTAGCCCATTTGTAAGATTGCATAAAAGTACCCATAGGATGATGTATGACAAAATCTTCATATTCCATGAGATTTCTGGGATCGAGAAATTCCAAGGTGTGCATCCCCTTTCGGTTGATGTAAATGGAAAGAAGTAGGTATGTTCATCCGATCTATCCCAAAACTAATGCTCTGCTGGGGAAAGGACAAGGTTTGGCTGTTTTGGAAAAAAGATGGAATACCATGGAGATCGTTCCGTGACATTAGAAAAAATAAACGGACGGCAGCCATACTCGCTGCGGCCAGACAGCAAAGAGCGATGAATAGGGACACAACAGTAAAGGAGACAGCCAATATCCGGCGGAGCTTTCGCTTGTTCAGAAATTCTGGGTTATGGGAGAAAGGACGATTTTCTCTCAAGTTTTTCTGTGTTTCCATATTCGCCCCTCCTTTTGATAGATCATCTGTCAGTGATAGGGGAAGGACGTCGCTTGCTTTGAATTTTTAATTATTGGGTCTACACTTGTCGTCCTATTTAGTCTACACCCGTCGTCCTGGAAAGTCAATACTTTCCCCATGGATATTATAGTCCATATTTGGATAATATTCAATAGATGGAGCATATTTTATACTGATATTATAATGACTGTCACCGGGAGGCTGGTGGTGCAATGATTGTATATACACCGTTGTGGAAAACCATGAAGGAGAAAAATGTCACCACTTATACCCTGATCTCGAAATTCGGCATGAGCAGCCATACCGTTCACCGTCTGCGACATAATATGGGAATATCCACCCAGCTGATTAACGACCTATGCAGGATTCTCGACTGCCGGGTGGAGGATATTCTTCTCTATCAGCCTGACATTGATGAAAAATAAACGGCATTCACCGATTGATCTCGGAGGATGCCGTTGTTTCTTGAGGGGAAGGCTCTTTTTGCCTTGTCCGGCAGTAATGATTGCAGCTTCCCTGCAATATATTAGAAGCAGACCCGTCTGCATCTGGATGTTTTTCGCGGAGCAGACGAAAAGGGAGGCGGGCAAGATGATCTTCCCCAAAGTCATCCGGCTCCGACGCCGGGCGCTGGTAGCGGCTCTGGTGGTCACGGGCGGCATTTTTTTGGCGGGAGTTGCGGCGCTGCTGCATACTCCGGCGGCAGTATCCTCTTCGGCGGAGGGGGGAGAAGCCCCGGTAGAACTGCCCATTTTGATGTACCATCATGTCCTGAAATACGGCCAGCAGTTGGGCGCTTACACCATTACCCCGACGGAGTTTGAAAAGGACCTGCAGTATATCCAAAGCCATGGTTATACCACCATTGACACCGATGACCTCATCGGATATGTCTATCATGGGAAATCTCTTCCGGAAAAGCCCATTATGATTACCTTTGACGACGGCTACTACTCCAACTATTTTTATGCCTATCCGCTGCTCAAGAAATACAACATGAAGGCGGTGATCTCCATTATCGGTAAATACACCGATCTTTACAGCGAGCGGGGAGACCTGCATGTAAATTATTCCCATCTCAACTGGGATCAGCTGCTCTCTATGGAGAACACAGGAACGGCCGATATCCAAAACCACACCTATGATTTGCACACTACCGACCAGGGCCGTAAGGGGTGCAAGAAAAACTGGGGGGAAGGGGCTGAGGAATACAAGGCCATGCTCCGAGCGGATGTGGGAAAGCTGTCCGACCGGATTCGGGAGATGCTGGGCAAAGAGGCCACCTTTTTTGCCTATCCCTTCGGTTTTTATTGCGAAGAAACAGATGAGGCTCTCAAGGAGATGGGCTTTCTTGGCACCTTTTCTTCAGAGGAGGGGATCAATTATCTGACACGGGAACCAGACCAGCTGTTTCACCTTAAGCGCAACAACCGTCCCCACGACCTGACCAGCGAGGATTTTTTCGAAAAGGTAGAGAAACACCGGAAAAAGGATTCCAAATCCGCCTAAAAAGGAGCCGCCGGCATTTTGCCGGTGGCTCCTATACAATATTGTGCAGACAAAGGACAATTAGGATTTTTGCGCAAAAAAGGGACGCCCCAAAAGAGACGTCCCTCAGCATTAATAGCCCCGTTTCCCCTCGAGGGATTCGTCGTTCATGACCCACTCGTCATAAACATAGATGACCCGGAAATCCTCTGGAGTATCCCGGACCACCACGGTGCTGATACCGGCATTGATAATCATCCGCTTGCACATGGCACAGGGATTGGCCTCCTTGACCAGCTCCTTGGTGGCGTAGTCCCGGCCCACCAGATAGAGGGTGCTACCGATCATATCCGCCCGGGAGGCGGAGATAATGGCGTTTGCCTCTGCGTGGACCGACCGGCATAGCTCATACCGCTCCCCCCGGGGGATTCCTAGCTTTTCTCGGGTACAATAGCCCAGGTCACAACAGTTTTTCCGGCCCCGAGGGGCTCCCACATAGCCGGTGGAGATAATCTCGTCGTTTTTTACAATGATGGCGCCGAAATTCCTTCTGAGGCAGGTACCCCGTTCCAGCACCGTTTGGGCAATGTCCAGATAATAGTTGATCTTATCGCGTCGATTCATAGGTTTGCGCCTCCCCTGGGCTTTTTCTTTTATTGTAGTTGATTTGCCGGGGCGTTGCAATGGATTTTCCAGAATTTCATGAAATCCGGGAGAGTTTTGTCATAATCTACGAAACTATGCTATAATAGCTCTATGAAATCAGGGCATCAGCCCGGCGACTATGGGGGACCGCACTTTATGAGCAAGCTTTCCAATATCGGCACCATCAAGGACATTCTCAACCGTTATGGTTTTACCTTTTCCAAGGCCCTGGGGCAGAACTTCCTCATCAATCCCTCTGTCTGCCCTAGGATTGCCGAGCTGGGGGGAGCTAGGCCAGGCGCCGGCGTCATTGAGATTGGCTCCGGCATTGGGGTGCTCACCGAAGAGTTGGCACAGCGGGCGGATAAGGTGGTCTGCATCGAGCTGGATAGCCGGTTGATGCCGGTGCTGGATGAGACCCTGGCCGGGTATCACAATATCAAGATCATCAATGAAGATGTCCTCAAGGTGGATCTTCAAAAGCTTATCGCCGACGAATTTGCCGGTATGGAGGTGGCTGTCTGCGCCAACCTCCCCTATTACATCACCTCCCCCATCATTATGTCCCTGCTGGAGCAGCGCCTGCCCATCTCCTCGATCACCGTTATGGTACAGAAGGAGGCGGCGGTGCGCATCTGCGCCAAACCCGGCAGCCGGGAATGTGGGGCGCTGAGCCTGGCGGTGTCCTATTACAGTGAGCCGAAGCAGCTGTTTTCTGTCTCCCGAGGCAGCTTTATGCCCGCCCCGGAAGTGGACTCCGCTGTCATCCGGCTGGATGTGCGGAAGGAGCCTCCCATCCAGGTGAAGAGTGAGGATGTTCTGTTCCGGGTCATCCGGGCCGGGTTTTCCCAGCGGAGAAAAACCATCTGCAACTGCTTGGCTTCGGGGCTGGGGATATCCAAGGAGAAAGCGGCTCAGGCCTTGGAAGAAGCCAAAGTCAGCCCCCAGGCCCGGGCGGAAAAGCTGACGCTGGAGGAGTTTGGCCGGCTGGCGGACTGCCTGCGGGCTGAGCTTTCCGAAAAGGAACGATAATACTTTATTCAGGCGAAGGGGAAAACAGATGGAAGGACGGGAAGAGATCATCCGGCGCTGGTTTGCCATGTGGCTGGAGGGAAAAGATCAGGGAATTCGGGAGATTTTCGCGGAGGACTGCGTCTATGTGGAGAGCTGGGGCCCTATCTACCGCGGTGTGCAGGCGGTGGAGCACTGGTTTTCCGAGTGGAATACCCGGGGCAAGGTTGTGACCTGGGAGATCCGGCAGTTTTTCCACCAAGGGGATCAGACGGTGGTGGAATGGTACTTTCAGGACCAGATGAAGGACGGACGGGCTGAGAATTTTGACGGAGTTTCCCTCATCCGCTGGGAGAAGGACGGAAAGATTGGGGCGTTGAAGGAATTTGGCTGTAAACTCCCCCACTACGACCCCTATGAAACGGGAGAAAAGGCCCAGCTGCAAAATGAGGATATGTGGACATAAAAAAGCCGCCGCTTAAGCGGTGGCTTTTTTAATGAAATTCCAATAAACGTTTGGGCCATGTTCCAAAGCTTTGGCAATGGCCGACAGGGTGTGCAGAGAAAATTTTATCCCCATGTCATAAGCTTCGATATGGATTAAATAGATCCTGTCCATGGGAACCCTTTAGCTGATTTTCCCCATGAACCCCTCCAATTTACGATAATACGCAACATTTCATCCGATTTGCCAGATCATCTCTTCGATTTTCTTGCTAGTCTCACCCCATATATAATAGTTTAATATGTATAGGAAGTGATTTGATAACGGAGAAGACTTGCGCCCTCATAGTTATCGAATGTGTTATGACGCAGAGGAGCGGTATTTGAAAATCAGCACCACCACGGCCACCGAGGCAAGGACGAGATAGATGATGCTGCACAGGATAAACAGGAAGTTGTTGGCCTTTTGTTCTCCCTCCGCCTGGGCCGCAGGCAGTGCCGCCTCGTCGGAGAGGATGAGCTTCATCTGGTTTTCACCGCTGCCGCTGGTCAGGACCTGGGAGGAAGAGCTTTGGGAGCCGCTGCCATTATAGTAATTGTTGGTGATGGTGAAATACTGGGTCACCCTGTCGCCGGAGGTGGTCCGGCTGGAGGCGGAGGACTGATTGGTCAGATAAATGCCTTCCACATTATAGATGGGATCCTTTCTCTCTTCTTCTTCAGGGAGAGGATCGCCCCAGTTGAGGTATTCCCCTTCGAAATCTACCCGGGCCAGCCGCAGCCGGTTCTTGTGCCGGTTGGCAATGCTGCCGCCGTCACCGGTAGGAATTTCCTCGGCGTAGTTCATCTGCAGCCCGATGTACCGGGTACCGGTGGGGATGGGCAGATAAAGGGTGCAGTAGTAATAGGTCAGGGCAGATTCAGCGTTTAAGGACATCTGGCAGGAGGTAAAGTCGTAATCGATGGGATGATAACTCTCGTCGTCATCAGAGACTAAAACCTCCAGAAAGCTGTTGGTTAAGGTGTCTTTGATCTGGGAGAGAAAGGCGTCCTCATCGGGCAGAGGACAAAACACCCCGGCTCCATCCACCGCCATATAGAGCAGATACCCCTGATCCGGCGTGTTGAGGTAGAGGTTTCCATCCACAGGGCTGTAGGAAACGGGGAGGGTACCGTCCAAGTCGATATGTCCCTCCTCGTCGGAGGCGGAGGAGGCCAGCACATAATTGCCGTCTTCATTTTTCACAGCCAGCGGACAGGTAGGGGTATAAAAAGAGACGGTCAGCCGGTCCACGCCGGAAATGTGATAGACTGCGCTGGGCGCGCCACCGGTAAAATCGGCAGTGAGCACAGTTTTGTCCGGCGCATCAGGCCATCCAACTTCCTCCCCAAAGTCGGGATTTGTAATGCTCCAATTTTGGTAGGTGATAAATTCTGTGTTTTCGGCGCTTACACAATCGTCGAAAAATGTCGAAGATGCCGCTGCAAAAATACTCGTCGCCAGGGCGAGCAACGCCGCGGCGGCGAGTGTTCCCAATCTTTTCTTCATCTGTCATCCATCCATGTTGTCCTGCGCGGGGGATCCCCGCTCTTTTTACTTCGGTCAGAGCAGCCGCACGCCGTTGATGGAAAGCTCAAAGGTTACCTTCAGAAATTCCGCCGCCTTTTTGCATAAAAGCATCCGATTCAGGAAAATCTCAAAATAGTCCATCACCGCGCAGATAGAGGTGTCAATGCTAATATCCAGGCTGACAGTCTTTTGGGCGCCGTCAATGGTAAAGCTGGAATCCTCTACCGCGTAGTTGACCCTGTCGTGGATATCAAAGGTCAGCATATCCCGGTTGCGGACCCGGGAGCGGCGCACATCGGTCTTGTCGGCCAGGATCAACGCCGCGGCAACGGCGTTCACCGGAACCGCCGTTCCCTCGTCGTGGTTGCCGATGGCGGTGATGATGGTGGCGATTTCTTCCGGGGGCATCTCCATGTGATCCAGGATCCGGAAGGCCATAACGGCGCCGCTCTGGGCATGATCCACCCGATTGATGAGATTCCCAATATCGTGCATATAGCCGGCGATTTCCGCAAGCTCTGCCATGCGTTTTTCGTAACCCAGAGCCAGAAGGATATCCCTGGCATAAACGGCACAGCGGGTTACATGAGCAAAGCTGTGCTCGGTGTAGCCAAGTTGAGAGAGTACCTCGTCTGCTTTGGCGATGTAGGTTTTGATTTCTTCATTGTTTTTGATGTCTTGGAAGGTAATCTGTTTCATAAATCCTCCTGGTAGCGGTTCATTTTTATTATACACGATAGAAAGCAAAATAAAACAAGATATTGCGTGTTTCTTCCACTTTTTTGGGCGGAAAACCAGTTGCCACAGGGAAGAAAACAGGTTATACTGGGCTTGACAGAAGAAAGAAGGGAGGCAGCCCGATGATACTCGCACTTTGCGCGGAAAACACTGTGATTTCCATCGGCGGATACGAGAAGGGAATCCGGCAGTTTGCCCTGTCCCTGGCCGCAGACACACATCTGACAGAAGATCAGTATACAGCGGCCATTGGCCAGATGCTGGGTTTTTACGGTCCGACCGGAAGAAAGTGGGAAGGCGGGATTTTATCATCGGTGGTGCCAAAGCTTACAGAAGTGCTCCGGGGTGCCCTCTCCCGCCTTTGTAAGGGGAAGGTGTATCTGGTTTCCCCAGGGCTGAAAACGGGGCTTTCTATCAAGTCCCAAGACCCATCCATGTTTGGCAGTGACATTGTGTGCACCTGCGCGGCGGCTGTCCGGAAGTATCCAGCACCCTGCGTGGTCATCGACATGGGGACAGCTACCACCTTTTCAGCCATTGATGCCCATGGAGCCCTCATCGGAAAGGCCATCTTCCCAGGAGCGGAAATCTCCCTGGAAGCTCTTTCCCAACGAGCGGCCCTCCTTCCGGCGGCTGCCATGGGGGAGCCGGGGGAACTGATTGCCACCGGCACCATGGATGCCATGCGCTCCGGCCTTATCTATGGTTATGCCAGCATGGTAGATGGGATGTCCGCTAGGTTCTGTGAGCAGCTGGGAGAAGGAACCACCCTGGTGGCTACCGGCGCCCTTTCCAAAGCTATCGTGCCCTATTGCCGGGCGAAGATCACCCTGGATGAGCACCTGGCTCTGGATGGATTATACCACATTTACTGTAAAAACGCCCCTCATTCTGTCAGGGAGTAAGTTTCCCAAACAATAGCGCCGTATCCGTGACAAGGCGGAGCGGCAGCAAGGAGGAATGGCGATGCAAGCTAATGAAAGAACGAGAAAAATGGTGCAGCTTTCCCTGCTCATAGCGCTGGAAGTGGTGCTGGCGCTGACCCCCTTGGGCTTTGTTCCCTTGGGCTTTACCAGAGCAACCACCATGCACATCCCGGTAATTATCGGGGCAATTTTAATGGGTCCCATGCAGGGCGGTATTTTAGGCGGTGTCTTCGGACTGTGCAGCCTGCTCACCAACACCTTTTCCCCAACACCTACATCCTTTGTCTTCACCCCGTTTTTTAGCCTCGGAGACATGAACGGCAATTTCTGGAGCCTGGTCATTTGTTTTGTGCCCCGTATCCTTATCGGCGTGGTGGCGGGATACCTTTACCGTGCCATTGCGGGAAAGGGAAAGCACCAGCTGGTGGGAACGGCGGTCAGCGCCGCTGTAGCCTCTATCATCAACACAGGTCTGGTTATGGGAGGCATCTATGTGTTTTTCGGCGAAAGCTACGCCGCGGCCAAGGAGATCCCCTTTGACACCCTGTTTAGCGTGATTATGGGTGTAGTGGGCATCAACGGTGTGCCGGAGGCTATCATCGCCGTCATCATTGTCACAGCTATTATTAAACCCCTGCGCAAGGCGTTTGGCGGGGCAAAATGACACGATTTTCTAGTCCTATTATAAAAAGAATGGGACAAAATAACAAGTGGAATTAATAATTGGAAGATAGAACTTGACAAACGCTTTAAAGTGGTATACTATAAAAGCAAAAGAAACAGGAGGAACACCATGAGATACACCCTTTGCAGCACAAGCGCGTATACCTACTGGTATTACCTGAGCTATTTTTTTGGCGCGGGTTTGTTGTGCTGCGAAGATAACCAGTTCCCCCTCCAACAGAGGTAATATCGGGACACCCGATAAAAAGGCCGGTACTTTCGCAGAGAGTACCGGCCTTTTGTTATTTTTCCAGAGTTAGAAATAGCTTCAGCCCAAGATACGGCAGAAAGGACATTTGTTATGATTATCATCCTCAAAGAAAAGGCGGCCCCTCAAAAAGTACAGCAGCTCATCCAGGATATGGAGGCCCAGGGCCTGAGTATCCACCAGTCTCAGGGCGTGAACACCACCCTGCTTGGTATTGTCGGAGATACCAGTAAGGTGGATATCGAGAAAATTCAGGCCCTGGATGTGGTAGCCCAGGTCAAACGCATCCAGGAGCCCTACAAAAGCGCCAACCGGAAATTCCACCCCCAGGATACTGTCATTGACATCCGGGGAAAGAAAATTGGCGGAGGACATTTTCAGGTGGCGGCAGGCCCCTGTTCGGTGGAAAGCAGGGAACAGCTGATGACCATCGCCGACCAGGTCAAAGACGCGGGCGCTGGAATCCTCAGAGGCGGTGCTTTCAAACCACGCACCTCCCCCTATGCCTTTCAGGGGCTCGGAGCCCAGGGAATCGAGCTGCTCAAGGAGGCAAGGGAGCGCACAGGGATGCCCATTGTCACCGAGATCATGAACATTGGACATCTTCCTTTGTTTGAGGATGTAGATGTGATTCAGGTGGGGGCCCGGAATATGCAAAACTTTGAGCTGCTTAAAGAGCTGGGACATATCGACAAGCCCATCCTTCTCAAACGGGGGTTGGCGAACACCCTGGAGGAACTGCTCATGAGCGCCGAATACATCATGTCCGGCGGCAATGAAAAGGTGATCCTCTGCGAGCGGGGCATCCGTACCTTTGAAACTTCCACCCGCAACACCCTGGATATTTCCGCGATTCCTATGCTCAAGAAAAAATCCCATCTCCCGGTGGTGGTGGATCCCAGCCATGCCTCCGGCATTGTCTGGATGGTGGAGCCCCTTTCTATGGCGGCCATTGCGGCGGGAGCTGATGGCCTTATCATCGAGGTCCACAACTGTCCGGAAAAGGCCCTTTCTGATGGCGCCCAATCCCTGCGCCCTGAGCAGTTTATTCCAATCATGGACAAAATCAAAAAGACGGCGGTTTTCTTCGGGAAAACTATGGAATAAAGAAAATGTGATCAAGTTACAGAATAAAATACTGCCATTGTATATAATAAGGCCGTAAGAACAACAGCACCCCATACACAAATAGGATAAGGAGGCTTTTTATAATGGCAGTACATACTTTAACCAAAGAAAATTTTGAAAGAGAGGCAGTAAGCGCCCCTGAAACTGTGCTCATCGACTTCTGGGCTCCCTGGTGTGGTCCCTGCCGCATGGTTTCCCCCATTGTAGATGAGGTGGCCGAAGAAGTAGAAGGCAGGGTCAAGGTGGCCAAGGTAAATGTGGATGAACAGCCGGAGCTTGCACAGCGTTTTCAGGTTATGAGCATCCCCACCCTGGTGGTGATGAAAAAGGGAAAGGTCGTATCCACCTCTGTGGGTGTGAAAAGCAAAAATGCAATTCTGAATATGGTTTCGGAATAAACGTTGACAGTTTCCCGGTGAAATCATACAATAGAAGAAAAGCGGTGAAAAGATAACCGCCAAAACAAAAGCTCTGCACCCATTCGGGTGCAGAGCTTCCATTGTTTCACAGCGGAGGTGGCGCAGGTGATAACCGAAGAAAAAGATTCCCTATTTATGGAGGAAGCCCTGCCCTTTTGGAAAAAACTGACCCGGCAGCAACAGGATATCCTTTTGCGGGAAACCCGGCCCCAGCACTTTCATAAGGGGGACCGCCTCCATGCGGGGAATGCAGACTGTTCCGGCGTCTATCTGCTCCAGAGCGGGCAGGTGCGCACCTTTATCATCTCAGAAACCGGCCGGGAAATCACCCTGTTTCGTCTGTTTCAGCGGGATATCTGTGTTTTCTCAGCTTCCTGCATGATGCCCAATATCAATTTTGAGGTCTATATTGACGCCGAGCGGGATACGGATGCGCTGCTTATCCCTACCGGGATTTATCGGACATTATCGGAAGCCTCCCCAGTGGTGAAGGAGTACACGGCACAGCTTGTGGCCAGCCGGTTTTCCGACGTCATGTGGATTCTGGAGCAAGCTTTATTTTCCAGCTTTGACAAGCGGCTGGCGGCTTTTTTGCTGGAGCAGTCCAACATCGAGGAAAGTGAGCTTCTGCACATTACCCATGAAGAGATCGCCCGGCATCTGGGTTCCGCCCGGGAGGTGGTCACCCGGATGCTCAAGGTGTTTCAGAGCGAAGAGATAGTAAAGCTTTCCCGGGGCGGTATTCAGATCCTTTCCCGCCGCCGGCTGGAAGAGTTGGCAAATAGATAGTTTCATTTAATAAAAAGAACAGCCGCCACTGGCGGCTGTTCTTTTTATTTCGTTTCTTTTTTATCCTGATCCAATACCTCGTTCACCCGATAACATAGGGTCATAAGGCTGTCGCCCAAATGGACATTTTCTACAACGATATTGTCATAATCCAGGGCGAGATCATAGTGGGAGAAATTCCAGAAACCGCGGATTCCCAGCTCCACCAGGTTGTCGGCAATCTCCTGGGCGGAATTTTTGGGAATACAGAGCATAGCGACCTTAGGGTGCCGCTGTCGGCAGAAATCCGGAAGGGTATCGGCATGAGAAACCCGGATACCCCGGATAGTCTGGCCAATAATCCCCGGGCTTACGTCAAAGATACCGATGAGGTTGAAGCCTCGGGTATCAAAAGACATATGGGAGGCGATAGCCCGCCCCAAGTTACCAGCGCCCAGCAGAATGATGTCCAGACCTCTGTCAATTCCCAGGATAGAGCCGATTTCCTTATGCAGCGCCTCCACATTGTAGCCATAGCCCTGCTGGCCAAATCCGCCGAAACAGTTAAGATCCTGACGAATCTGAGAAGCAGTGACCCCCATCTTTTGGGAGAGCTCTCTGGAAGAAATGCGGTGGACGCCATTTTTGAGAAGATCACCTAGAAAGCGGTAATACCGGGGCAGCCTGCGGATGACAGACAGCGAGACATTTTCATGCTTAGCCATGGTTGCGCCGCCTTTTAAAGTTTCTGGGTGGTTTCCATGACATAGTCGCCGAATTCCTTACAGGTGGCGCCGTTGTCACGGCCGGTAATCACATATTTCTTTTCTTCATACATGCAGATATCCAGAGCTTTCTCCAGCTTGTCAGCCTCTTTCTGATAGCCGATGTGGGAGAGAAGCATAACAGCGGCCCGGAGCATGGAACAGGGATCGGCGTATTTGTCACGGCCCTCTGCGACCATCCGGGGAGCGGAGCCGTGGATGGCCTCAAACATGGCGTAGTGGTTGCCCAGGTTTGCGCTGCCGGCAGTGCCGACGCCGCCCTGGAACTCCGCCGCCTCGTCGGTGATGATATCGCCGTAGAGGTTGGGGAGGATGAACACCTTAAAGTCTCTCCGGCGCTTTTCATCGATGAGCTTGGCGGTGGTGATGTCGATATACCAGTCGTCAGTGACGATATCAGGATACTCTTTGCCGATCTCTTGGCAAATCTTCAGGAATTTGCCGTCGGTAGTCTTGACCACGTTGGCCTTGGTGATGATGGAAACTTTGCCCTTGTTGTTATTTCGGGCGTATTCATAGGCAAGTCTGGCAATGCGCTCGGTGCCCTGGGTGGTGGTGACAGTGAAGTCAAAAGCCAGGTCATCGTCTACATTGAGGCCGCAGGAACCCAGAGTGTAAGCACCCTCGGTATTTTCACGGAAGAAGGTCCAGTCGATCCCCTTGTCCGGCACCTTAACAGGGCGGACGTTGGCGAACAGATCCAGTTCTTTTCTCATGGCTACGTTGGCGCTTTCAATGTTGGGCCAGGGATCGCCGGCTCTGGGCGTGGTGGTCGGGCCTTTGAGGATGACGTCGCACTTTTTCAGTTCGGCCAGCACATCGTCGGGAATGGCTTTGTTGGCTTTGACCCGGTTTTCAATGGTCAGGCCGTCAATAACCTTAAATTCAATCCGCCCTTTTTTGACCTCGTCCTGGAGCAGGTACTCCAGAACCCGATGTGCCTCGTTTGTGATGACAGGTCCGATGCCATCGCCGCCGCAGACGCCGATGACAATTTTGTCGAGCTTGGTGTAATCTACGGCGCCGGTGTCCGCCTTCATCCGGGCCACACGGGCCAGCTGGTTTTCAATGAGGGCTTTGTATTTTTCCAAGGCCGCTTCAATTTTCTTATCCATGTGATTCCCTGCTTTCTATTTCCAAATTTACGGCGGCATTCTGCTGCCGCCTGATCGCGCTGCCGCGCGTGTATGGCTTTTTTATATGTGCAGCTATGACACAAACAAAACGGGATTGGTGTCACCTTGTTTTCAAGGATTATTTCACAGACTCTTTGGTGTAATTGAGCAGTCCGCCTGCCAAGAGAATATCTTTCTGACGGCCGGAAAGCTCACAAACAAGCTCGACCTCCTGGCCGCCCATCTTGGCGATCACGGGCTTATCATTCACGATGCAGTCCCGGATACCAGAAAGCTCCACCTTATCCCCAAGGCTTACCTTGTCATAATCGGCCTCATTTTTGAAGGTCAGAGGCAGGATGCCGGCATTGATGAGGTTGGCCCGGTGGATACGGGCAAAGCTCTTGGCGATGACGGCTTTGATTCCCAGATAGAGAGGAACGAGAGCGGCGTGCTCACGGGAAGAACCCTGGCCATAGTTCTGACCACCGACAATGATGCCCTTCCCAGCCTTTCTGGCGCGCTCGGGGAATTGCTCGTCGCAGACGGCGAAGCAGAAGTTGGACAGATAGGGGATGTTGGAACGGTAGGGCAGGATTTTGGCTCCTGCCGGCATAATGTGGTCGGTAGTGATATTGTCCCCCACCTTGAGAAGCACATCGGCGCAGATATCCGCAGCGATGGGTTCAGCGTTGGGGAATTCCTTAATGTTGGGGCCGCGAAGGATCTTCACGTCCTTGGCTTCTTCAGGAGAAGCGGGAGGCTCCACCATGTTATCGTTGATGAGAAAGTGCTCCGGCAGATCGATTTTGATCTCCTCTCCAAAGGTGCGGGGATCGGTGAGAACGCCGGTGAGGGCAGAGGCAGCGGCAACCTCCGGGCTGACCAGATAGACCTGGGCATCCTTGGTACCGGAACGGCCCTCAAAGTTGCGGTTAAAGGTCCGCAGGGAAACACCGCCGGAATTGGGGGATTGTCCCATGCCGATGCAGGGGCCACAGGCACTTTCCAAAATACGGGCGCCGGCGGCGATCATATCCGCCAGAGCGCCGTTTTGGGCGATCATGTTAAAGACCTGTTTGGAGCCCGGCGCGATGGCCAGGGATACATCGGGATGGACGGTTTTGCCTTTGAGCATAGCGGCCACCCGCATGAGATCCAGATAAGAAGAGTTGGTGCAGGAGCCGATGCAGACCTGGTCCACCTTGATGGGCCCGATTTCATCGATGGTTTTGACATTGTCGGGGCTGTGGGGACATGCGGCCATGGGCACCAGATCGGACAGGTTGATGTCGATGACCTCATCATACTGGGCATCCTCATCGGCGAAGACAGGAACCCATTGCTCCTCCCGGCCCTGTGCCTTTAGGAAGGATTTGGTGACCTCGTCGGAGGGGAAGACAGAGGTGGTAGCACCCAGCTCTGCGCCCATGTTGGTGATGGTGGCGCGCTCAGGAACGGTCAGGGTTTTGACCCCTTCGCCGCCGTATTCGATGATTTTGGAGACGCCGCCTTTGACGGACATACGGCGCAGTACCTCCAAAATGACGTCTTTGGCCGCAACAAAGGGCTGCAGCTTTCCGGTCAGATTGACCCGGACCATCTTGGGCATAGTGATGTAGTAGGCGCCGCCGCCCATAGCCACTGCTACGTCCAGACCTCCCGCGCCAAAGGCCAGCATGCCGATGCCGCCGCCGGTGGGGGTGTGGCTGTCCGAGCCGATCAAGGTCTTGCCAGGGATGCCGAAGCGCTCCAGATGGACCTGGTGGCAGATACCGTTACCCGGCCGGGAGAAGTAGATGCCGTGTTTTTTGGCGATGGAGCCGATAAAGCGGTGGTCGTCCGCATTTTCAAAGCCGGACTGAAGGGTGTTGTGATCGATGTAAGCCACAGACCGTTCGGTTTTGACCCGTTCTACCCCCATGGCTTCAAATTCCAGATAAGCCATGGTGCCGGTGGCGTCCTGTGTCAGTGTCTGATCGATGCGAAGGCCGATTTCTTCGCCCACCTTCATCTGTCCGTCGACCAGATGGTTTTTTATAATTTTTTGAGCGATGGTGTAACCCATACTGACCGCTCCTTTCCAGAGAATGAACTCAACAGTGATACACTTCATTTTATAATATATCCTATACATTGTCAATGTTTTAACATGTTAAAGTACTGTGAATTTGGCATAAAATCAGGGGAAAACGGGGGTTCATAGAAAATAGGCGGTAATTTTGCCACAAAGAAAAATAGATTCGGAAAAATGAAAAAGAATATTAAGAAGACGCAAATTGACATATAGATAAAAGGTAGTCTATAATGAAAACATATCAGCAAATTTTGCGGAGGAAAGGCACCGGCTTCTCTTTTATAAAAGATGGGATAATCCGCCCGCTGCAGCCAATACTAGCAAGGTAAGACTGTAAAAGCGGAGGTGGAAGAATGCCACAGGAAGAAACATTCAAAGAGGAAGAGAAGAAAGCAGAGAGCAGCGGTGCCGACAGCGAGGATGGGGAGGAACAGCAGGACGAACAGGAGAGCCGGGACGATAAGATGTCGGCCCAGCAGTCCCAGATCATTGAGACCAGTTCGGTGACCCCGGTGGGCGGCAAACATGTCATCCACTGTCTCACCATTGTGGGGCAGATCGAGGGGCACTATATCCTGCCGCCTCAGAATAAAACCACCAAATACGAGCATGTGATTCCTCAGCTGGTGGCCATTGAACAGGATCCCCAGATCGAGGGACTCATGATCATCCTCAACACCGTTGGCGGCGATGTGGAGGCGGGCCTTGCCATTGCGGAACTCATCGCCGGGATGAAAAAGCCCACCGTGTCCCTGGTGCTGGGAGGGGGACATTCTATCGGCGTACCTTTGGCCTGCAGCGCCAAACAGTCCTTTATTGCGCCTTCTGCTACCATGACAGTTCATCCGGTGCGGATGAGCGGGCTGGTGCTGGGTGTGCCTCAGACCCTCTCTTATTTTGACAAGATGCAGGAGCGGATTGTAAGTTTTGTCACCGACAATTCCCACATCTCTCCAGAACGTTTTCGGGAGCTGATGATGAACACAGGGGAGCTTGTCATGGATGTAGGCACCGTCCTCGACGGTGAGACCGCTGTGGAAGAAGGGCTTATCGACCATCTGGGAGGCCTTTCCGACGCAATCTCCTGCCTGTATGAGTTAATTGAGTCCCAGGAAGAAGAAAATTCCGCGGGAGAAAAGCCGTCTTCTCAGGAAAGCAGGGGAGGCGGTCAAGCATGATCCTTCATACGACCCAGCCTGCGGAACTGATTTTTCCCACCGAAATGAGCGCTTATTGCTGTACTGCCGCCCGAGTCGAGGGCCATTTGGTCCTGGGGGTGCTCCAGGGCAGGAGTATGACCATCTCCCGTTTGGTTTCTACCGATCCGGCCGCTTATTTAAATCCCAGATTCGCGCCGGGACAGCAGGTGCTCATTGATAACATTGATCCCCAACACACGGCTCTTTGAGGGCCGCTACATAGGAGGTAACAGCTTTGTCCATTCTTAACGCCATCTTTCAGGCCATTGTCCAGGGCCTGACCGAGTTTTTACCGGTGTCCAGTTCGGGGCACCTGTCCCTGGTTCAGCATTTTACCGGTGTGAGCGGGGAATCTGGCCTGTTTTTCTCCATCATGCTTCATCTTGGCACCCTCATTGCCGTTTTTATCGCCTTCTGGCCTACCATCAAGCGGTTGATTGTGGAGTTTTTCCTCATGCTGGGGGATATCTTCCGGGGCCGGTTTAAGCTGAAGGAGCTCAACCCTTACCGGAGAATGATTCTTCTGCTCATCGTCTCCCTGATTCCGTTGATTCCGGCCTATCTGCTTCTCAACGACTTCTATGCGGGCCTTGCCGCGGATAACAGCATCTTGGCGGAGGGTATCTGCTTTTTGATTACAGCGGCCCTTCTCTTCCTTGCAGACCGGCGGATGGATGGCCGTAAAACTGCGAAAAACATGCGCTATGCCGATGCGGTAGCCATCGGTATCGCACAGGCCATTGCGCCGCTGCCCGGCGTCTCCCGGTCCGGCTCCACCATTTCCACGGGGCTGATGTGCGGGCTGAAAAAAGAATATGCGGTCAAGTTTTCCTTTATCATGGGCATCCCTGCTGTACTGGCCGCCAATTTGGTAGAGCTGGGCGACGCGGTGAAAGAGGGAACCCAAGGCATTGGGATCGGCACCTTAATCATTGGCGTGGTTGTCTCCGCTGTGGTGGGCTTTCTGGCCATTAAGATGGTCCAGTGGCTGCTGAAAGAGAATAAGTTTAAGATTTTTGCTTATTATACCCTGATTCTAGGGGCCATAGTAATTATTGTGGCTCTCATCGAAATGGCGTTGGGACAGAATATCGCCGCCTTTTTTGGCTGGATTTAATTGATTGACGTGATAGAAAAAGACACACAGCGCCGCCGGAGCATCCTGCGGCGCTATGGTTGTCTTTATGAAGTCCATAAAGGAAAGGGATTCACACATGCCTGCAAGTTCAACTGGAAAAAGAAAAACCCAGAGCCGTTCCTCTGCTACTGGGAAGAAAAAGCCGCCTGCCAAGCGGATGACTGCGGCACAAAAGCGGGCCAAGATGGAGCAGGAGCGCCGGGCCCGGCAGCAGATTGGCGCCATCATCCTGTTTGCCCTGGGGCTGCTGTTCATATGCCTGTCATTTATCGAGGGACAGAACGTTTGGGAATGGATACATAACGGGATGTTCGGCCTCTTTGGCTGGTGCGCTTGGCTCATCGGCCCTATTTGCATTGTCATTGCAATTGCGGTGACCATGGATAAAAAGGACATGCTTCTCAGCCATAAGGTGTGGCAGGCAGGGGTACTTCTCCTGCTCATCTGTGCCGCTACCCAGGTCTTTGGGGACAATGTGGTCCAAGGCGAAAACTTGTGGGATAAGCTGGGCTTTCTGTTCGAACAGGGCAAGACCCTGTCGGGCGGAGGGCTTGCCTCCGCTCTATTCGCCCTGCCTTTGACCTCCCTTTTGGGCAGTGTAGGCGCGGGCGTTGTCATTGTACTGCTCATCTTTGTCTTTCTCATGGTGCTGACCGGGTTTACCCTGTTTGATCTGTTTAAGACAGCGGCAAAGCCGGTGAAGAAGATGGAGCAAGCCTATATTGAAAAGGCCCAGGAAAAGGAGGAGCGGGCAGCGCAAGCCTCTTTTAACATCGACGTACCTTTGGATAAGGAGTCCAAATATATGCCGGCCCATCCGGTGGAAGCGCCTAAAGGCACTGGAGCTGCCGCCATGACGGTGGAAGAGGAACAGGCCTGGGCAGAGGCGGAGCTGCTCAAACGTCAGGCGCAGGAAAGTGGCAGAAAACGCCGGGAAAACGAAAAAGCCCGGGAGGAAGCGGCCAAAAAGCCGATGGAGATGGTGGAAGAGCTGCCTCCCATCAAGGCGCCGGACCCGATGGAGCTTTTAGACGCGCCGGAGGAGCGGCAGCCGGAATCCCAGGAGCCTTCGATCCCGCCCTTTGAGGTGGAGGATACGCCGGTGGAGGTGAAGAAGGAGGGGGCAAAGGACGATGGCTTCCAGTTCGACCTAGGCGGGGCTGTAACAGAAGCGGTTGCCCCTGTTCACCCCAAGCCTCCCATCACCCTGCTCAAGGAGCCGGGACCTGCCCGGGTTGGGGATGAAAATGAGCAGCAAAACGGGGAAATCCTCATCGAGACCCTGAAAAGCTTCGGTGTCCGGGCCAGTATTATCGATATAGCCAGGGGCCCGGCGGTGACCCGTTATGAATTGCAGCCCGCCCCCGGGGTCAAGATCAGCAAGATTACCAACCTGGCCGACGATATTGCGCTGAACCTGGCCGCCGCCGGGGTGCGCATTGAGGCCCCCATCCCCGGAAAGCCTGCGGTGGGCATCGAGGTGCCCAACAAGCATGTGGGGATTGTGGGCATTCGGGAAATTATTGATTCCCCAGAGTTTGAAAACAGCAAAAGTAAGCTGACGGTTGCGTTGGGCAAGGATGTTTCCGGCAATATTGCCGTAGCGGATATAGGAAAGATGCCTCATATGCTCATCGCCGGCGCCACCGGTTCCGGTAAATCGGTGTGTATTAACTCCATTATTATCAGCTTGCTCTATAAGGCGACCCCGGACGAGGTCAAACTTTTGATGGTGGACCCCAAGGTGGTAGAATTGGGCGTCTATAATGGCATCCCCAATCTGCTGGTCCCGGTGGTCACCGATCCCCGGAAAGCCGCCGGCGCCCTTAACTGGGCGGTCAATGAGATGCTAAACCGGTACAAGCTTTTTGCCGACAACGGTGTCCGGGATCTCAAGGGATTTAATAAGCTGGCAAATTCCAAGGAAGAAGAGGACTTTAAACCCCTGCCGGAAATCGTCATCATTATCGACGAGCTGGCAGACCTGATGATGGCCGCTCCCAACGAGGTGGAGGACGCGATCTGCCGTCTGGCCCAGATGGCCCGTGCGGCGGGAATGCATCTGGTCATCGCCACCCAGCGGCCTTCAGTAGACGTCATCACCGGCGTCATCAAGGCCAACATCCCCAGCCGTATCGCCTTTGCCGTCTCCTCCCAGGTGGATTCCCGCACCATTCTGGATATGGGCGGCGCGGAAAAGCTTTTGGGACGGGGCGATATGCTGTTTTATCCCGTGGGTATGTCCAAGCCACTTCGTGTCCAGGGCTGTTATGTTTCGGACAGCGAGGTGGAACGGGTGGTGGCCTTTGTTAAGGAGGCACAGGACGCCGACTATGACGAGAATGTCATGGAGGAAATCGAAAAGCAGGCAGTGGCAGAAAAGAACAGCGGCGGCGATGGAGGCGGCTTCTCTGAGGAGGACGAGATGCTACCCAAAGCCATCGAATGTGTGATCGAGGCCGGACAGGCCTCTACCTCCCTGCTGCAGAGAAGGCTGAAGCTGGGCTATGCCCGGGCGGCCCGGCTCATCGATGAGATGGAGCAGCGGGGTGTGGTAGGCCCCTTTGAGGGCAGCAAGCCCCGGCAGGTTTTGATGACACGGCAGCAGTGGATTGAAATGAACCTGCAGCGGGATGAATAAATGAAACATGGACGAAAACAATAGCAGAGCGGCGGAGCAACTTCGCCGCTCTTTGCGACCAGGAATAGGAGCGTTTTATGGCTGAATTTCTACCCATTTTCAAACGGGATATGGCGGCCCGTGGCTGGGATGAACTAGACTTTATCTGTGTCACCGGTGACGCCTATGTTGACCACCCTAGTTTTGGCATCGCCATCATCTCCCGTCTTTTGGAGAGCCTGGGGTACAAGGTAGGGGTCATTCCACAGCCGGGATGGAAAAACCTCACCGATATTACCCGTTTAGGCCGCCCTCGGTACGGATTTTTTGTCACTTCGGGGAATATTGACTCCATGGTAGCCCATTACACTGCCGCCAAGAGAAAGCGCAGCGACGATCAGTACACCGCCGGTGGCAAAGCGGGACGCCGTCCTGATCGGGCGGTTATCGTCTATACAAAGCTAATCAAAGAGGCCTATCCGGATGTTCCTGTCATTCTGGGGGGCCTAGAGGCGTCGCTGCGCCGGTTTGCCCACTATGACTATTGGGATGATGAGGTCCGCCCCTCTATTCTGGTGGATTCCGGTGCCGATCTGCTTTCCTTTGGCATGGGGGAGCATCAGACGGAGGAAATCGCCCGGAGGCTTTCCGCCGGGGAGGATGTTTCCACCCTTCGGGACATCCGAGGCACCTGCTATCTTTGCCGCCAGTTTGAACTGCCTACCGATGCGGTCTCCTGCGCTTCTTTTGACAAGGTGCGGGCGGATAAGCAAACCTATGCCAGAGCCTGCAAGATCCAGATCGACGAGCAAGACCATGTAACAGGCCGGGCTGTCATCCAAAAGCATGGGGAACTTTACCTGGTGCAGAACCCGCCCAGCCTGCCCCTAACCACACCGGAGCTGGACCGGGTCTATGCCATGGATTTCTGCCGCACCTATCACCCGGAGTATGAGAAATTAGGCGGTGTCCCCGGCATCAAAGAGGTGGAGTTTTCCATTGCGCACAACCGGGGCTGCTTCGGCGCCTGCAATTTCTGCTCCATCGCCTTCCATCAAGGGCGGTATATTACCACCCGCAGTGAGGAGTCGGTATTGCGGGAGGCGAAACTTTTGACCCAGCTTCCCGGATTTAAAGGATATATCCACGATATTGGCGGCCCCACCGCCAACTTCCGCCATCCCTCCTGCAAAAAACAGGAGAAGGCGGGGCTTTGCAAGGGCAAAAAATGCCTGGCGCCACAACCATGTCCTGCCCTGCAGGTGGATCATACCGAGTACCTGGAGCTATTGCGGAAGGTCCGGGTGCTGCCCAAGGTCAAAAAGGTGTTCATCCGTTCCGGTATCCGGTATGACTATGTCATCCGGGATAAAGACGACCGCTTTTTGGAGGAACTGGTGGAGCACCATGTCTCCGGCCAGCTCAAAGTGGCTCCGGAGCATTGCAGCGCCCGGGTGCTGGACATGATGGGCAAGCCTCATATCTCCGCCTACGAGGAGTTTCAAAAAAAGTTTTACCGCGCAACCAAACGGGCGGGGAAGGAACAGTATCTGGTGCCCTATCTCATGTCCTCCCACCCTGGTTCCACCCTGAAAGACGCGGTTCAGCTGGCCCTCTTTCTCAAGAAAAACAACATCCATCCTGAGCAGGTGCAGGATTTTTATCCCACGCCCGGTACCGTCTCCACATGCATGTTCTATACCGGATTGGACCCCAACACCATGAAACCGGTGTATGTCCCCCGTACGCCGGAAGAAAAGATGATGCAGCGTGTACTGTTGCAATACTTTAAGCCGCAAAACCGCCATCTTGTCATCAAAGCCTTAAAAGCCGCCGGCCGGGAGGATCTCATTGGAAAAGGGCCGGGCTGTCTGGTCAGCGCCCCCTATGATCCCAATGCCAAGTATAAGGCGCAGGCCGCCCAGAAGACGACGGCCAAAGGGAAAAATGGCAGAGGACGGCAGGGCAATACTTCTCAAAGAGGGAACCAACGGAGAGAAAAGAACCGGCAGAAGAGGGGGAGAGGATAGCAGGTGGGCCGATACAGAAGAAAGCGGCGGACCCTTCTTGGATTCATTGGGGGGATTTTGGCCCTCCTTTGTATCCTGGTGACGGTGGCGTCCCATACACAGCCGCCCTTTCCCATGCCCACCTGGGACGACATTTTCCAAAAGGCTGGGCTGAGCGAAAGCCAGTCGGTCATCGGCGGCGATATGGAGGACGGCATCTCCGTCCACATTATCGATGTGGGCCAGGGGGAGAGCATCCTGATCAAAACCGATGGCGGCAATGTGCTCATCGACGCGGGAGAAAACGATCAGGGCTCTGTAGTGATGGATTATCTCCAAAGCCAGGGCGTGGATACCATTGATGTATTGGTGGGGACGCACCCACATTCCGACCACATTGGCGGTGCGGATGACATAATCGAAAACATGCAGGTCAAACAGGTCATGATGCCTGACATCCCGGACAGTATCATGCCCACCACCAAGACTTTCCAGGATGTGCTCACTGCTGTCGAGGATCAGGGGTTGGAGATTACGATCATAGAGCCTGGGGATTCCTTCGATGTGGGTGGCGCCCACTTTCTGGTATTGGGCCCGCTGCAGGAATATGATGATCTCAACAATATTTCCGCAGTGCTCAAGATGACTTACGGAGAGCGGTCTTTCCTCTTCACCGGGGATGCTGAGAAGAAAGCAGAGGATGATATGGTGGCCTCCGGGGAAGACCTTTCCGCCGACGTGCTGGTGGCGGGACATCACGGCAGCAGCACATCCTCCAGCCAGGAGTTCCTCAATCAGGTAAACCCCAGTTTCGCGGCCATCTCCTGTGGGGAGGGCAATGATTACGGACATCCCCATGAGGAGACCCTTGCCCGTTTCGCGGCCATGGGGGTTGAAGTCCACCGCACGGACTGGGAGGGTTCCATTGCCTTTCTAACCGACGGGGAAAATATAGCGGTGGAAACTCAAAAAGCTGCGTAAGGAGGAATTTTTGGTGCAATCTATAGGTATCGACCGCATAGAAGAAACCATTGCAGTCTGCCAGGAGGAGGACGGTACACGGCGGGAAATCCCGGTGGACCTTCTCCCGCAGGGCGCCAAGGAAGGGGACTGGCTCCTTTTTGACGGAAAGGATTACTTTCCAGATCCCCAGCAGACCAAAAGAAAGCGGGAAGCAGCTGTGAACCTATTTCATAGATTAAAAAAGGGGGGGAGAAGCCATGGGTAAGGTCCTTTGGAATCCGGGAACCCTTCTGGGACCGGTGCCGCCGGCCCTTGTCACCTGCGGCAGTGTGGAACAGCCCAATGTCCTCACCGTGGCCTGGACCGGTATTGTCAATACAAAGCCTCCCATGACCTATGTATCCATCCGCCCCCAGCGATACTCCTATGGCCTGATCAAAGAGTCAGGGGAATTTGTCATCAATCTGACGACAGCCGCTTTGGTTCGCGCCGCCGACTTTTGCGGGGTTAAAAGCGGACGGGATATGGATAAACTGGCCGCCTGCGGTCTAACGGCTCTTCCGGCCGGGAAGGTGTCGGCGCCGGTTTTGGGGGAAAGCCCCCTAAGCTTGGAATGCCAGGTCAAAGAAATCATAGAGCTTGGCACCCATCACATGTTCCTAGCGGAGATTTTGGCCATGGACGTGGAGGAAAGCCTGATTGACAAAGAGGGAAAGCTCCATTTGGAACGTGCCGGGCTTGTGGGATACGCGCATGGTACCTACTACGGCCTGGGAGAGCGTTTGGGGACCTTTGGCTATTCGGTGCGCAAACGCCCCCCAAAAGGACGCAGACACAGGCCGGGCCGGCGATCAAAATAAAGGAAGGAGATCAGAATGCAAGCAGAAAAAAGAGTTTCCGATTCTTATACAGAACAAATCCATATTCTTATGCCCCAGCATATCAACGGTTATAAGCGGCTTTTTGGTGGTGTGCTGATGGAGTGGATCGACGTATTAGCCGCCGTGGTGGCGAGAAGGCATGCAAACTGCAATGTGACTACGGCGTCGGTGGACAATCTCCAGTTTAAGGCGGCTGCCCATGTCAACTCCACCATCTTCATGTCGGGACGGATTACCTATGTGGGCCGCACCTCCATGGAGGTACGGGTAGACACCTTTGTGGAGAGTCTGGACGGCAATCGAAAGATGGTCAACCGCGCTTACCTGGTCTTTGTAGCCTTGGATGAAAATGAACATCCGGTGCCGGTACCTCGGCTTATTTTAGAGACGGAGGAGGAGCGGCAGGAATGGGAGGCGGGAGCTAAACGTCATGCCCTGCGAAAACAGCGCCGGTTGGAAAATTATTGATTAGATCGGCTTTGTGAATGACAGAGATATGAAAGCGATAAAAAAGGAGGGACATCATGTCCCTCCTTTTTCGGAGAAAAATATCATTTACTTTTCCTTTTGCAGTTTAGCCATGATTTTTTTGTGGATGAAGATACCGGCAATACCGATTATTCCCACCCCGGCAAAGACCAGGACGGAAGTCAGGATATTCCCCTCGATGAAAGAAGAACCGATAAAGGTGGAGGAAATCACCGAAGGGATCCGGGCGAAAAGGGAAAGAAGGAGAAAACGTCCCATAGAGATGGGGGTAATCCCCGCCACATAGGTCAGCACATCCTTGGGGGTGCCGGGGATAAAGAACAAGAGGAAAATCAGGGTTTCCAGCCGGGTGGTGTTATGCAAAAATTTGTAGCTTTGCAATTTTTCTTCGCTGACAAACTTGGTCAATAAGGGATAACCAAACTTGCGAACGGCCAAAAAAATCCCTCCGGATCCTAGAAGCAAGCCCAGATAACAGGTCAGAAGCCCACCCCAGGTGCCAAACATGGCGCCTGCCAATAATTCAATGGGTTCGCCTGGGATGACAGCGAGAATTACCTGCAGGATTTGCAGACCTAAAATGATAAAGAAACCGCCAATCCCGAAGGAACGCAGGGTGTTTTTAAAATTTTCCAAATTTTCCGGCTTTGCCAGGGAAGAAACAAAGGGAAATGCAGCCACTGTGGCACCGATGAGGATGACGATGACAAGAACAAGGGCCACAATCTGCCAAGGCGTAAGCCGGTGTTGCTTTTTTTCAGATGACATATAAAACGGCCTTTCTCTGTTGTAATATCTGTTCAAAAAATACAGATATTACACCATCATTTTCTTTGCAATTTTTGCGATTTTGCGCATACACTATGAATGTCCCGCCGGGACAATTTCTTTGAAAACAAAGTGAGAGAGCCCTCTGCGCTGGGTCAAGCGGTGCAAACGCTCACAATGCGGGATATTGCCCCCAACCGAGGGACTTTTTCTGTACCGTCCAGCCCGCGGGCCTCGATGTTGCCAAGTTTTTATTGTTTTCCTCCGACTCTTTCTGATGCCGATAGGACGAAAATAAGGTATGTCAAACAGTATACTTGTTTTTTGAGGTCCTGTGAATGGCTCAGGTAAAAATTTCAAAATTATTTAAGAAGTCCTTATCTTTTTTGAAATCTTTTACGCGATTCCGGTGAGACAAACAAAAAACCCAGCGTATTTTATACGCTGGGTTTTTATTTTGTCTAATGATACATAATGTTGTCACAAAAACGCCTATTTTGCGAAATAATCCACGGCGCCCTGGAACATTTTTTGATCAAAATCGCCGGGGACATTCTGGAATACACCTAGGCTGTATCTCTCTGAATGGCCCATTTTACCGAAGACCCTGCCGTCAGGAGAGGTAGCGCCTTCGATGGCGTGGACAGAGGTGTTGGGATTAAAGCGGATATCCAGGGTGGGATTGCCGTCAAAATCCACATACTGGGTAGCGATCTGTCCGTTGGTCTCCATAGTGCTCAAAAGCTCCTCAGAGGCGATAAACCTGCCTTCGCCGTGGGAGATGGCGATGGTGTGGATATCATCCACCTTGGTGTGCATCAGCCAGGGAGATTTGTTGGAAGCGATGCGGGTGCGAACCAGCATGGACTGGTGTCGGCCGATTTTGTTATAGGTAAGGGTCGGGCAGCTTTCGTCCATATCCCTGATTTCACCAAAGGGAATCAGCCCCAGTTTGACCAGTGCCTGGAAGCCGTTGCAGATGCCGCACATCAGGCCGTCCCGCTGTCCCAGCAGGGTGTGAACCGCCTCTTTGATGGAGGGATTGCGGAAGAAAGCGGTAATGAACTTGCCGGAGCCATCCGGCTCGTCGCCGCCGGAGAAACCGCCGGGGATGGCAATGATCTGGCTTTCGCCGATGAGTTTGGCCATCTGGGCCACACTATCCTCAATTTGCGAGGGGGTCAGGTTGCGGATGACAAAGATCTCCGGCTTGGCGCCTGCCCGCTCAAAGGCCCGGGCCATATCGTATTCACAGTTGGTACCGGGGAATACAGGAATCAGCACCTGAGGTTTGGCGACCTTTTGGGCCGGTGCAGGCCAGGAGGAAGCGGTAAAGGAGAAACGCTTTACAGCTTCTGTCCGAGGTGTAATGGTCCAGGGGAAGACAGGGTTGAGCTTCTGCTGCCAGGCATCCTGCACCTGCTGCAGATCCACGACGCCATCCGGGGTTTCGATGCGGTACTCAGAGATGGTCTGGCCGATAACTTTGCCCACAGCCGGAGCGCTTTCGGCCATTTCCAGGAGGAAACCGCCGTAGAGGCCATCCCAATACTCAGAAATATCCAGGCTGGCGGCTTTGCCGTCGGTAAAGCGGAAGCCAAGGCCGTTGCCAAAGCACATTTTGGCGACAGCCTCAGGCACGCCGCCGTAAGAAAGGGCCCAGGCCGCTTTGACCTGTCCGGCGCTGATGGCGGCTTCTACCTGGTTCCAGATGGATTTCAGATCGTCAAAGTCCACCAGGTGGTTGTCGTCATAGCGGGGAGCGATCAGGCAGACGTTGTGTCCAGCCTCCTTAAAGTCGGTGGAAACGATATGGCTGGTGTTGGTCACAGATACAGCAAAAGAGGTCAGGGTGGGGGGGACATCCAGATCTTCAAAGGTGCCGGACATGGAGTCTTTGCCTCCGATGGCGGCACAGCCCAACTCCAGCTGGGCCTTCAAAGCTCCCAGCAAGGCGGACATCGGCTTACCCCAGCGCTCTGGATCGTTTTTGGTCCGCTCGAAGTATTCCTGGAAGGTCAGCCAGCACTGTTTATAGCTGCCGCCGGCGGCGATGACCTTGGCGATGGATTCTACGACCGCCGCCATGGCTCCATGGTAGGGACTTAAGGCACTTAGGTCAGGGTTGAAGCCCCAGCCCATGATGGAGCAGGTGGCTGTTTCCCCAGAAAGGACAGGCAGCTTGGCGGCCATGGCCTGGGACGGGGAAAGCTGCCGTTTGCCGCCATAGGGCATAAGTACGGTGCCGGCGCCGATGGTGGAGTCAAAGCGTTCCACCAAGCCTTTCTGCTGGCAGACGTTGAGCTGGCTTAAGTGCGCGCACCACTTGCCGGTGGTGTCGCCGATATATGCTTTTGCTCCAGCAATAACTTCTGGGGCCGGAATCTTCATGGTGGTATGTTTAGAAGCGCCGTTGGAATTTAAAAATTCTCTGGAAAGATCAACGATGACGTTGCCGTTCCATTCCATGGTCAGCCGGGGCTGTTCCTCTACCACGGCAACAACGGTGGCCTCCAGGTTTTCTTTGGAAGCGGCGGCGATAAATTCGTCTACATCCATCTTATCGACGACCACGGCCATCCGCTCCTGGCTTTCACTGATGGCAAGTTCTGTACCGTCTAATCCGTCATATTTTTTAGGTACGGCGTCCAGGTTGATCCGCAGGCCGTCCGCCAATTCTCCGATGGCTACTGAAACGCCGCCGGCGCCAAAGTCGTTGCACCGCTTGATCATCCGGGTGACCTTGGGATCCCGGAAGAGCCGCTGCAGCTTTCTCTCCTCCGGAGGATTGCCCTTCTGGACCTCTGCGCCGCAGGTTTCCAGAGACTGGAGGGTGTGGGACTTGGAGGAGCCGGTGGCGCCACCGCAGCCGTCCCGGCCGGTGCGGCCACCCAGCAGGATGATGATATCGCCAGGGGCGGGACGTTCCCGCACCACATTTTCTTCCGGAGCAGCGCCGATGACTGCGCCGATCTCCAACCGTTTGGCCGCATAGCCCGGATGATAGACCTCGGCTACATGCCCGGTGGCAAGGCCGATCTGGTTACCGTAAGAGCTGTAGCCATTGGCGGCTGTCACCACCAGCTTTTTCTGGGGAAGTTTGCCCTCCATGGTTTCGGAGACAGGGACCAGAGGGTCCGCGGCGCCGGTGACCCGCATGGCCTGATAGACATAGCTGCGGCCGGAGAGGGGGTCACGGATAGCGCCGCCCAAGCAGGTGGCCGCGCCACCAAAGGGCTCAATTTCGGTGGGATGGTTGTGGGTCTCGTTTTTGAACATGAGGAGCCAGTCCTCCAGCTTTCCGTCCACGTCCACCTTAATCTTGACAGAGCAGGCGTTGATCTCCTCCGACTCATCCAGATCCTGTAGTTTTCCTTGGGCCTTCAGGATTTTGGCGCCGATGACCGCCAGATCCATGAGGGTCTGTGGCTTATTCTTGCCCTGTTTGGTGTAAAGCTCATCCCGATAGTGAAGGTAGGTATCGTAGGTCTCTTTAATATAAGCCGGCTGGATTTCCACGTCGTCAATGTTGGTGAGGAAGGTGGTGTGGCGGCAGTGGTCGGACCAGTAGGTGTCAATCATCCGAATCTCAGTGATGGTGGGATCCCGATGTTCGGTATTTTTAAAGTAATCCTGGCAGAATTTGATGTCATCTTCATCCATGGCCAGGCCGTAATTTTTCACAAAATCGGCAAGCTCCTGCTTGTTCAGGTGGATAAAGCCTTCCAGGGTTTCCACTGTGGTGGGAATGTCATAGGGGATCTGGAGGGTGTCCGGCAGATCCAAGCTGGCCTCCCGGCTTTCTACCGGGTTGATGAGGTGGTGTTTAATCTGGGCAAACTCCCGGTCGGAAATGGGGCCGGAGAGGATATAGACCCGAGCGGTACGGACCAGAGGACGGTCCTTCTGGGTGGAAATCTGGATACACTGGGCACAGGAGTCGGCTCGCTGGTCGTACTGTCCCGGCAGATATTCCACCGCAAAAATCCTGTCGTTTTGGGAAATGACAGGCAATCCGGCGGAGATGGTGTCCACCTGCGGCTCGGAAAAAATGGTGTGCTTAGCGTTTTCAAAGTCGGTTTCATCGATGTTTTCTACATCGTACCGATTGAGAATGCGGACACTTTTTACACTGTCCATGAGCAGGGAGGTTTTCAGATCCTGGAGTACCGAATCTGCCTCGACGGCGAATTTGGGCTTTTTCTCTACATAGATGCGATAAACAGCCATTTTTGTTACTCTCCTATTATCGTGTTTTCATTTGGGATGAAAAAGCCTCCCGCCTAGGGGAAGGATAGGGAGACTTAGCGTTTTGTATGAAAAGGCGCCTGCCTTTACTCCAATAATTTTCCCTCGCAGGTTTCCCCGTCGTTGTCGCCGATCTCTACAAGATGAAGAGAACCCTGCAGACTGATGGGGGAGGATACCCGCACAGGGGTGTAGTTTTTGGTATAGCCTTCATAGACACCGTGATGGCCTGTCTCAAAGAGGACCTGTTCGATCAGCCCATTTTGCCGGTCCAGAAAGGCTTTGCGGGTTTTAGCAGCGGCGGCCATCATCTGATGGGAACGTTCCTCCTTGACCTTGGCGGGTATCTGCCCGTCCATGGAGGCCGCCCGGGTACCAGGACGGATAGAATAGGCGAAGACATGGGCTTTTGCAAGCTCCACCCGCTGGACAAAATCCAGAGAAGCGGCAAATTCTTCCTCCGTTTCGCCGGGAAAGCCCACCATGACATCGGTGGTAATGGCACAGTTGAGAAAGTGGGCGCGCAGATCGCCGACAATCCGCAGATATTCGGCGCTGTCATAGTGCCGGTTCATCCGCCGGAGGGTTTCATCGCAGCCGCTTTGCAGAGACAGGTGAAACTGAGGGCAGAACTTAGGCTGTGCGGCCATCCGCCGGATGTCGTCGCCGGTTAAAAGCTCCGGCTCCAAAGATCCCAGCCGCACCCGCTTGACACCGTCAATGGAACAGGCCAGTTCCACCGCGTCGATAAGCCGGCATCCCAGATCCCGGCCATAAGAGGAAAGGTTGATGCCCACCAACACGACTTCTTTGTAGCCGTTTTGGGCAAGGGCGGAAAGCTCTGTCTTTAGCTCCTGCAAAGGCTTGGAGCGGATAGGTCCCCGGGCAGTGGGAATAATGCAATAGGAACAATACCGGTCGCAGCCATCCTCGATTTTGACAAAGGCCCGGGTTCGTTCCATAAAGGAGGAGGCGGACATGGGTTCGAAAGCCTCTCCCTTGGCATGAGGGGTGATGTCCACCACCCGCTCTCCGGTAGCCATTGCCTTTTGCAGGGCGGGAAAAATACTTTTGCGGTTATAGGAGCCGGTGATGACATCCGCCTCGGTGATCTTGGCGGCTTCCTCGGGAAAAGCCTGGGGATAACAGCCGGTGAGGACTACTAAAGCACCGGGATGCTCCCGCTTCATCTTCCGGATGGACTGCCGGGTCTTTTTGTCCCCGGTAGCCGTGACGGTACAGGAATTGACTACATAGACGTCGGCACCGTCGGGAGAATCCGTCACATCGAAGCCATTGTGGGAAAATAACTGGGCAAGAATTTGAGTTTCATATTGATTGACCTTGCATCCAAGGGTGGTAAAGTGTACTCTCATAATACCCCCTGATCAAAATTGCTTCAAAAGCTGAAAAAATATCTTTAAAAATTATTTTCAAAAAATTTATCAAATTTGCACCTATTTTGGATACTATTATTATAAACAATACCATAAGCTTTTGCAATTAGCAGTTGACTAAAAACTGGACTGCTGATATATTGTAATTATAGCTATTTTCCAAAAACCAACGGACAACTCCGTTGGCATGACAGAGGTAAAATAAGGAGGCAGACAGTATGAAAGAGATCACAATCGCGCTCAAATCCATTGACGATGTAAAGGAATTCGTGAAAATCGTGAACATGTATGACTTTGATGTGGACATGGTTAGCGGCCGGCACATTGTTGACGCTAAATCCATCATGGGTATCTTCAGCTTGGATTTGTCCAAGTCCATCAAACTCAACATTCATGCTACCGACTGCGACAAGTTCCTGGATGAGATTAAAAAATTTGCGGCATAAATCACGAAGAAAAATAGACCTGCAAGGGAGAGGCTACATAGGGAAGTAGCTTCTCCCTTTGGTTTTACATAATACGCTTGCCGATATTTTTACTTTACTTGTATATTCGACATATGAATTTCAATTTCAGGAGGGCATAAAGTGATAAAGAAATTCAATAGGATTGAAGGTAGATACATAGAAAAAATCTATGGGCAAGATAGATTTGGATATTCTCAATCTGATTTTGAAGATTTGTATGACTTGATTAAGTGGGCTGAACGAGGAGGATATCAAGGTTCGGAATTACTAATTTATGATTTTCATAGTGGGAATGTATATAAACCTTTTGATAAAAAAAGAAATATTATTTATGGCGATCCCGTATATATAGAAGGGTTTCTATACTTTTTGCAAGGTGATTACGACAATAAGAAAGTAACCTTATACAGATATATCCCGGAAAAAGTTCTGGAAAAGGTCACGGAATTAAACATGGGGGAAGTGAACTTATATAATCTAATGATCATTGGTAATCCGCTCTATATTATCAGCCAAGATTCAGAAGAAGGCTTTCACTGCTACTATCCGGATAAAATTTCATTTCCACTTAATGAGCATGAATCGGTAATTTTAATAGAAAATGGCAAGGTTTATTTAGAGACATGGGTAGAAGAAGGTTGGGATGATAAAAATGATCGTGCAACGGATGCATATAAATACTACAATCGCATCATTATAAAAGATTTTGCAGGCAATACTCTCTCAGAAGAGATTGGTTGCTTAAATAAATCGGTAGAGGGAGTTTGGTGGATTTCATAAATTTGCCTTTATCTATTAACAACTGAAGATATTAATAAATAACCGAATGATTTTTTAAAAATCATTCGGTTATTTCCTTTTAAAAAAATTGTATACCGATTATTTCAGCAAATCCATAAGAATAGCGAGCATCGGATTTTGATATCCAAATCCAAACAAGTCAAGAAATTTGGGTGATAACTTCTTTACGAAGCGTCTTCCAAAGGTATGGTTTTTTGTTTTTCCGAAGGCCGCATATCGTGACATTCTCCGCATAAACATGTACTAAATGAAGAAAAGCGGGCCATCCTTATAGAGACAGATGGCGACGGCTTTCAGCCAGGGCACAGCGGTTATGAATCCAGTGCCCGGTTTGTCCTATGCAGCGGAGGTGCGGTGATGAAGGTGAAATCTCGTATAGCGGCTTGTCTTTTGCTATGCTCTCTTTGTATCGGTGTGTTTTCCCCAGCGGCTTATGCCGCCGGAGAGGATGAGGAAACAATGGCCCCCACGACCACGACGGTGGCGCCGGGTGGAGGGAGTACCCCCGAAACCACCCAGGGGGATCAGACGCCGCAGGGCGGTGCCCAGTCCGGCCAGGAGGACAATCCAAACCAGGGTACAGTGGATATCCGGTCCAAGTCGGTGATCTTGCTGGAGCAGTCTACCGGAGAGGTTCTGTATTCCTATAACCCGGATGAGCAATATCCCCCCGCCTCTATTACCAAAATTATGACCCTGCTTCTGGTCATGGAAGCCATTGACGCGGGAAAGATCACGGTAGACGATATGGTCACCTGCTCCCAACATGCGGCGGATATGGGGGGGAGTCAGATATGGCTGGAGCCCAATGAACAGATGAGTGTACACGACCTACTCAAAGCAACGGCGGTTTCCTCCGCCAATGACGCCGCCACCTGCCTGGCTGAATATGTGGCTGGCAGCGAGGAAGCATTTGTGGCGATGATGAATCAGCGGGCGCAGGAACTTGGCATGAAAAATACGGTGTTTAAGAACACCAATGGTCTGGATGCCGAGGGGCATCTGTCCACGGCAAGGGATATTGCCATTATGTCCATGGAACTACTCAAGCACCCAAAAATCTTGGAGTATACTACCATCTGGATGGACTCTCTCCGGGGCGGAGAAACCCAGCTTGTCAACACCAATAAAATGATCCGCTACTATGATGGGGCCACAGGGCTGAAAACCGGTACCACCGATGGAGCCGGCAGCTGCCTGTCTGCTTCCGCCACCCGAAATGGGATGACCCTCATTGCAGTGACTTTGGGCAGCGCTACCAGTGATGAACGTTTTTATACGGCAAAAAAGCTGTTGGACTACGGCTTTGCCAACTATGAGCTGGCAAATATCCAGCCTATGAGTGCGGAAACCCCGGTGAAGGTGACAGGAGGCGTGGAGAACGAGGTAACGGTGGAACCACAGCCTCCCGAACCACTGGTGCTGCCGAAAGGGAGATCCCAGGAGATCACCCAGGAGATCGAATTGATGCCACAGGTCAGCGCTCCTGTGGAAAAGGGGCAGACGGTAGGGAGGGTGATTGTCAAGCTGGGGGAAGAGAAAATCCTCACTTACCCTATGGTGGCGAGCCAAAGTGTGGAAAAAATGACCCTTCCGAGAGCACTGTGCATCCTTTTTAAAGCCATGGTTGGATAATCGCTCTAGAAATATGTGAAAACTCAACAAAAATATATCGAAGTGAAATCCAATACTTGAAAAATATGACCTGATAGAGTAAAATAAAGTATACCATCTAAAGGATGGTATCGGTATAAAAATCGACGGAAAAGCAGAAAGGGGAAGTCAAATGGCTGTCACTTTAAATACGAAACATCTGAAGGGTTTTATCATGGATCATGAGCTGTGCGGCATGCAGGCTCAGGTAGAAACGGCCCACCGCACACTCCACGAAAAGACAGGACTTGGCAATGATTTCTTGGGATGGCTTACCCTGCCCACAGACTATGACAAAGAGGAATTTGCCCGCATTAAAGCCGCGGCGGAAAAGATTAAAAAGGATAGCGACATCCTCATTGTCATCGGCATCGGCGGTTCCTATCTGGGGGCCCGGGCAGCCATCGAGTTTCTCAAATCCCCACTTTACAACAACTTAAAGAAGGATACGCCGGACATCTATTTTGCTGGCAACAGCATCAGTCCTTCTTATCTTAATGACCTGCTTTCCATCTGTAAAGACAAAGACGTATCCGTCAATATCATCTCCAAATCCGGTACCACCACCGAACCTGCTCTGGCGTTCCGGATTTTCCGGGACTTCCTGGAGAAAAAATATGGTAAGGAAGGTGCAAAGAGCCGGATTTATGCTACCACCGACAAGGCTCGGGGAACGCTGAAAGAGCTTTCTGACAAAGAGGGCTATGAGACCTTCGTCATCCCCGATGACGTGGGAGGCCGTTTCTCGGTGCTGACGGCAGTGGGACTTCTCCCCATCGCCGTAGCTGGATGCGACATTGACGCGCTGATGGCCGGCGCCAAGGAGGCCCAGGACGCCCTGTGCGACACCGATCTTGCAAAGAATGACTGCTACAAATACGCGGCGTTGCGCAACTGCCTGTACCGCAAAGGCAAATCTGTGGAGCTTCTGGTCACCTATGAGCCCTGCTTTACCATGATGAACGAATGGTTTAAGCAACTCTTTGGCGAAAGTGAAGGCAAGGACCACAAGGGTTTGTTCCCCGCATCGGTTACCTTCTCTACCGATCTGCACTCTATGGGTCAATTTGTTCAGGATGGCTCCCGGATCCTGTTTGAGACAGTGGTCCATTTTGCAAAGCCACAGTCTGATCTGTACATCCAGCCGGATGCGGCCAACTTTGACGGGCTCAACTTCCTGTCGGAGCAGAACATGTCGGTGGTCAATCAGAAGGCTTTTGAAGGCACCATCCTGGCCCACACAGAGGGCGGCGCTCCCAACATGGTGCTGGAAGTGGGCGGTATGGATGAACATGAGCTTGGCTATCTGATCTACTTCTTTGAGAAAGCATGCGCTATTTCCGGCTATCTGCTGGGGGTCAATCCCTTCAACCAGCCGGGCGTGGAGGCCTATAAAAAGAACATGTTTGCCCTGCTTGGCAAGCCCGGTTACGAGGATTTGCAGGGAGAGCTCCTTGAAAAGCTGAAATAATTTGACAAGATGGGCCCAATATTGTATGGTTATGAAAAGAAGCTTTGATTTTCATTAAGTTAAGGTAAAATCTGGGCTAAGAAGTAAAAAATGACACTGTAGAAAAATGGGCGTCCTCGTCCATTTTAAAGGGAGGAATTTCACATGATAAAGCTAATCGTTGGAAATAAGGGTTCCGGAAAAACAAAGACATTGATTCATATGGTCAATGAAGCTGCGCAGACCTCCAATGGCAATGTGGTATGCATTGAAAAAGGACTGAAACTTACCTACGACCTGGATATGAAGGTTCGTCTTATTGATATTGACGACTACAATGTCAGCGGCAGCGATGCCTTTTATGGCTTCCTGTGCGGGCTTTTGGCCGGCAACTATGACATTACCGATCTGTGCATCGATGCAACCCTCAAAATTGTAGGCCGGGATCTTGCTGCTTTCGCCGCTATGGTGGAGAAGCTGGAAAGCCTCCATGGCCAGAATGTGAACCTGATCTTTACCGTTTCCTGCGACAAATCAGAAATTCCCGATTCCATTACAAAGTTCATCATCTAAGGATGGACCGTCCTGTTACTCTGAGGAAAAGGAGCGAAACCCATAGGTTTCGCTCCTTTTTTGCAGTTTCACCGCGAAATTCTCTTGACGGGCCAGAGGGGATGGGGTATATTGAAAACCGGAATCCCTTGGGGAGTGGTATCCGGATCTTTACCCTTAAAGAGACAAAGGGGAAAGATGGATACCTGAAATTTTGCACCGGATGGTGTGGCGAAAGGAAGGAACTGATCATGTTCAAAGCAGTCATTGTAGGCTACGGTAATATTGGTAAGTCGGTGTTGGAGGCCTTGTATGCGGCTCCCGATTTTCAGCTGGTGGGGATTGTGCGCAGAAACGCCGCCGGAGAGCAGCCGGCAGAATTGAGAGATATCCCTGTGGTGGACGACGTCAACAAGCTGCCTGAAAAGCCGGATGTGGCATTTCTGTGCACACCTACCCGCTCGGTGCCGGAGGAGGCAAAAAAATATCTGGCGCTGGGCATGAATACGGTGGATAGCTTCGATATCCACACCAACATTTGGGACTTAAAGTGCCAGCTTGATCCCGTGGCAAAGGAGCACGGAAAAACCTCCATTATCTCTGCCGGTTGGGATCCGGGTTCTGATTCCATGGTGCGGGCACTGTTAGAAGCAGCGGCTCCCAAAGGCATCACCTACACCAACTTTGGCCCTGGTATGAGTATGGGCCATACTGTCGCCGTCAAGGCCATTGAGGGAGTGAAAGCGGCGCTGTCTATGACCATCCCCCTGGGCACTGGCATCCATCGCCGGATGGTGTATATTGAACTGAAGGATGGGTATGCTTATGAGGATGTGGCAGCCCGGATCAAAGCGGATCCTTATTTTGTCAACGATGAGACCCATGTTATCGCGGTTGACAGTGTGGATGCCCTCCTGGATAAGGGACACGGTGTCCATATGACCCGCAAAGGCGTGTCCGGCACCACCCAGAATCAGCTGTTCGAGTTTGATATGAAGATTAACAATCCTGCCCTCACCGCCCAGATCCTGGTGGCCGTCGCCCGTGCCGGTATGAAACAGACTCCTGGCTGCTATACCATGATCGAGATTCCGGTCATCGACATGCTCTATGGCGAAAAAGAGGACCTGATCAAGCGCCTGGTTTAAAAGATAGATCTGTGCAGAGGCCGGAGAAGGAGAAAAGGGCAAAGAAATCGGAAAAAAGCCCAAGTTTCCGTTGACAAACCCTCGGCAGAATATTATAATAGATTCCGTGGCACAAGAGGTGAACTATGTTAATTGATCTAAAACAGCTCTTTGATGTGGAGGGCGAAGCTCTAAAAGTGGACTATGAGCTAGACCTTTCCGGGTGGGAGCTGGGACAAATGTGTCCGCTGAAAACACCTGTCGCTGTCCGCGGGGAGATTCGAAACCGCGCGGGTGTGGTAACGCTTCGCTATACTGCTGAGTTTGTGTATGACGGCGTATGCGACAGATGTCTGGAACCGGTGATCCGTCCCTTTGCAATGGAATTTGAACATGTTCTGGTCAGCCATGTGGAGGGAGAATACTCCGATGAGTTTCTCCTGGTGGAAGACAGAACACTTGCCATGGACGAGCTGGTGCAGTCGGATATCCTGCTGGAATTTCCCACTAAGATTCTTTGCAGGGAGGACTGTAAGGGGCTGTGCCCCCAATGCGGAACAAATCGAAACACAAAAGACTGCGGCTGTGATCAGGCCGAGTCTGATCCTCGCCTTGCAGCTTTAAAAGAGCTACTTCAATAATTATTTCATTTGACAGTGACGATGTTTCGTCGTGATTTCGCAGGTTAAGGAGGTGCTGAGCATGGCGGTACCAAAGAGAAAGGTTTCCAAAGCAAGACGCGATAAGAGACGCTCCAATGTATGGAAGATGGATGCTCCCGCTTTTTCCAAATGCACACAGTGCGGTGAGCTGAAACTGGCCCACAGAGTTTGCGGCAACTGCGGATTCTATAAGGGCAGAGAGGTTATCAAAAAGGAAGCGTAGTGAGTTTCCTCAAAGAACAGGGGAGGAGGATTCCTTCCCTGTTCTTTTGATTTTCGGGCAAAAATAAAAAGATCATGTAAGATATCTATTTTCATCGGCCCAGAGATTGTGTATACTAAAAGTAACGAATCCGGGCAAAAAGGGAATGAGGACAGGCTTTTTGTATGGGAGTATGGATTAAACAGGTGGAGTCAGGCTCTCCCGCCCAGAGGCATGGGATTGAAGCGGGGGAGAAATTGCTGGAAATTAATGGGCATCCCATCGCTGATGTGCTGGACTACCGCTTTTATATGACGGAACGGCGGCTGCGGATCCTGCTGCAGCAGGCTGATGGCAAAGAGCGGATGGTGCGCCTTCGCAAGGATGAATATGAAGACCTAGGGTTGGAATTTGAAACCTACCTGATGGACCGGCAGCACAGCTGCAAGAATAAGTGCATCTTCTGCTTTGTGGATCAGATGCCCCCGGGGATGCGGGAGTCCCTGTATTTTAAGGATGACGATGACCGGCTCTCCTTCTTTTTCGGCAATTATATCACCATGACCAACCTCAGCCGCCAGGAAATTGATCGGATTATCAAGATGCGGATTAGTCCCATCAACATCTCCGTCCACACCACCGATCCGCAGCTGCGGGTGCAGATGATGAAAAATCCCAAGGCCGCGGATTCCCTGGAATATATTCGTCTCTTATGCGAGGCAGGAATCAAGGTCAACACCCAGCTGGTTCTCTGTCCCGGCATCAACGACGGCCCTTATCTGGAAAAAAGTCTGCGGGATTTGGGAGAAATGTATCCGGGGGTGCAGAGTATTGCCTGTGTCCCTGTGGGACTGACCCGTTTCCGGGAAGGGCTTTACCCCTTGGAGGGATATACAAAAGAGGGGGCGCGACAGGTCATCGAGACGGTCAATGCCTTTGGCGATCAATACGAGAGGCGTCTTGGCAGCCGGCTGTGCTATCCTGCCGATGAATTTTATCTCAAAGCCCAGTGGCCCATGCCGGACGCCGACTATTATGGAGAATTTGACCAGCTGGAAAACGGGGTAGGCCTTTTTGCCTCTCTGGAAAACGAAATCGACTTTGAGCTTCAAAATCCTGATGGACGCCGGGGAAGCGGGAAGCTTTGCACCCTAGCTACCGGCACGGGAGCCGGCCCTTTTATCCAGCAGATGGTGGATAAGGTGGCTGGGGTGTTCCCGGATGTAAGGGTGCAGGTTGTCCCCATTGTCAATCGTTATTTTGGGGAAAGTATCACGGTGGCAGGTTTGGTGACAGCTACCGATCTTGTCGACCAGCTCCGGGGAAAACAACTGGGCGATACCCTCCTCATCCCGGCGGTGATGCTCCGCCATGAGAAGGACCGCTTTCTGGATGATCAGACGGTGGAAGAGGTGGAGCAGGCTTTGGGCGTTACCGTCCGCCTGGTGGAAAATGACGGCCATGATTTTGTCGATGCCCTTTTGGGGGAAAAGTCGGCATATGAATAGAAAATATGGTGAGTGAACAAACTCTCATACTGTGAAATTTTGCGGTATGGGGGAAAACAAAGTGCCTTTCCAGGCAGTAAGGAGGCATTTATGGCAAAACCAGTGGTAGCAGTGGTGGGCCGGCCTAATGTGGGCAAATCCACCCTTTTTAATAAACTGATCGGAAAGCGTCTATCCATTGTGGAGGACACCCCAGGTGTCACCCGGGACCGGATTTATTCCGAGTGCGAATGGAGGGGCCAGCAGTTTATGCTGGTGGACACCGGAGGCATCGAGCCCAGAACCGATGATGTGATCCTTTCGCAGATGCGGCGGCAGGCGCAGCTTGCCATTGAAAAGGCAGATGTTATCATCTTGGTGGTGGATCTGAAATCCGGTGTGACCGCCAACGACGCGGACATCGCCATGATGCTGCAAAAAAGCGGCAAGCCTGTGGTGTTGTGCGTCAACAAATGCGATTCTCTGGGAGAAGTTCCCCCGGATTTTTACGAGTTTTACAATCTGGGCTTGGGCGATCCCTATCCTGTTTCCTCTGTCCATGGTCACGGCACCGGTGATCTGTTGGACGCGGTGTTTGAGCATTTGGATTTTGATAAGGAAGAGGAATATGGGGATGATTATATCAAGGTGGCGGTGATCGGAAAGCCCAACGTGGGAAAATCCTCCCTCATCAACCGGATTGCAGGGGAGGAACGGGTCATTGTTTCTAATATTGCGGGAACCACCCGAGACGCCACAGATACAGTCATAGAAAACGAGCACGGCAAATATGTATTTATCGATACCGCCGGCATCCGCCGCAAGAGCAAGGTGGAAGAGGCGGTGGAGCGTTACAGCGTTCTGCGGGCTTATATGGCGGTGGATCGGGCTGATGTGGCGGTGATCGTCATCGACGCCACCGTTGGCTTTACCGAGCAGGATTCCAAGGTGGCAGGCTATGCCCATGAACAGGGCAAGGGCTGTGTTGTAGCTGTCAACAAATGGGATGCGGTGGAAAAAGACGGAAACACCATGAACGAATTTAAAAAGAAGCTGGAGAACGATTTCAGCTTTATGTCCTATGTACCGTTCCTCTTCATTTCCGCGCTGAGAGGACAGCGGGTGGAGAAACTATATGATCTCATCCGGCACGTCCATGAAAAGAATTCCATGCGTATTACCACCGGCATGCTCAATGATATGCTGGCCTATGCCACCGCCCGGGTACAGCCGCCGTCGGACAAAGGAAAGCGGCTGAAGATTTACTACATGACCCAGGCTTCCACCAAGCCGCCCACCTTTGTCTGTTTTGTCAACCGGGCGGAGCTGTTCCACTTTTCCTACCAGCGTTATCTGGAAAATCAGATCCGGGAGACGTTCCAGCTGGACGGTACCCCCATCCGCATGATTGTGCGGGAGAGGGGAGATAAATAGACCGGAAACCAATGCAACGGACGGATATGTCCAAAGAAGGAAGGGCGATTTGATGAATACTTTCTGGGCGATTTTGGCCTCGGCTGTCTGTGCTTATCTAATCGGGAGCATAAGCTTTGCGGTGATTGTCAGCAAGCTGTACTCCAAAAAAGATGTGCGGGATTATGGCAGCGGCAACGCTGGGATGACCAATGTGCTTCGCAACTTCGGCAAGGTACCGGCAGCGCTGACCCTCCTAGGTGACTTTGGCAAGGGAATTGTGGCGGTGCTGCTGGGCAGGCTTTTCTTCTCTTTATTTGGGGTTACCTCTTTTGACGGGGCCTATGTAGCGGGCCTGTTTGCCCTTCTCGGCCATATGTATCCTATCTATTTTGGATTTAAAGGCGGAAAGGGCGTGCTGACCTCCGCTGGCATTATCCTGGTGATTAATCCAATCACCCTGCTGATTTTGTTGGCAGAGTTTCTCATCGCGTTTGGCATTTCCAAGATGGTGTCCCTGGGCTCCATTGTGGATGCCATTTCCTACCCCATTGTCACCTATATTGTGTTGCGGGTAACGGGAGAACCTGCCCTGATTAATACCCTGTTCGCCGCCCTCATTGGACTGATCGTGCTGTATCTCCATCGGGAGAACATCAAGCGGATTATTGCGGGCACAGAATACAAGTTTGGACAGAAAAAAGAAAAGTAACCAAATTGTGATCAAAGTCCAATGGACAGCGGCCTTTGTCATTGTTACAATAGGGCTGTGGCTGTAGAAGATGGCCGCAATCATGATCGAAGGGGTGAAGAAATGATTATTGTGACAACACACACGGTTCCGGGAATGGAAATTGAACGGGTGGTAGGCCTGGTTCGAGGCAGCGTCGTGCAGTCGAAGAATATCGGAAAAGACTTCATGGCGGGGTTTAAAAGCATGGTAGGCGGTGAGATCAGGGACTATACCGAAATGATGGACCAGGCAAGGGAAATCTCCATCAGCCGCATGGTGCAGCAGGCCCAGGCCTTGGGCGCCGACGCCATTGTGGGATTGCTCATTTCTACCTCTTCTATTATGCAGGGCTGTTCCGAGGTCATGGCCTATGGGACGGCTGTAAAACTAAAGGGCTGAGATATATTAAAAATTACAAAAAGCCGCGGGTTTTCCGCGGCTTTTGTCTATAATTTCGAAACCATCAAGAATGATATTTTTTGAAATGGGTGTAATACTTAAAAAATGACATGAGCAATTTTTTAGGTAATTAATATGTTTTACTTTTACTGAAGAGCCTGAATGATCTGCTCCATTGTATTGGCATCCGGCATTGGCGCTACCTGGGTGATTTCTTCAGCCAGTCCGGACACACCGAAATTTTCGGCTCTAGTGGGGACATCATATACCCCGGTACGAAATCCGTGTTTTTCCCAAGCGATACGTTGAATGTCCTCGTCCAGTAAGGCATCGATTCCGACATTCCCGCTTTCATCCAAAGAGATATACACATGAGATGACCAGACGGTAGGCGTTGGGTAGAGCATAACAATATCTTTTTTTACCTGTTCCCATACTTCGGCATTGTTTACGGCAAACTCTAGGAGCTGGTTCTCGTATCCAGCAATCAAGGGTTTAGCGCCCATGCCTGTTTTTAAAAATTGATCAAATAGATCTGATGAAGAGCTTTCCATATATCCAAGTTTCTGAAAGATATTTTGCAACCTGGGGAGAATTTCATTAAGGTTATTCTCATCAGCTACACCATTGCAAAGGGTGTTAGCTAAAAGCCCGGCAAACATATTACCGGAATTTGATTTGGTAGGGTCGGTGGTCCCTACCGAAATACTACCATAAAGTTGCGAAAGCCCAATTTCTTCCCAAGTTGTTCCGGACTCAATGGCTTCTACCAGTTTTTTCATATCTACTGAATAGACGCCGTCTGATATACTAACAATTCCTTCAGCAATCATCGCCTGGGCTACTGCGCTGCGAGTATATAATACAATAGGAGTATTTAGAATAATTTCACTTTTCACTGGCTCACCGTTTGCCTGTTCATAAAGTTCCAATGCCGTCTGGTTGGAGGGGAACAAAAAGTTCTTTCCTTCAACATCGGCGGTGATCATGTCAATGGAACCCAGTTTTGTGTAATCAATGGCTAATTTATACCTATCTTTCAAAAGATTCTGAATTTCTTCATCTTCTAGCAAGCCAATTTTTTCACCACCCACATAGCCATGGATCTCTGTAATTGTTTGACCGCTGCTGTACCGTACATAAACAATGGCGGATATTACAACGATGGCTAGGATGCCCAATCCGAGTAACTTTGTTTTCATTTTCAATCCTCCATTTCCAAGGCGTTTTTCAGAAGTTCAATGTCGACTTCCACATCGAGAAGCTCTCCCTCCATCAGATGGGTGAACTGTTTTTCAAAAGCACTATTAAGCACTGGAAGCGCTTCTGCCGTCTTTTGGAGAATTGTTGTTACCTTCTCTGCATGTAGTTTTGTATTTTGCAAATCTACATACCGGCGGAGAAGTTTAGCTGCTGTGTCCAAGTAATAGGTAAAGAAACGACGTGCCAAATTGATCTTCGTAGGATTTTCTTTAAGATATAAAAGAATCCTTTTGCCAGTATCATACAATGTCTGAGCATCTACTTTAACAGAAGAGTCAGAGATGGATTTAATTGCGCTGTCAATCTCAATAAAATCAGCTTGAGCGTCTTCTAATAATTTTCGAATTTCCTCTTCTTCGGGTATAAACTCAATGGAGATACCAGCAATTTTTTGCTTAGGCTTCAAAAGAAGGAACAAGCCAAAATATACGCCGATACATAACAGAATACAGAAGATCAAATTCCATTTTAGCAACAAAAACATCAGAAGAAAAAGTGCTGCCGCAATTATAGTGGAAATCAGCATCCTTGAGGTATCTTTCATCAGTTATACCCCTTTACGGTTTGGAATGCCTCAGTCAGGTTGTCGCGTCCATCAAATACCCGGGCATTGGTATATTGCGCCAATTCTTCTAGTTGATCTTCATCGGCGTCTCCAAACATAATGGAAAAGACGGGAATCTCTTTCCCCAACTGTGTATATACAGATTCGAAATCGTAGATGGAGCCGCCTGATTGCCCATCGGTGAGTAGAATGATGGCGGGGGTATATTGAGATAAGTCGAAATCCTGTAGCATTTTCAGCCCCTGAACTGCTGCCGCATACATATTGGTGCCACCCCCTACAGGCTGATTTTTTACTTTTTCATAAAGCGCTTCTAATTCGTCTCCGGCACCGGTAGCTGTATAAGTAGTAATAACACCACTATTAAAAGGTATTAGGATATTAACCTCATTTTTAGAGGCTTGGAGAAAGTTTTTAGCGGCGTTTTCTTGAATGAGCAATTGTTCCATAGCTTTTACCAACTGTTCGTTGCCGTCACCGCTCATACTGCCTGAATAATCCAAGCAGTAGATGTTAAGAGAAGGCTTTTTAAAATCGGTCTGATACAGATTTAAGCACTCAAACAATACATCTGCTGCCGGCATTTTGATAGGCGAAAGCACGCGATCAGGTTGTAGTCCCCAATCCGACCGAAATATGTCTTTGTTTTCCTCAGATACCCCGGTGTAACTCGAACGACGTCCAGTACGCTGAATTTCATTCTGCACATCTGTAGAGAGAAGATATTCTTGGAGCTTTAAAAACGCAGTTTCTTTCTTATCATCGTTGTGATCCACATATCCCAGTGGAGAATCCGCCAAGGAAAGCCCATCATAGGGATAGACCACATACAACGGTTCCTCACCGCGGGCCTCTAACTCCTCGTTGGCCTGGATAATCAAGCATTCATAATTGACCATAGCATCATAATTGCCTTCCAAAAACATATTTTTTAGCCAATCTGAACTTCCAGAAGAACGATCGACACCGGAGAGTAGGTCACGCATTTGATTTTTTAAGCTTTCACTTTGTAAATCCTCTGAATTGATGACCTCTGGATTTCCTAAAAGTGCATATAGAAATCCAATGTAAGCGCTAGCACCAGAATTAGACTGGGTCGCACTAGTCATACAGAAACTGAGCGATCCATTTTGAATAGCTTTCAATAGATCATTTACTGATACCTCTTGATTTATAAACCCCAGATTTTCTGCCAGATTTTTACGGATGCCAAATACCACAGGGGTAATTGATATCGACTCTGTATGTTTGACCCGGTGGTTTGTGTCGCCGACCGTTAACCATAAACTACTGGCAGGCCACACAGCGTCATAAGGGATATTGTCTTCGCTTAAAAGACGCATAATGTCTAAAGAACCCAGATAGGTCATCTCAATGCGAATATTTTCTTTTTGTGCAAATTTTTCAAGAATAGGCTCTAATTCTGCGTTTTCAGAACCAGAAACAATTCGCAATACAGAACGGCCGTTGCCCAAAACTGTATCTGCCCCTCCGTCGTCGCTGCCTTCAAAATAACAGCCTGTACATGACATGAGCAAAGCAGAAACTAAGAGCAGCAAAGCGATAATCCGTTTCATACAAAACACTCTCCTGTTACCGTCTTCTTAAAAACAATATCTGTCCCATTATGCAATATGTTATATTTATTCTACTGTTGCTTTGTCAAGATGTCCGTAAATCAAGATAAAGTTAATGTAAAATTTATTTATCATATATCCAAAGAGAGAATCACACCGTAGCCAGCGTGATTTCACTTGAAAAATGAGAATCTCCATGGTAGAATTAAGCAAAGAATATATGAGACTGAGAAGATATTTGTTTCGTTTGAAAAGGTGGCGGAAGATATGTGTTCTAACAAGTTTGACATAGTCCCATCCCTTTTTAAAAACAAAAGCATTGAAATTTCTGAAGGTGTGTTCTGCCCGTTTAAGTAGGGGTAAGAAGCGCCTTTTATGTTTTTTTCATAAAAATAAAAAGAAAGGAAAAAAGGAGCATGAAAAAGTCAAAATTGAGCAGAATGCTTGCGGCATTCCTAGTGCTGGTGATGGTACTGACGATGTTGCCGGGTACTGCGCTGGCAATCGAGATTGATCCGCAGGCAGGCGAAACCGCCCCTTGCCAGATCACAGAGGGGTGTATCCTGGCAGATGGCCATGAGGGGGATTGTGTGGTGGAGGAAGAGCCTGATCAAGACCTCTCAGAAAACGGTTCCTCTGCCAATCAGGGAAATATGACGCCACTGGCGGCTGCTCCCGTAACTGACGAGGCGAGTTTTCTAGAAGCAGTGACAGCTGGAGGCGAAGTCACGCTGGAGGAAAGCTTTGCGCTTACTTCTGATGTAACGATTGCGAAAGATGTCACATTGGATCTGAATGGCCAGACATTAACGACTGGGAGTTATAGCCTGAAAATTTCAGGCGGCAATCTTACGATCCAAGATAATAGTGCTGATACGACCGGAAAAATCACCGGTACCGATTACATTGTCGACATGAATACAGCTGGAAGCAACACTGTCACCCTGGAAAGCGGAACGCTAGAAGGAACAGGATGGAGCGCGGTTGCAAGAATCGGAAAAGGCAATACCTTTGTAATGACAGGCGGAATTGCCCGTCAGACACAAAACAATGCCACTTATGTGCTGCTTGTCAATATAAGCGGCACAGCGAATGTAACCGGTGGACGGATCGAGGGAAGCATCAGGGGTATTTCCGCTTCCGCCGCTTCATCGGTTGTTAATGTCGGTGCTGTACCCACAGGCTCTACACAAACAGAAGAGGAAGCCGGAAAAGTTTATGTTTCGGCTGTTTATGCAAGCAGTGCTAACGCACAAATTGCTCTTAACAGCGGCACTGTAGGAAAAGTCTTTGGAACCGTGGGAACAGGCTTTGTTCTCAACTGCTGGTTTGAGCAGGATGTTTCCAGTTATTTACCGGCAGGCATGATGTGCACTGAGGTGGATGGTCATTGGCAGGTAGCTAGGCTGACTGAAGAGAACGCGGCGGCTGAGATAGATGGCGTTTATTATGCTTCTTTGGTCAAGGCAGCACAAGATTTGAAGGACAATCAGACTCTGATACTCCTCAAAAATTATGAGGGGAATCAAGATGTTACAATTAAGGTAGATAATGCTGTTGTGGATCTCAATGGCTACAGCATTACCAATACCGCAGAAAATGGATATGGATTGGAAATTACATCTGATTCCGGATTTGCGGAAGGCGAGCTGGGTGTGACAGTACGCAACAGTGGGGCCAATACTGCTACGATTACAGCAGCCATCCCGCTGCATGCTCATTCTGGTAATAGCATGAAAGCAATGCCGTTGACATTGGGCGAGAAGATTGAACTGGTATCTAGAGAGCAGAACGGTACGTGTATTGAATTAGGCACAAGCGCGTATATCGAATACACCGATGAGATCGCAGCATATATTACTTCCGGTGGATTTTTGGCAACCCATGACGATGGCAAACAGTATGTCCATGGAAGCTTTGTCCAGGCAGCCAGGAATGATACGAACAAGACGGCGGTTTTGCTCAACGATTATGAGGGCACAATCTCTATCAATTCGGAAGAAAGCCTTACACTGGATCTAAATGGACACACTGTCACCAGCAATAGTACTGCTGTGATTCGTGCCAATACAAATAATGCTACTCTCACCGTCAAAAATGGAACGATGGTGTCGGCAAATGGAACCGGTGCAGAGGTAGGCATACCAAGCAATGTCGGCATAGGAGATCCCATTGTTTATAACAATGTAACGCTTAATTTAGAAAATGTGGATTTAACAGCAAACGGAAGCGATGCGGATGATTATGGCATTGTTACAAATGGTACAAGCACAGGAATTCACATCAATTTAAAGGGCGGCTCGGTTATTGCGACCAACTCAATCGGCATTTATTTTCCGCCGGCAGACAGTACTCTGACAATTGACGGGACCAAAATTACGGGAACAACAGGCGTCGCCGTGAAAGGCGGAGAAGTTACTATCTCTGGAAATGCTGAGATTACCGGTACCGGTGTAGCCAGTGATCCCGATCAGGGAGCAGACAGTGGCGTCAATGATACCGGCGCGGCGGTCTATGTAGAAGGTAACTACAATAGAGAAGTTTCGGTTAAAATTACAGGCGGAACCTTTACCAGTGAACAGGGCACTGCGGTGCAGATGCTAGAAGACCTGTCTGCAACTGGTGAGAAGGAAATTGTCATTACCGGTGGTACCTACTCCCAGAAACCGGATGACAGCTTCATTGCTCCAGGTCTTGGCACCGTAGAAGACGGCAGCGGCAACTTTGTCATAGAGAAGTTGGAAAATGTCTATGTTGATGGTATTAACGGCGATGATGCCAACACAGGCGCAGACGCTGAGCATGCGGTCAAGACCCTGGAACATGCGATAAATTTGGTATCCGAAGACGGCATCATTTATGTTTGCGGCACGGTGACGGTGGATTCTACCCTTACTTTGGACGGTGTAACCATCAAACGCGCCGATGGTTTTAACGAAAAGCTGATTTCTGTTGATGGAAACGGAGCAAATCTCACCCTGAGAAATACCACAATCGACGGCGGAAACGCTGTGGTTTCTTTTAACAGCTATCTCCTGTTTGTCACAAATGGCGGAACCCTGACCATTGAAAATGGTACTGAGATTTTGAATAACAAAACATCGGCTGTCTATGTGAATAACAACAGTTACCTTACCATGAATGGCGGCACGATCAAGGACAACTCTACCACTGATGGCTTTGGCGGCGGCGGAATTTATACCTGCGGCACCACTGTGATTAATGGCGGCGAGATTTCCAACAATACCGCTTCTACATGGGGCGGCGGCATTGACGCCGATAGAGGTACTTTGACATTAAACGGTGGCGAGATTAAAAACAACTTTGCGGAGCAAGGAGCAGGTGTGGCCGTAATTGCCGCATCGGCAGTTTTAGATGGTGCTGTTATTACCGAGAACGAGTCAGATTATTACGGCGGTGGTGTCTATGTACAAGGCATAACGGCCCCCGCGCAGTTTGAGATGAGGAGCGGTTCGATTATCGGCAACACCGCTATCGATGGAACAGGTGCTGGAATCTTCGGATATTATTATGACGCAGACACAACTCTCCGGATTTCTGGCGGCACTATTAAAGAAAATGTGGCTACAAATGAGAAAATGGGCAGTGCGATCACTCTTTATGGATATAATGGGAGCGCTGCGTATCCTTCGCTCCAATTAAGTGGCAGTCCGGAAATTGCAGGTGATGTATTCTTCCAAAACGACTATGAAGATGGCTACGTTATTAAAGTCGTGGGAGAGTTCGATCCGGTGAATCCCATTGAGGTCACACGCAGCAACAACATATTTGATATTGTTGCTGTAGAGTATGCAGCTGGGTTAACGCCAAGTTTGGAGGACTTTGTTTCCGGAGCTATATTCGAGACATTTAGAATTGACGGTCAGACTCTCAAATGGGCTGATGCGAGCATCGTCTACTTCTACGATGAAAATGGCGACGAGTATAAGGATAACCGGCATGGGGTCATCATGGACGGCAAGATCGATCCGGCAGATGCGCCGACGCCTACCAAGACGGGATATACCCTGGCGGGCTGGAGAAATCGTTCTACCGGCGAGATGTGGGATTTTGAAAACGATACGGTGAGCAGTTCCCTTACAAGACTTGATGTGGTCTGGAGCCTCAACGCGCCCACCGTTAATGTGGAAGCGGAGCCACTGACCCCCCATGTGGGGACGGAGGCTGTCCTCACCGCTACGGCGGGCCATGAGCTGGACGGCATGACCTATACCTACCAGTGGTACAAGGATGGCGTAGCTATTGCCGATGCCACTGCAGATACACTGAACGTGTCCGAAGCAGGCAGATATACCGTGAAGGTAAAAGCAAGCGATGGAACATTGGTATCGGCAGAGACAGAGAGTGAGCCGATCGTGATTACCATAGAGGGTCATATATTTGATGATGAGTGGAAGTATGACGAGAACACCCATTGGCATGAGTGTGGGATCTGCCAAGCAAAGAACGAGGAAGCGGAGCACAGCTTTGTATGGGTGATTGACAAAGAAGCGACCAACTATGAGACGGGCCTGAAGCATGAAGAGTGCACAGTGTGCGGCTATGCGAAAGGGCCGGTAGAGATTCCGATGACCAGCATACCTGGATCCAACCAGGGCCAGGTAGGCGGAGGCGACTGGGATTGGCCGGAAGGAAGTGGCAGCACAGGTTCTGGCAATGCTGGAGGAACAGGAGACTCTACTGATGATGGCAAACTGCCGCCGAACACTGGAGATACCAGCGGAGTTGCCCTTGGAGTAGCGATTCTAGCCCTGGCAGGAGTAGGAATTGGTGCGACAGCCATTCATGGCAAAAAGAAAAGATAACAAATAGTCCATAGAAAGGGGGCCTGTCCGACGGACAGGCCCCCTTTTTCCGCGGCGGGAGGAGCATCCCTCCAAAGCCGTTTAGCGATTGTACTGTGCTTTGGCAGCTTTCATAGGATAAAAAACAAAGCCCCCTCAAGGGAGCTTTGTTTTTTTATCCTATTGTTTATTCAGTGAGGCTGCTGAGATTTTCTTGTAGATTAGATAAAATATCATCTACACTTTGGATAATGCTGGGATCCTCTTGAGCGGCTTCAATAAAGTCGCCGACGGTACTGCCTAGGCCCAGGTACATCCCCAGGGTCGCGCCAACGTCTTCTGGATCCGCTTCGGAATCAACCGCTTTAATTACTGCTTCTGCGACGGCATTTTGATCGTCGGTGGACGCGTTGGACCAGTCGGATAAGGTCCAGTCTTCATAACCGTCTGGAGCCTTGTTCCCACAAGCTACTAGGCTAACCACCAGCAACATTGCCATCAAAATGACCAAAATTTTTTTCATATTCCACCCTCCTAAATATTTGGAATCTGAATAAATTGTATCATATTCTTAGGTAAAGATATAGAGGAAAATAGAGAACTATATAAAAAAAGCCCCCTAATTTTGGGGGCTCTTATTTGTTTATTCTGTTGTCTATTCAGTGAGACCACTGAGATCCTCTTCTAGGTCAGCCATAATGTCATCCATGCTCTGTACCACACTGGGATCCGCTTTAGCGTCGTTGACAAAGTCGCCGATGGTTTTGCCCATACCCAGATAGTAGCCTAAAGAAGCGCCGATGTCCTGAGCGGAAGCGTCTGTATCTACTTCTGCCAGGATTTCCATGAGGATGGAGGACTGCTCTGTCAGGCTGGCGCTGGACCAGTCAGACAGGGTCCAGTTCATGTAGTTATTTTTGGTAGAAACTTCCATATTTTCAGAAGTGTCCAAAGAGCCACTGCCTTTCGGGTTAATATCACCCATATCGATTTTTTGTAAGGCAACTATATCTTGTCCTGCGTTTGAGATTTGTTCTGCTGCTTCTTCAGAAATTGCAATAATCTCTTTTAAATTTTCCAATATGTCGGATAATTCTGTTGATGGTAAATAATTAGGATCTGCTAATGAACGGGTATAAATATGATATACTCGATATTCTATAGATGAAACAGCCATCCTTATATCGTATAAATATGGATTTGTGTTCCGATCTTCGTCGTATACATAATTATTTATCTCTCCACCTATAAATTTTAGATCGCCTTCACAATTTTTTAATAGACTAATACTATATTCAGATGGTAGGCTATTCATGGCTTTAGTAATGTCTTTCGTAACTTCCTCGATATCCCCTAAAAAATCAAGTTCGAAAAACACCTGCATGGGAACATAATCTATATATTTTTCTAAATCTAAGACAGCATTAATATAGGCTTCAACATTGCTATCAGTAATATTATAAGTCATAGATATTTTATTATAGAATTCACGAAAATCTGTGAATTTATTGATTCTTTGTTCAGTAACGTCTTGCAAAGAAGTAATTGCATACTCATTTACCTTGTTGGTGAAATCCTCTAAAACTTTATGTTTTGTATCAATAAAATAATTGTTGTTTGGCAATTGAATTGCATTAAAGCTCTCGGCTTCGATCAACTGCTTTATTTGATGATATTGATTGATGCCATATTGGACATAAATGCCCAAAGCTATAGCGATTAAAATGAAACAAAAAATTATGGGAAAAATAATAGCAAACAGTTTTCGGGTTTGTTTCTCTACAGGATTTCCACAACGTTTACAGTATTTTGCTGTTATTGAAATTTTTTCTCCACATTGCTTACATCTCATTTTATATCCTCTCGATTCCTTTTTAATTTTTAGTCGTCCACCTTTGGAAGATTTATGGGAGTTCCACAATGACTACAGAATGTGCTGCCCAAGTCGATTTTCTTTTTGCACATGGGACATAAAATAGTTCCATCAGACTGCATAACAATATCAGTCTTTGAAACATTTTCAGAATTGTTTAAACCGGGAACAAGTAATTTACTACGAGATTCCGTTTTGTTTTCTGTCTCAGCACTATCTGCCAAATGTTTGTTATCGCCAATAAAGCCATAAAGCGAGAGCAAAAAGACAATTGCAGCTCCTGAAAAATAAATTGCACGCGATGTTTTGGCTCCAGCAATTATCCCACCACGTAAAGAGGCTTCAATCTGGATATTGTAAGCATCCCCTCCAACATATTCCTCATAACCATTTCCGTTAAAGTTAGTGAAATCAATTTCTTTTTGAGGTACTTTAGTAAATAACCCCATACACAGAAGCGCTATTGCGATAAAAATACCAATGGTGGATATGATTTGTTTTTTCATAACAATCCCCTCACTTAATGAATATTTAACTAATTATAACATTTCATAAAGAAAAAAGATAGAAAATCAGAACAAATAGAGAAAAATATGGGAATAGATTAAAAAATATTTCAGAAGAAACTTAATAACAAATATAACAAATCAAAAAGGCCGATCCAGTGGATCGGCCTTTCAATTTCTGCTTGACTATGGTTAGATAGCGCGGGTCACCTTGTTGGAACGTAAGCAGCGGGTGCAGGCGTAGATGTGGCGAGGGGAACCGTCGACAATCGCCTTAACGCGCTTAATATTGGGCTTCCAAGCTCTGTTGGAACGTCTGTGAGAATGGGAAACCTTAATTCCAAAAGTGACACCTTTTCCGCAGATGTCGCATTTAGCCATGTGTCTGCACCTCCTTTGTGCTAACAGAAAGTCAACATTTGTATCTTATCAGATTTCCCTGACAAAAGCAAGCCTTTTCCGAGGAAAATCTGGACGTTTTTTTAAAAAATCGTAAAGTTTCCGCTAGGGAGGGGCTTTCCCTTGTATTTTCAAGGCCCCTTCTGTATAATAATGAATATTGAGATTACTGAATTATGGAAGATTTCCGTCCTAAAAAACGGTTGACGATAAGGAGTTGTTAAAGTGCCTCTTTTTTTCAGCGGTGCAAGTGTCCAGCAGATGTTATTGCAGATCTTATCTCGAGCGCTGGTCGCCTTTTTCATCCTACCGGTTCATGAATTCGCCCATGCTTGGGCAGCCAACAAATTGGGAGATTCCACAGCCCGCTGGCAGGGAAGGATGACCCTGAACCCTATGGCGCATCTGGACCCCATTGGTACGGTGCTGCTCGTACTGACCGGTTTCGGCTGGGCAAAACCCGTTCCCATCAATCCCTATAATTTTAAAAACCGAAAATATGGCATGGCTCTTTCCGCGTTGGCTGGCCCAGCCTCCAATATTGTGGTGGCGCTATTGCTCACCATCCTGTATAAGATTTTGGCATATACCTTTATTATCACAGGTCTGGCCAATGTATGGTTTTTGCAGGTGCTGCTCGCCATCATATCCTCCATGGCCTGGGTCAACGTATCTCTGGCGGTTTTCAACCTGATCCCCGTGCCGCCGTTGGACGGCTCCCGGATCGCCACCCTGTTCTTGCCGGAACGCATCTATTTTAAAATTATGGAATATGAGCGCTATATTGTGCTGGTGCTCTTTGCACTGATCTTTGTAGGTGCCCTGGATGGCGTGTTGGGATTTTTGGCCGACAAGGTGATGGATTTTATCAACTTGCTCTCCTCCTTTGTGGATGTGATCGGGAGGATGTTTCTTTAACGATGGAGAAACTTTCGTTTAAGGTGCAGGAGTTTGAAGGCCCTTTAGACCTGCTGCTGCATCTGATAGCTAAACACAAGCTCAACATTTATGATATTGAAATTTCCGCCCTGTTAGAGCAGTATCTGGCCTATATTGAGCAGATGCAGCGGCAGGATATGGAAGTGGCCAGCGAATTTTTAGAGATGGCGGCAAGGCTAGTGCATATTAAGACGGTTTCCCTCCTGCCCCGCCATGAGGAGGAACAGGAGGAGCTCAAGAGAGAGCTGAGCGGCGAGCTGTTGGAATACCAGGCAGTAAAGGAAATTGCCGGGAAGCTTTCCGGCCAATTCTGTGGATTTGACCTGTTTGTCCGAGAGACGGCCAAGCTTCCTGTCGATACTCTGTACACCAGGTCCCATCAGCCGGAAGAACTGCTCCGTGCTTATGATTCTGTGCAGGGCAAAGCGGGACGAAAGCTTCCTCCGCCGGTGACGGCCTTTTCCGGCATTGTCCACCGCCGGGTGGTATCCGTTTCGTCTCGGATTCTCTTTATCCTGCGCAACCTCTATCAGAGGAGCACCATGGCCTTGACCTCCCTGTTCCGGCGGGGGGAGGATCGGTCGGAATTGGTGGCCACATTTTTGGGAGTGTTGGAGCTGGCCAAATCGGGCCGGGTCACCATCAGCGACGACAACAGGGAAATTACCCTGAATACGACCCACAAACGGCGGTGAAAATTAAATTGGAAATCAGTAAATTAGAAGGTGCCCTGGAAGCAATTTTATTTGCCAGCGGGGAGAGTATTTCCGTGGACAGGCTTTCCCAGGCACTGGAGGTGGAAACGGAGTTGGTTGACCGGCTGGTTTCCCGGCTGCAGGATAAGTATGAGCAGGCGGGAAGCGCCCTGCAAATCCTTCGGCTGGCTGACAGCTATCAGCTTTCCACCCGGGAGGAATATGCTCCCTTTGTGAAAAAGGCGTTGGATATCCGGCGGAATGTGCCTTTGTCCCAGGCGGCCATGGAGGTGCTTTCCATCGTGGCCTACAACGAGCCGGTGACCAAAAGCTTTATTGAGCAAATCCGGGGAATCGACAGCTCCTCGGTGGTGAACTCTCTGGTAGAAAAAGGGCTGGTGGAAGAAGCGGGACGGCTGGAACTTCCGGGAAGGCCCATCTCCTATCGGACCACTGCCAATTTTCTGCGGTGTTTTGGCGTGTCCAGCCTGGAGGAACTGCCTCGGCCCAGGCCTAGAGAGGAAGAGGCCCAGGACGGGACAGTGGAAGAAACAAGGGAGCAAGGAACCGATGAATCACCGGCTCTCTGAGTAAAAGGAGGCGATGCCATGACAGGGCTTTGGATTACCCTGGGAATTCTGGCATGTTTGGCGTTTCTGTTGTGGATGCCGGTGACCCTCCATTTTACCTATGAAGAGAGTTTATCCATAAAGTTAGGCTATCTGTTCCTGCGGTTTCAGTTATTGCCCCGCAAGCCCAAGAAACAGAAGGCGGCAAAAACAGCTCCCCAGGAGGAAAAGAGCGGGGAAGGAGCAAAGAAACCAGAGGAGAAAAAGAAGGACCTTTTTCCTATCATTATGGAGGTGATCAAGGCCTCCGGTACGGCGCTGAAGAAAGCGCTGCGAAAAATTACTGTTTACGACGTGCAGTTTCGTGCCACAATTATCAGAGAGGACGCCTACGAAACCGCCATGGGCTATAGCAGGATCTGCTGTATTGTCTCTGGGATAGCAGCATCCCTGCGCAACTTTTTTACGCTGAAAATCCGCAGCATCTCTATTGCCCCCGATTTTACACGGTATGAGGGCGGAGACATTTATAAGCTGCATTTCAAGGCGAAGATCCGGCCTTATGCCGCCCTCTGGATTGGGCTGGGGTTCGGCGTCGAGATTCTCCGGTTTATTTTTAAGCAACAACAGGCGAAACAATCATCAAGACAAGGTGGTGCACTACAATGGCAGAACATCCAATAGAAGGGCTGATGAATTCGGCTATGCAGAAACTGCGGGAGCTGGTGGACGTCAACACTATTATCGGCGACCCCATCACTACACCGGACGGGATTTTGATTATTCCCATATCGAGGGTGGCGTTTGGTTTTGGCTCCGGCGGCTCAGACTGGCCGACCCAGAACCCCAAGGAGACCTTCGGCGGCGGCAGCGGCGGCGGTGTGTCCATTACCCCCATTGGTTTTCTCATCGTTTCGGGGGGAGAGGTGAAGCTTTTGCAGTTGGCGGCCCAGGGCAACACTGGCGACCGGTTGATCAACATGGTGCCGGATCTAGTGGACAAAGTAGCTTCGCTCTTTTCCAAAGAGGAGAAAAAGCAACAGGAGCCGGGGCAGAAAACAGAACAATAGAAAGGCGCCAGTGCCGGCGGTAACTTTCCGCTGGCACTGGCTTTACGCATGGCAGAGTCCCCCTGCGCATACACTGAAACACAGGCAGGTGGTTTTGCTATGTTAAGAAAACTATGCGCCGTCTTTTTGGCGGCAATTCTTTGGATGGTTTCTCTCCCAGTTACGGCGGCGGGTTATACCCCTGACGCTAAAGGCGTGGTGGTCATTGAAATGAAAACGGGGCGGATCCTCTTTGACCAGCATGGAGAAAGGGAGCTCCCCATGGCCAGCACAACCAAAATTATGACGGCTCTCATCACCCTGGAGCAGCCAGGGCTGGACGAGTATTTCACGGTGGATTCCAAAGCAATCCAGGTGGAGGGGTCCTCTATGGGGCTCCAGGAAGGGGGTCAGGTGACCTTGCGCGCCCTAGCCTACGGTATGCTCCTTGCCTCTGGCAACGATGCGGCTGGGGCAGCCGCTGTGCGGATTGCCGGCAGCGAGGAGGCCTTTGTCCAGATGATGAATGACCGGGCACAGGAGATGGGGCTTTCCCACACCCATTTTGCCACCCCCTCTGGCCTGGACGGCGAGGGGCATTACTCCTCGGCTTATGACATGGCCATCCTGGCCAAGAATGCCCTAGAAAATCCCGATTTTGCCGAAATCTGCGGGACCTATCGGGCCCAGGTGGAATTTGGCAATCCCCCCTATACCCGGTGGATGAAAAACCACAACAGGCTTTTAGACGAATACGAAGGGACCATCGGGGTCAAGACGGGCTTTACCAAGGAGGCCGGACGATGCCTGGTGTCGGCAGTCCAGCGGGATGGAGTAGGCCTTATCTGTGTGACGCTGGGGGCATCCGATGACTGGAATGTCCATAAAAACCTATACAACCAGTTTTTTGAGCGTGTACAGTCGCGGCAACTAGACGGATCTTTGAGCTGCACCGCATTGCCTGTGGTGGGCGGAGAAAGGGATGCCGTATCCATCGCGTTGACAGAGACACCGAAGGCCGGGCTTACCGAAAGCGAACTTTCCCGAGTAGAACGGCGGGTGGAGCTTTCTCCCTTTCTCTACGCTCCGGTGGAGGCGGGAGATATGGTGGGGAGTATGATCTATACCTTAGACGGAGCCCAGGTGTGTCGTGTACCCATAGCGGCGAAAAATGCGGTGGCCGCGGTACAGCCGGAGAAGAAGCCGGGATTTTTCCAAACGCTTTGGAATTGGCTGACGGGCAGATGAAAATGACGGAAGAGCACTTTTATGTGCGAAGCATAAAGGAAGGGGAAAACAATGGCGAGAGATACAAGACTGCAAAAATTTTTGTCCGAGGCAGGGATTGCCAGCCGGAGAAAGTCAGAAGAATTCATTGCCGACGGACGGGTGACGGTCAATGGGAGAAGAGCCAAAATCGGTGATAAGGTCGACGTCCGCAAGGATGTTGTTGCGGTGGACGGGGAAAAGGTGGAATTTGACCGGAACCGCCAAAGCATCTATATCATGCTCCATAAGCCGCGGGGCTATGTCACAACCATGGAGGACGAACAGGGACGCAAGTGCGTAGCAGAGCTGGTCAAGGATGTTGGGACCCGGGTGTATCCTGTCGGGCGGCTGGATATGAATTCGGAAGGCTTGTTATTAATGACCAATGACGGAGAATTTGCCAATATGATGATGCATCCCCGCCACAACGTCTCTAAAAGCTATCGGGTTACCGTGCGGCCTGATCTCAGCGATGAGCAGGCGGCCAAATTGGCCGAAGGGGTGGAGATCGACGGACGGATGACCCTGCCGGCCCAGGTGAGAGTGGTGACCAAGGAACCGGGCCGGGTGGTGATGGTCATCACCATCAAAGAAGGACGCAACCGGCAGATCCGCAAAATGTGCGAGGCAGTGGGGCTGGAGGTGGCCAGGCTCAAGAGAATTTCGGTGGGGCCGCTCAAGCTGGGCATGTTGCAGCCTGGAAAATGGCGTTACCTACAGCTCAACGAAATCATCATGCTGCGCAATGCGGCTTCTGGCGCCAAGACGGTCCATGTCAGGAGGCAGGAAAGATGATCGAGCTGAAGCTGATACAAGACAATGGCATAAAAGCGCAGCTGCTGGAAAAAATGGGGATACAGGCATCGGATGCCATCTGCTACGGTGCTGCTGATAAAGAGGAGATTCTGGGAGGCACAGCTTTTGCCATCCGCGATGGACGAGCTGTCATGTTAGGACTTTTTACCCAGCCTGGTCTGGGCGCTATGCTGGGGGACGGGCTCATCCGCGCTGCGTGGAATCACTGTTCATCTCATGGAATCAAAACGGCCCGGTTTAGCGATAATTTTCCCATGGAGTCCCTTCAGCCGCTGGAGTTCTTCCGGGACTTTTCCCATGAGGATATCGACATTGAAAAATTCTTTTCAGAGCGCAAAAAATGTGGACAAACCCGATAGAAATCCCTTGTTATTTATCTAACAAGAGTATATAATATTATTGATTACGGTTTTTCGAGGAAATTGCGCAGAAACTGCCGAAATAGGGCAGCGCGCAGCGAAAAACGTAACTTTGATTTCGACCATTGATTTTTAAATTCATCTTAGATTCATGGTAAGAGAAACGGAGGAACACAGATGAGTACCGAAAGCAGATCCAAAGTTCTTGCGGATGCTCGCGCCGCGGCGGTGAAGCCGACTCCGGCCCGTGAAAGACTGGCCCTTCTTTTTGACGGGGACAGCTTTGTGGAGCTGGATACCTTTGCCAAAGTGGGAGAAGAAGGCGCAGGTGTTGTCACCGGTTATGGCGCCATCGACGGCAACCCGGTGTTTGCCTTTGCGCAGGACATCCAGGCAACTGGCGGTGCAGTGGGTAAAATCCATGCCGCTAAAGTGAAAAAAGTATATGATTTGGCTGAGAAAACCGGAGCTCCGGTAGTCGGCATTTTCGACTCCAACGGTGCACGCCTTTCTGAAGGCAATGATGCACTGGCCGCATATGGAGATATGCTCCAGAGCTCCAGCAACATTTCCGGCGTTGTCCCCCAGATCTCCTTGATCTTGGGCACCTGTGCGGGAACTGCGGCCATGATTGCCTGCAATGCAGATTTCGTTGTCATGAGTGAAAAGGCGGAGTTTTTCCTGAGTGCCGCCGGCATTGATGGCACCGAGGGAGCCGGCAGCGCGGCTAATGCTGCAAAATCCGGTGCAGCTCACCTTGTACTCCCCACAGAGGAGGAGGCCATCGGTGCAGCGAGAAATCTGATCTCTCTCCTGCCGCTGAACAATCTGTCTGCTTCTCCCGTTTGTGATTTTTCCGCCAATGATGCTGCCGCTGCTTTGAGCGCTGCATGTGAGAATATGGCCGAAGCAGATACCATGGCCATTGTGGAAGGGGTCTTTGATGCAGGCAGCGTTGTAGAGATCCAGAAGGATTTCGGCGCTGGTTCTATTGCGGCTCTGGCAACCTTGGGCGGTTTTACCTGCGGTGTTGTCGCTACCAAGGGCGGCAAGCTTTCCGCTGCTGACTGTGCCAAGATGGCTCGTCTAGTCAGCATCTGTGACGCTTATCAGATACCGGTAGTTACTTTTGTTAATACCGAGGGCTTTGAGGCCAATGGCGAGACAGAGCTTGCCGGTGCGATTCGGGAGAGTGCAAAGCTGGCCCATGTTTATGCCCAGGCCACCTGTGTAAAGGTGAGTGTCATCACCGGTGCAGCTTACGGAAGCGCTTACATAGCGCTGGCTGGAACCAATGCGGGCGCCGATGTCACCCTGGCATGGCCTTCCGCTGTTATCAGCGCTTTGGAGCCTAAGACCGCTGTGGCGTTTGCTCATGGTGATGAAATTACTGCCGACCATGACAGAGCGGCGGTAGAAAAAGAATATATGGAGACAACCGCTTCCGCCTTTACCGCGGCGGCAGACGGTTATATAGAAGATGTCATTGATCCTGCGGCAACCAGGGACGTACTTCTTTCCACCCTGGATATGCTGGCTGGTAAGAGAGTGACCCATTTGCCGAGAAAACACAGCAATATGCCCATGTAATTGCGGCTGGATTGCGTACAGAAAAGGGAGGACTTATTGTGAAAAGATTTAATATAACTGTAAATGGACAGGCTTATGATGTTGCTGTTGAAGAGATTGCGGCGGGCGCTCCTATGCCTGCTGCTGCCCCGGCTCCAGCTCCCGCTGCAGCACCTGCTCCTGCGGCGGCTCCGGCTCCCGCTCCCGCCCCTGCGGCAGCACCTGCCCCTGCACCGGCACCTGAAGCAGCCCCGGCTCCCGCTGCGGCTCCTGGTACCGAAGGCAGCATCAAGATCAATGCACCTATGCCTGGTACCATCCTGGATGTAAGAGTTTCTGTGGGTCAGAAGATTGCCAAAGGTGATGTTATTGTCATTCTGGAGGCAATGAAGATGGAAAATGAGATTATGGCTCCCTGTGACGCCACCGTTGCAAGCCTGAGCGTCAAGAAAGGCGATACGGTCAACTCCAACGATCCCATCGCTACACTGGACTAAGATTCCACCAGGGGAACGGAACTGGGCCGTTTTCCCCTTTTGCCCCTGTCTCCGGGGCGTACTCCGGAGAGGACAGGCTCCTGTGGTCGTCTGCGTGGAACGGGAGCGGGGCAATCTGAAACCAGCCGGCACGCAGCGGCAGAATGGAAGGTTGACATTATGGCAAAAGTAAAAATTACCGAGACCATTCTTCGTGATGCTCATCAATCCCTGATTGCCACCCGTATGCCCCTTGAAGATATGAAGCCGATGCTCAAAGCCATTGACGATGTGGGCTTTTATTCGGTAGAAGCCTGGGGCGGCGCTACCTTTGATGCTTGCCTGCGCTTCCTGGACGAGGATCCTTGGGAGCGGCTTCGGGTGATCAGAAGCTACATGAAGAATACCAAGATACAGATGCTCTATCGTGGACAGAATATGCTGGGCTACCGTCACTATGCTGACGATGTGGTGGAGTACTTTGTACAGAAATCCGTTGCCAACGGCATTGACATTCTCCGTGTTTTCGATGCTCTCAACGATAAGAGAAATCTGGAAGCTTCCGTACGGGCAACCAAGAAGGAAGGCGCCCACCTGCAGGCGGCTCTTTCCTATACGCTGGGCCCTGTGTTTGATATTGAATACTATGTAAACTATGCCAAGGAATTGGAGAATATGGGCGCTGACTCTATCTGCATCAAGGATATGGCGGCCCTGATTACCCCCAAGATGGCCTATGATCTGGTGAAAGCCCTCAAGGAGACGGTGAAGATCCCCGTACAGCTGCATACCCACTACACCTCCGGCCTGGCTTCCATGGCCCTGCTCAAAGGGATTGAGGCAGGTGTCGATATTATCGATACCGCTATGTCTCCCATGGCGCTGGGAACTTCCCACGCTCCCACCGAAACTATGGTGGCAGCTCTCCAGGGTACGGAATATGACACCGGCCTGGATCTGAAAAAACTCAATGTGGTCCGTGAGCATTGCGTCAAGCTCCGGGAGAAATATCTGGCAAATGGACTGCTCAATCCGAAGGTGCTGGGCGTCGACGCCAACACCCTGCTGTATCAGGTGCCAGGCGGCATGCTCTCCAACCTGATTTCTCAGCTGAAACAGGCGGGCAAAGAGGATCAGCTGGATGCGGTGCTCCAGGAGGTACCAAGAGTTCGTGAAGATTCTGGATATCCGCCTCTGGTTACTCCGACCTCTCAGATTGTAGGAACCCAGGCTGTCTTTAACGTCATCATGGGTGAACGCTACAAGATGGTCACCAAAGAGTTTAAAGCCTTGGTTCGTGGCGAATACGGAAAAACTCCGGTTGCCATCGATCCTGCCTTCCGCAAGAAGATCATCGGCGATGCGGAGCCCATCGACTGCCGTCCCGCCGATCTGTTGGAGCCGGAACTGGACAAGATCAAGGCAGAGTTTCCTCAGGAACTTTACGAACAGGAAGAGGATATCCTCAGCTATGCTCAGTTCGGACAGGTTGCAACCAAGTTCTTCGAGAAACGCCGCGACAAAAAGTATGGTGTGGATGCTGCTCATGCCGACAGAGCAAACAATGTACATCCCGTGTAAGATTTTGCAAAGACGCGCTCCGGTTTTGCCGGAGCGCTTTTGTTATCCACAGGGGAAATGAATGGGAGGAAAAAGCCATGTCCATGATAGCCTATGACAAATCTTACCGCAGCCAGGTGTTGGATATCTGGCTTGCGGGGAATCTACAGGCCCATCCTTTTATCCCGCCGGACTATTGGAGGGAGCATCGGGAAGAGGTAGGAGACGCGCTGGAACAAGCTACCGTGCTGCTCTGGGAAGAGGCCGGGGAGATTCAAGGGTTTGTTGGAGTTGCAGAGGAGGGCTATATTGCCGGGATTTTTGTGGCGGCACAGCATCGATCCAAGGGAATCGGCACCAAGCTTATCCGCTACTGCAAAGAACGTTTTCCGCAGCTGTCTTTGCATGTCTACGAGAAAAATGGGGCTGCGATCGCCTTTTATGAGGCCAATGGTTTTCAGAAGCAACGATGCTCCGCCGATCCCCAGACAGGAGAAAGAGAATGGACGATGGTTTGGCATCGGGAGAAAGAGTAGATGGAAAAAAGCCCATTTCGTTGACAAAATAGGCTTAAAAATAGTAAAATATAGATTGGTATAGTTTATTCTGAATAAAAATTTGTCTCAAATTTATAAAGTAAGGCGGCAAAGGACAATGATAAAAAGCATGACTGGCTACGGCCGCAGCGAGCAGATTATTGACGGACGGGATATCCTTTTTGAGATCAAATCCGTCAACCATCGCTTCTTCGAGTTTTCTGCCCGGGTGCCCAGGGTATACGGCTACCTGGAGGAAAAGATCAAAAGTTATCTGCAACAGAAAATATCGCGCGGCAAGGTGGATGTGGGGGTCACCATCCTGACTTTGGAGGGGACCAATGCCGAGGTAGAGATCAATCATGATCTGACCCGTTCCTATGTGGAGGCACTTCGGGAGCTCACCGATAAATTTGACCTGAAAGACGATTTGAGCCTCTCTTCCATCTCCCGCTTTTCCGATATCTTTACCGTACGCAAAAGTGTGGAGGACGAAAACGTTATCTGGGACTGCGTGCGGCAGGTAGCGGATGAGGCCGTCGCCGCCTTTCTCGCTATGCGGGAAACAGAGGGGCAGCGGCTGAAGGAAGATATTTTAGGACGGCTGGATTATATTGAAACCCAGGTCTGCCGGGTGGAGGAGCGGTCCCCGGAAACGGTGAAGGAATATTACAATCGTTTGTACCAGAAGATGACAGAGGTGTTGGGGGACAACCGCTTTGACGAACAGCGGATCATTACAGAAGCCGCTATCTTTGCCGATAAGGTGGCCGTCAATGAGGAGACGGTGCGTCTGCACAGCCATTTGGACCAGTTCCGGGAGATTCTGAATGCCGGAGGCCCCATGGGGCGGAAGCTGGACTTTTTGGTTCAAGAAGTCAACCGGGAAGTTAACACCATTGGGTCCAAGGCACAGGATACCGATATTGCCCGGATTGTAGTGGATGTCAAAGCGGAAATTGAAAAGATCAGGGAGCAGATCCAAAATATCGAGTAGGATTTACCTGTGATCTGGGAAGACGGCGTGTTCTGTTAAAAGAAAGTGAGGATAAAATGAAATTAATCAATATTGGTTTTGGCAATATGGTGTCCGCCAATCGTTTGGTGGCCATCGTCAGTCCCGAATCCGCTCCCATCAAGCGGATTATTCAGGACGCTCGGGATCGCGGCTCTTTAATCGACGCCACTTACGGAAGAAGAACCCGGGCTGTTATTATTACCGACAGTGACCATGTAATTCTTTCTGCGGTGCAGCCGGAGACGGTGGCCAACCGCTTGATTGACGATGACGACGATGAGGAGATGGATGAAGATGAATAAAAGAGGCTTGTTGATTGTACTCTCCGGGCCTTCCGGCGTGGGCAAGGGAACGGTATTGCGCAGTTATTTAGAAAAGAACCCCAATACCCGACTGTCCGTTTCGGCAACTACCCGTCAGCCCAGAATGGGAGAGGTCAATGGAGTTCATTATTATTTTCTGACAGAAAAGGAATTTGAGAAAAAGGTAGAACAAAATGAAATGTTAGAATACGCTACCTACAGCGGCAACCGCTACGGGACCCCGGGTGGACCGGTGAAAGAGATGCTGGAGGATGGACATGATGTCATCCTGGAGATAGAGGTCCAGGGCGCTATGCAAATCAAGAAAAGCTGTCCTGACGCTATCTTTATTTTCATCATGCCTCCGAACATGGCAGAGCTGACCCACCGTTTGGTGGACCGCAAGACCGAGGATGACGAGACGATCCGCCGCCGTCTGGAGCGCTCCCATGCGGAGATTGCCATGGCGCACGAGTATGACTATGTGGTCATCAACGACACCATCGACAATGCATTGGAAAAACTGGAAGCCATCGTCTGCGCTCAAAAGTGCAGCATGAGCCATATGAAAGAATTTGTGGAAGAGGTGTTGGAGGATGCTTAAACCATCGTTGACAGCCCATATTTTAAAACCGGGGCAAAGCTATTACTCTCTGGTAGTGGCTGTGGCCAAACGTGCCCGGCAGATTGCCGAGGAGGCGGAGGAAAATCATGAGATCCTGGTGGAAAAACCGGTACAGTTGGCGGTAGAGGAATTTACCAACAACAAGTACAAGATGGTAGAGCCGCCGGATATCGGCAAGGATATTGAATAATTCAGAGGAGGACGGCCATGAAACAGCTGGAGGGTAGGACCATTGTTTTGGGGGTGACCGGCGGGATTGCCGCGTATAAGGCCGCCTATCTTTGCAGTGCCTTGGCGAAAGCGGGGGCGCAGGTCCATGTGATCATGACCCGCAACGCGATGGAATTTGTGGCCCCCCTGACCTTTGAAACCCTTTCTGGACAAAAGTGTGTTACCGATACCTTTGACCGGAATTTTCAGTGGAATGTAGAGCATGTGGCTCTGGCCAAACGGGCGGAACTGTTTGTGGTAGCGCCCGCTACTGCCAATATCATCGCAAAGTTTGCCTGTGGAATTGCTGACGATATGCTCTCCACCACATGGCTGGCGGCCTCCTGCAAAAAGTTGGTTTGCCCGGCTATGAACACGGGAATGTATGAAAACCCGGTGACCCAGCGGAATATAGAGACCCTGCGCGACCTTGGGGTGGAGATGGTGGAGCCGGGCGTCGGCCGTCTTGCCTGTGCAGATACGGGCCGGGGCCGGCTGGCCGAGCCGGAGGAAATCTTCGAGAGGATCTGCGAGCTTCTCTGCGCAAAGCAGGATCTTGCGGGTAAGCGGGTACTTGTCACTGCCGGCCCCACCCAGGAGGCATTGGATCCAGTCCGTTATATCACCAACCATTCCAGCGGAAAGATGGGGTTCGCCGTGGCCCGCCGGGCCGCCCAGCGGGGCGCCAAGGTTACCTTGGTGGCGGGGCCTGTATCCCTGCCCACACCTGCGGGAGTGGAGCGGATAGATGTCAAAAGTGCCCTGGATATGTTTGAGGCAGTTAAATCCCATATGGAAAGCGACATCATCATCAAAACTGCCGCTGTGGGGGATTTTCGTCCCGAGACCCAGGCGCAGGACAAAATCAAGAAGACCGGAGAGGACGTTATGACCGTCCGCCTTGTGAAAAACCCGGATATCCTACAGTATGTAGGAAGTCATAAAAGGCCGGGCCAGGTGGTCTGCGGCTTTTCGATGGAAACCCGGGATCTGATCGAGAATTCCGGCAAGAAGCTGAGGGCCAAGCACGCGGATATGATTGTGGCCAATTCCCTGACAGAGCAGGGCGCTGGATTTGGGGTGGATACCAACGTTGCCACCCTGTTGACAGAGCAGGGGGCAGAACAGCTGCCTATGATGAGCAAGGAGGCCTTAGCCGACGTAATTTTGGACCGGCTTCTCTCTTTATAGTGCAGCGGGGATTTTGTTCCAATTCAATAGCATAAACGGAGGTGGCTTGTCATCGCTGTGGTGGACGTTGTGAAAGTTGCAGTGGACAAAGCTGCTTTTCATTTTGATAAATTATACGATTATCTCCCGCCGGAGGATCAGACATCCCAGAACCTGGTAGGCTGCCGGGTGCTGGTGCCCTTTGGCAAGGGCAACCGAAAACGCCAGGGGGTCGTCCTGGGCTGGGAAAAGCGGGAACGGGAGAAATTTCTCAAACCGGTGAGCGCGGTAATCGATAGAGAACCGGTACTCACCGAGGAAATGCAAAAGCTTATGCGGATGCTCAAAGAGAGCACCTTTTGTACCTGGTTTGACGCTCTGCGCTGTGTCATCCCCGGTGGGCTAGGCTATGAGATACGGCCTCGCTACACGGCGGTGCGGGATCCCTTAGCAGAGGAAGCAGCCGGCCTATCTGCGGAGGAAACCCAGATTTACACCTATATCAAAAATCATAAGCAGGGCGTCGGTGAGCAGAAGATCAAGGGGGATCTGGGCTATAGGAATGTCGGCCCCATCATTGCCAGGTTAAAATCCACGGGACTGATCGCCCAGATAGAAGATGTGCGACGGAAGGTTCTGGACGAGACGGTGGTGATGGTCCGCCTCTCGATGGGACCGGAGGAACTGAGCGAGAAAAAGCTGACCACGAAACAACGTGCGGTGGTGGATTTCCTCTTGGAGGTGGAAACCGCTTCCATCAAGGAAATCGGCTATTTCTGCGCGGTGACCCGGGCGGTCACCGATCGCCTGCGGGATCAGGGTGTGGTGGAATACCTGGACTGGGAGGTCTACCGCAGCCCCTATGAAGTGATAACACCTCCCTCCGATGAGGAAATACAGCTTTCAGAACACCAGCAAAAAGCCTATGACCAGCTTTCTGGATTTTATAGAGAAGGGAAATACAGCACCACCCTGCTGTATGGGGTAACGGGAAGCGGAAAAACCTCTGTTTTCCTCAAGCTGACCCGGCAGGTCATTGCCGACGGAAAGACAGTCATCGTCATGGTGCCGGAAATCTCCCTGACCCCCCAGACGGTGGAACATTTCCACCGATGCTTTGGCAATAATGTGGCCGTCCTTCACAGTGCCCTTTCTATGGGGCAGCGGCTGGATGAATGGAAACGCATCCGCCGGGGAGAGGTTCAGGTGGTGGTAGGCACCCGTAGCGCGGTGTTTGCCCCCCTGGAAAATATCGGTCTGATCGTCATGGATGAGGAGCAGGAGCACACCTATAAATCCGAATCCTCCCCGCGGTTTCACGCCCGGGATGTAGCCAAGGTCCGGTGTGCTTTCCATGAGGCCATGTTATTATTGTGTTCCGCCACCCCTTCGGTGGAGAGCTATTACTTTGCCAAGATGGGGAGATACCATCTGGTGACCCTCCGCAAGCGATACGCGTCGGCAAAGCTTCCCAATACCTATATTGTGGACATGCGGGGGGAGGCGATGGAGGGCAATACTTCTGTTTACAGCTCCACTGTCCTCGACGCCCTGAAAAAGACTCTCCAGCGGGGCGAGCAGGCGATTTTGCTGCTCAACCGCCGGGGCTATCATACCAGCGTACGGTGCCCCAGCTGTGGCCGCGTGTGGAAATGCCCCCATTGCAGCATTTCCCTGACCTATCACCGGGCCAACTCCCGGCTGATGTGCCACTACTGTGGCTATAGTGAAGAACTCCCCAGCACCTGCCCCCAGTGTGGATATGATCACCTGAGCTTTCGGGGAGCTGGCACCCAGCAGGCAGAGGAACAGCTGGGGGAGCTTCTTCCGGAAGCCCGCGTTCTGCGGATGGATATGGATACCACCATGTCAAAGTTTTCCTACCAGAAAAATTTTGACGCCTTCCGGGAGGGGCAGTATGATATTATGATTGGCACCCAAATGGTGGCCAAAGGGCTCAATTTCCCTAAGGTGACCATGGTAGCGGTCCTCTCCATTGACCAGGCCCTTTATTCCACCGATTTTCGAGCCTATGAACGGGCCTTTGGCTTAATGACCCAGGTGGTGGGCCGATGCGGGAGAAACGAGCTGCCGGGCACCGCTTACATCCAGACCTATACGCCGGAAAATCCGGTGATTGAGATGGCGGCGGCCCAGGATTACGACCGCTTTTTTGACGAGGAGATCCTCAGCCGGAAGGTGATGCTCTACCCGCCCTTTTGCTCCATCTGTTCGGTGGGATTTTCGGGAGAGCGGGAAAGCCAGGTGATTCGGGCGGCCGGGGATTTTGTGGAAAGGCTAAAATACAAGGTCGGCCACGGCTATGAGAATCTGCCCATCAAACTGTTGGGCCCCACCGGTTTTGGTGTCCTAAAGGTGAGCAACAAATACCGTTACCGTGTGATCATCAAATGCAGAAATGATGAGAAGTTTCGAAGGATGATCAGCGAGCTTCTCATAGAAATGGGCAAGGAAAAGGAAGTTTCCGATGTGTCCGTCTTTGCCGATCTATATTTTGACTCCAATCAATAGATAAAAAAGAAAAAGGAGATAAAAACCATGGCAATCAGACAAATTGTACTGGAAGGGGACGACGTCCTCCGGAAGAAATGCCGTCCTGTCACCGATTTTAACCAGAGGCTCTGGACCATGCTGGACGATATGGCGGAAACTATGTACGCCTCTGACGGAGCCGGCCTTGCCGCTCCCCAGATTGGCGTGCTCCGCCAGGCAGTGGTCATTGACACTGGAGACGGCCTCATTGAGCTGATCAATCCCCAGATCATCGAGGAAAAGGGGAAACAAGAGGGCCCGGAAGGCTGCCTGTCCTGCCCTGGGGAAGCGGGCATCGTGGTGCGCCCCATGCATGTAAAGGTGGCGGCTCAAAATAGATATGGAGAAAAAATCGTCCTCAAGGGCAGTGAATTAACCGCCCGCGCTATGTGCCATGAAATTGACCATCTCAACGGCCGTCTGTTTAAGGACATTGCCGTCCGGATGATGCAGGAGGATTAGCCTCCTTGAAAAACGGGGGAGGAGCAAAGATGAAGATTGTTTTTATGGGGACGCCGGATTTTGCGGTGCCCTGTTTGCAGGCCCTAATCGACGGGGGACATGAGATCCTGGGAGTCTATACCCAGCCGGATAAGCCGAAAGGAAGAGGCTACCAGATGTCCTTTTCGCCGGTGAAGGAGCTGGCCATGGAGCATCAGCTGCCTGTATTTCAGCCTAAGACCTTCAAGGATGAGGAGGTTGTAGCCCAGCTGCGCCAGCTTGCCCCGCAGCTTATTGTGGTAGTCGCCTATGGCAAGATCCTGCCCAAATCGGTGCTGGAGATTCCGGAGCTTGGCTGTGTCAATGTACATGGTTCCCTGCTGCCCAAGTATCGGGGAGCAGGCCCCATCCAGTGGAGCGTTATCAACGGAGAACAGGAGACCGGCATTACCACCATGTTTATGGGGGAAGGGCTGGACACTGGGGACATGATTCTCAAAAGATCCATCCCTATCGGGGAGGATGAAACCTCCGGAGAACTCTATGAGCGGATGGAAAAACTGGGCGCCCAATGTCTGATGGAGACCATCACCCTTTTTGAAAAGGGTGATGTACCCAGAGAACCTCAAAAGGATGAAGCCTCCTCCTATGCGCCCATGCTGGATAAAAAGCTGGCGCTTCTAGACTTTCAAAAGACAGGAAGAGAAATCCACAACCTGGTCCGGGGACTCAATCCTTGGCCTGTGGCCTTCACAAAGCTTCGGGGCAAGGTGCTCAAGGTCTATGCCGCCAAGGAAATCCCGGGGTATACCGGGCAGCCGGGAGAAGTGTTGGATGAAAAGCGCTTTATCGTCGGCTGTGGAGACGGGGCCGTGGAATTTCTGGAAATCGCCTTGGAAGGAAAGAAAAGAATGGCGTCAGCGGACTTCCTTCGGGGATATCACCTCAAAAAAGGCGAGAAACTGGGAGAATAATTTTCGCATTTTTTTCATCCTTATTCACATACTATCCAAAACTGGGGCGTACAATGCCATACAGCAGTACTGCGTGAGGAGGTAGGGCATGTTCTTTTATCCCTATGATTACTATTATTTGATTCTGGTGGTGCCGGCTCTGTTCATTTCCCTGTGGGCGCAGTTGAAGGTGAAATCCACCTTCAACCGGTATGAGCAGGTGTATGCCCGGCAGGGGATTACGGCGGCCCAGGCAGCCCGCCGCATTCTGGATCAGAATGGGCTGTATGGGGTGCGGATTGAAATGACCGGAGGAAAGCTTACCGATCACTATGATCCCCGGACCAATGTGATCCGGTTGTCCCAGAGTGTGTACAATTCCCCTTCGGTGGCGGCGCTGGGAGTGGCGGCTCATGAAGCAGGCCACGCGGTTCAGTATGGGGTGAATTACCTCCCCATCAAAATACGCAATGGCCTGGTCCCGATAACCAACATCTGCTCTTCTCTTTCAATTCCTCTCGTTATTATTGGGTTTATTATGAGCGCCCGGCCTCTGGTTATTGCTGGTATCCTTCTTTTTGCGGCGGTGGCGGTCTTTCAGTTTGTCACCCTTCCGGTGGAGTTTAATGCAAGCCGCCGGGCCATTGCCGTGTTGGGAGAAAGCGGCATGTTAGATGAAGGAGAGCTTCAGGGGGCCAAACGGGTGCTTAGCGCCGCGGCCATGACCTATGTGGCAGCACTGCTGGTCTCTTTGGCGCAGCTGTTGCGTCTGGTGCTCTTGGCAAACCGGAGAAACAGAGATTAGAAGACAATATACAGGCATTTGAAAGAATGACAGGAAGGCGGGGACTGGATGGATAAAGCAAGGATGGCCGCGGCAAAGGCTCTCATCAAAGTAGAACAAAAAGGCGGCTATTCCAACCTTTCCCTAGACAGTTTGCTTTCCCAAAGCGGGCTTCCCCGTCGGGACAGGGCCTTTGCGGCGGCCCTTTTTTACGGCGCTTTGGAGCGGTTGCTGACATTGGACGGGGTGATCGGTGCCCACTCCAAAACGCCGCTGGAGAAGTTGACGGTACAGGTGCGGGTAGCATTGCAGATGGGGCTGTATCAAATGCTTTATATGGACAGCGTTCCTGACAGCGCCGCCGTCAACGAAAGTGTCAATCTTATCAAGGCCTTGGGCCTGTCCAAAGCCTCCGGTTTTGTCAACGGGGTGCTGCGGAGCGTGCTGCGGGCTGAAAAGAAGCTGCCTCTCCCCGACGAGGAGAGCGACCTGCCGGGACATCTGTCCCTGCGCTATTCCTGTCCCCGATGGCTGGTAGAGCGGTGGCTGAAAAGCTACGGCCCCTCCCGGTGCAGGGGGATTTTGGAAGCTTCCCTGGGCCGCCCGCCTCTCTATATCCGGGTCAATACAGTCAAGACGGACATGCCTTCCCTTATTTCACGTTTGGAAGCGGAGGGGGTGCAGGCACAGCCGGTGCCGGGCGTTGAAAATGCCCTTGCCCTTGCGGGAACGGGAGAGATGGGGAGCCTATCCGCTTTTCAGGAGGGGCTTTTCCATGTCCAGGATCTGTCCTCCCAGCTGTGCGCCAGGGCCATGGCCCCTGCGCCGGGAGAGCGGGTTTATGACCTGTGCTCCGCCCCCGGCGGAAAGGCCTTTACCATGGCCCAGCTGATGGAAAACAGAGGGGAACTGTTGGCCTTTGATATTCACAAGCATAAGATTAGTCTCATTGCGGAGGGGGCCCAGCGGCTGGGGCTTGACTGCATAAAATCCGCATTAGGCGATGCCTCCTGGTTCCGTGAAGATCTTCCCGCAGCTGACCGGGTGCTGTGCGACGTGCCCTGCTCAGGGCTAGGCATCATCCGGAGAAAACCGGAGATCAAGTACAAGGAGGAGCAATCCCTCTTGGGGCTGCCGTCTATCCAGTATAAAATCTTGGAAAACGCCGCAAAATACGTAAAGGTGGGAGGCAGACTGCTCTACTCCACCTGTACGTTGTGCCGGGAGGAAAACGAAAAGAATACAGAGCGTTTTTTGCAGGAGCATCCGGAATTTGGCCCATGTGCCCTGCCTGCATGTTTTGACCGGCTTTTCCCTCCAAGGGAATCGGCCCACCAGGTAACCATCTTTCCGGAGGATATGGGTTCTGACGGATTCTTTATCGCTGTATTTACAAAGCTGAGGTGATTTCATCGTGGAAAATGGACAAATGGATATCAAATCCCTGTCTCTGGAGGAGATGGAACCTCTGCTGATGGAATTGGGGTTAAAAAAGTTCCAGGTAAAGGAAGTATTTTCCTGGTTACACCAAAAACAGGTCGAATCTTTTGATGAAATGACCAATATTTCTAAGGCGGGAAGGGAAGCCCTTGACAAGAAGTTTTACATAAATTTCTTAAAAATCACAAAAAAGCTTGTATCTTCCCTAGATGGTACGATAAAATATCTTTATGAGCTCCGGGACGGACAGATGGTAGAAAGCGTTCTTATGCATTATCAGCATGGCAACAGCCTGTGCATTTCTACCCAGGCAGGCTGCCGGATGGGATGCAAATTCTGCGCGTCTACCCTGGCGGGACTGGCCAGGAATCTGACCCCTTCGGAGATGCTCGATGAAATCTATACCGCCCAGAGGGATTCGGGGGAAAAGGTGAACAGCGTGGTGCTCATGGGGATCGGCGAGCCGCTGGACAATTATGACAATGTCCTCCGTTTTCTGCGGATCCTCTCCAGCAAGGAGGGAATGAATATGAGCCTGCGGCATGTATCCCTTTCCACCTGCGGGATTGTACCTATGATTGACCGGCTGGCAGAGGAAAATCTGCAGATGACCCTTTCTATTTCCCTTCACGCGCCCAATAACGCCATCCGGGATCAGATGATGCCGGTCAATAAAAGATGGAATATGGATGAGCTCCTCACAGCTTGCGACCGTTATTTTGAAAAAACAGGACGGCGTATTTCCTATGAATATGCCCTAGTGGGCGGTGTCAATGACAGTGTGGATGCAGCTAGGGAATTGGGCCGGCGGATGCATGGGAAGAACTGCCATGTCAACTTAATCCCCGTCAACGAGGTCAAAGAGCGGGGCTTTAAGAAGGGTTCAAAAGAAAGTATTCGAAAATTTGCCAATATTTTGGAGGGCTATGGTGTGACAACCACGGTCCGACGGGAACTTGGTTCCGATATCAATGCTGCCTGTGGCCAGCTGCGGCGGCAGCAGGCATTAGAGGGGGAATCGTAGTTTTGTATAGGATAATCAGCGAAACCGATGCCGGGCTGATCCGGGATAATAACCAGGACTGCCTACAGGCTGGGACCATCGGGGAACATACCCTGTGGGCTGTGGTCTGTGACGGCATGGGTGGAGCCAGCGGCGGCAAGATTGCCAGTGAGACTGCGGTACAGATTATATCTAAAAATATTGTCAGCCATTACAAAGAGGAGATGGGGCTAAATTCCATCCGTTCTGTGCTGTTTACCGCGGTCAGCGCTGCCAACGCAATGATCTATGACATGGCGCAAAACGATGAGGACCTCAAGGGAATGGGAACCACCGTAGTAGCGATGATTATCAGCGGGGATACGGCGTGTATTGCCCATGCTGGGGATTCCCGGGCCTATAAAGTAGGGAAGGAAACATTGGAACAGATCACCAAGGACCATTCCATTGTTCAGTTTTTGGTGGAGCAGGGAGAAATCACCCAAGAAGAGGCGAGAAGCCATCCCAACAAAAACTTCATCACCCGAGCGGTGGGAGTGCAAAGTGATATTGAGATCGACTACAATGAGATTACCCTTGCAGATGATGACAAAATACTGATTTGTACCGACGGGCTCACCAACTGCGTCACCGATGAGGAAATTCACGCGACCTTGATGAGCGAAGATGCCCAGTTGAGCGCCCGGCGTTTAGTGGAAAAGGCAAACCAACATGGCGGACAGGACAATATCTCCGTTGTCGTCATCACACAGTAAGGGCAGGAGGATTTTGCTTTGATGGATAGAAACGATAAGTACATCGGCAAAAAACTGGATGGACGCTATGAGATCCAGGAACTCATCGGCGTCGGCGGCATGGCCAATGTCTATAAAGCCCATGACAGGGCTGCCAACCGGACAGTAGCGGTAAAGATCCTGCGGGACGAATATCTGTCCAACGAGGAATTGCTTCGCCGTTTTAAGAATGAGTCCAAGGCCATTGCTGTGCTCAGCCATCCCAATATTGTCAAGGTCTATGACGTGATCTTTGCCGACAAAGTTTATGCGATCGTTATGGAGTACATCGATGGCATCACCCTGAAAGAATATATTGAGCAGCAGCATGTGCTCAAATGGAAGGAAGCGGTCCACTTCACAGTGCAGATTCTCCGCGCCCTTCAGCATGCCCATGATAAAGGCATTGTTCACCGGGATATTAAACCCCAGAACATTATGCTGTTAGAAGATGGCACCATCAAGATGATGGACTTCGGCATCGCCCGTTTTGCCCGGAGCGAGACCAAAACCATCACCGACCGGGCCATTGGCTCCGTTCACTATATCAGCCCGGAGCAGGCTTGCGGTGAGGTCACCGATGAAAAGACGGACATTTATTCCGTAGGCGTTATGCTCTTTGAGATGCTGACAGGAGAACTGCCTTTTGATGCAGACCGCCCGGTGACGGTGGCCATTCAGCAGATTCAGGCCCAGCCTAAGCGCCCGCGGCAGATTAATCCCAATATCCCTGAGGGATTGGAGGAGATTACCGTCCGGGCCATGCAGAAGGACCGCAGCCGTCGTTATCAGAGCGCAGCGGAGATGCTCAGGGACATTGATGAATTTAAGAAAAATCCCTCCATTCAGTTTGAGTATAAATATATGCAGCAGCAGCCGGAGTACCAAAAGGCTATTGCCAGCGCCCGCAAACAGAAAACGGAGGATGCGGTGAAAAAGAAATCGCCGGCCATTCCCATTATGGGCGGCATCACCTTGGCGTTTGTGGTCATTGCCATCCTGTTTGTGGCGGGTATGATCTGGATCGCCAATCCCTTTGCCAGCGTAGAAGAAGTGGTACTGCCGAATTTTGTAGGGCTGACCTATGATATGATTGTCAATGATGAGCTCTATGAAGATTTTGATATTGTAGTGGAGATTGAGGAGCCTAATGATACCTATGATAAGGGCATCATCTTCGAACAGAACCCAAAGGCGGGAAGAACCGTCCGGGTGGGTTCGGAGGTCAAGGTAAAGGTCTCCAGCGGCAAGACGGTCATCACCATTCCTACATTGGCCAACGTAGAGTCGACACTGGCTTCCGGACAGCTGACGGATATGGGGCTGGAGGTCAGCCAGAAGACGGAATACAATGACAGCGTGGCAGAGGGGAATGTCATCCGAACCGATCCGGTGGAAGGATCGGAAGTGGATGCGGGAACATCTGTTATCCTGTATGTAAGCTTGGGCCCGGAGGAAAAGCTCATTGACATGCCCAATGTCACGGGCATCCAGCTGGAAACTGCCCGTACCCTTTTACAGCAAAGCGGCTTAAAGGTCAACAAGGTCAATACCGATCCCAGCAGCGATCGGCCTGCGGGAACTGTCATCCAGCAGGATCCTGCGGCAGGTACACAGATTGCGTCGGGCAGCGCCGTCACATTGACCATTTCCGGCTCTAGTGAAAGTGAATCGACGCAAACCCAGGAGGGGAATGAGGCAAGGGTCTTTGTGCCATTGCCCATGAGCTATCAATACGAGACCAATTTGACGGCAACCCTCAATGACGAGATTGTCTATGATGAGACGGTGATCCCCAGTGAGGATCAGTCGTGGCAGGGATACTTTGTGGGCACCGGTGTTGGAGATGTGAAAATTTATCTCAACGGGAAGCTCTATATGGAGTGGTCGGTCAACTTCGACGAAAACTCGGCCGAAACCATTGTGGACAATTCTTCCGGATTCGATCCCACACCTTCCATCGGTTAGTAGTAACAAGAAAGATGAACATGAAGAATATTCAAGGACTGATTGTCAAAGCATTGGGTGGTTTTTACTATGTAAAAACCACCCAAGCCTTGTTTGAATGCAGGGCAAGAGGAAAGTTTAGAAAAATTGAACAGACCCCCCTAGTAGGGGATGAGGTAGAAATTTCTCCCACAGAGGAGGGGAAAGGGTATGTAACTCGGATCCTGCCCCGGAGAAATTTCCTGGTTCGTCCGCCATTAGCCAATATCGACAGGTTGATACTTGTAACCTCCATTGATGAACCGGCACCCAATACCCTGGTACTGGATAAGCTGATTGCGATTGCTGAGCACAAGGAGATTGATCCAGCGGTGGTGATAACCAAAGCGGATTTACAGAAGGATCAGGCTGTGGCTTTTGCGGATATTTACCGCGGTTGCGGCTTTGATGTGTTTGTGGTTTCCAATGAGACAGGGGAGGGAGTGGACCAGGTCCGAGCGTATCTGCAAGGGAAGCTTAGTGCTTTTTGCGGTAACTCCGGTGTGGGGAAATCCAGCCTGCTCAACCGCATTGATGAGCGGCTGCAGTTGGAAACCGCCCATATCAGCCAAAAACTGGGCCGTGGCCGGCATACCACCCGCCATGTGGAGCTTTATGAACTTCCTGAAGGCGGCTACATTGCGGATACACCGGGATTTTCCTCGGTGGATTTAGAACGGTGCGAGGTTATCCTCAAAGATCAGCTCCAATACTGCTTCCGAGAGTTTGAGGAGTATATTCCTCAGTGTAAATTTACCGGTTGTTCCCACACCTGTGAAAAAGGATGCGCAGTCATCCAAGCTGTTGAGGAAGGAAAGATCCCCATTTCCCGTCATGAGAATTACCGGGCACTTTATGAGGATGCAAAAAATATCAAGGAGTGGGAGCTGAAATGATCCAAGGAGGGAAATGCTGATGAAACGCTGTGTCATTCTGTCAGCCGCCCCTGTGATGAATACCCGCGGCCTGCGGCAGCTGGTGGAGGAAGGGGATTATATTATCTGCGCCGATGGAGGAGTCAAATTGGCCCAGAGGCTGGGGATTACTCCTAACCTTATTTTGGGGGATTTTGACTCTTTGGATCAGGTGCCCGATATTGCGCCGGTTTTCACCTACGAGAGGGAAAAAGACGACACTGATACCATGCTTGCGATTAAGCAGGGTATTGCGGAAGGCTGTGACTACTTTTTATTACTGGGCGGCCTGGGCGGCGCGCTGGATCACACCTATGCCAACATACAGGCGCTGTGTTACCTATGCCGCCATGGCTGTCAGGGCTACCTGATGAATGCGGATAACATTGCCACCATTGTGGAAAACACCACGGTGGAGGTGGAAAGGAAAGAAGGCTTCAAACTTTCCTTGTTTTCTTATTCGGATACCTGCGAGGGCGTGACCCTCCGGGGAGTTAAATACCCTTTGACCGATGCGGTTTTGACCCAGGGTTTCCCTCTGGGCGCCCGCAATGAAATTTTAGAGGCAAAGGCCCGGATTACGGTCAAAAATGGCGCTCTGCTCATCATTTTAGCAAGAGATTCGAACACAATCTAATCTGCCGGCGTATAATGGAGCAGAACCGGTTGCTTAACGGGTTTTATACAAACTCTAAGGGGTGGTGGGTCGATTGTCCGCAAGACGTCGGAGGGACCGCAGGGCACTGACGTGCTTGACCATAGCCTTTGGAGCGGGAATCATCATCGCGCTTTGCTTTTCCTTTAAGTTTATTGCCGTGGTATCTCTGATCTGCCTTTTGATTGTGGGGATCGGGTCGCTGCGGTGTTAGCAAGGGGCGGATATGACGGTCTTGATGGAGGTTTTGGTATGAAAATCGTAGTGATCAAAAGCCCTAAGTTTATCGCGGGAATTCTGAGGATGATCTTTAAAATTAAAAAGGAACCAGCCTAAAGAAAAAGGGACGCGAAGGCGTTCCTTTTTTACATAAGGGAGAGAAGAGGATGCGGGAAAGCATCCTCTTTTTCTGTGCTGATTTGGACGAACACGGTGCATATTCGGGACAGGGGGGGAATATAGATGTGGTAGGTTACAAAAGACTAGTAAGAAGGAGAGAGCTTCCTTATGGATTTGAAGGTTACAAAGCAGGCGGTTACCATAAATGAAGTGGTTTTAGAGACAACGCTGGAACAATCTCTGGAATGCGACATCGTGCTGGCAGACTACTATCCGGATATTCTGCGCATCCTCAAATGCGAAATCTGCCCTAAAATCATCCAAACCAGTGTGAACGGGGACCGGCTGTTCATCGATGGCTTTGTCAATGTAATGGTGTATTATCTATCTGACAACTCCCAAATTCGGTGCTGTGAGCACAAAATTACCCTGAATAAATCCTGTGACCTCAAGACATCGGCAGAAAATCCGGTAATTATCGTGCGCCCGCGGGTGGATTATGCCAACTGCCGGGCAGTAAACCAGCGCCGTCTGGATGTGCGGGGGGCCATCTCCCTCTTTGTTAAGGTAACAGCACCGAGAGAAGAGCAGTTTATGGAAAATGCAGAGGGTGGAGGTGTTCAGCTGCGCCGGCGGACTTTTGACGCCACCGATCTGGTGGGCTATGTCAGCCGCCAGTTTTCCATTCAGGAGGAACTGGAACTGAGCCCAGGAAAACCTCCTATCTCTTCTATCATACGCTGCGAACTCTGTGCCAATACCACCGACTGCAAGGTGATCACCGGCAAAATCGTGGCCAAAGGGGAGCTGATGATCCACACCCTGTATGCGGCGGAGGAGGATCCCAGGCCCCAGGTTATGGAGAACACCATCCCTATCAGCCAGATCCTGGATATGCCCGGTGTGGATGAGGATTGCCAATGTGACGTGCGGTTTGAGCCTATCTCCTGGGATATGCAGCCCCAACCGGATATTGATGGGGAAACTCGGGTCATCGATGGCGATATAACCCTCTGCGCAACAGCCAAGGCATATCGGAAAAATACAGTGGCGGCTATCTGCGACGCTTACTCTACCACCCACGAGATAAAGCCTTCCTTGAGCCCTATCACTATGATGCAGCTTTCCGGGGTTATCAGCGAAAAGAGTATGGTCAAAGCAACGCTGGACCTGGATGAAGAGCTCAGCGTTATTGTTGATCTCTGGAGTCGGCTGGAGATTATCTCATGCAAACCCGGAGAAGGTTGTGTAGTGGTATCCGCCCGGCTTTCTGTCAGCCTTTTTGCCATGAATGCCCAGAATGAACCGGTCTATTTGGAGCGTTCCTCCGACATCAGCGAAAACATCAGCCAGCAAAATGTACCAGAAAGCCCGGTGTGTGAGCTGGACGCTTCGGTGATTTCCAATGCCTTCACCCTCAGTTCCCGGAATCTGGAAGTGCGCTGTGACGTAAAATTTATGGGCTGCGTCTATGACATGATGAAGCAGCAGCTTCTCACCGACATTGAGGTGGCGGGAGAAAAAGAGAAAAACGGCGACGACAGCGCATTGACCATCTACTACGCAGATGAATCGGAGGATATATGGGATATTGCCAAACGCTTTAATACTTCTGTCCAGGCGGTCATGGAGGAAAACGGCTTGGAGGATGAAAGGGTGAGAAGACGAGGCATGATCCTGATTCCGATTTTAGATTAACAACATACACTGAAGATCAAAGGGGGAACTGGAGGCATGGAAAGCCGTAACATATATACAGACATTGCCCGGCGCACCGATGGCAACATCTACGTTGGTGTCGTAGGCCCGGTACGCAGCGGAAAATCGACCTTCATCAAACGCTTTATGGAAACGTTGGTCATCCCGAATATCGACAGCGATTTCCGGCGGGAGCGGGCGGTAGATGAGCTGCCTCAGTCCGCTGCAGGGAAGACCATTATGACCACCGAACCCAAATTTATTCCGGAGGAAGCTGTTTCTATCAGCCTGGACGGAAGCAGTGAACTCAGTGTCCGGCTGATCGACTGTGTGGGCTTCATTGTCCCCAGTTCCCTGGGATACATAGAAAACGAAATGCCCCGGATGGTCAAGACCCCCTGGTTTGAGCAGGAAATCCCCTTTAACATGGCAGCGGAGATCGGCACCCAGAAGGTCATCAGCGATCACTCTACCATCGGGCTTGTGGTGACCACCGACGGCAGCATCTCCGATATACCAAGAGCCGAGTATGAAGAAGCAGAGGAAAGGGTTATCAAGGAGCTCAAAGAGATCGACAAACCTTTTATTATCCTTTTAAACTGCATGTACCCCAATACGCCTCAAGCCAGACAGCTGCGGGATCAGATGGAGGAAAAATACTGTGTGCCAGTGGTGGCGGTCAACTGTCTGGATATTGAGGAAAGTGATATCAAAGACATCCTCTCCACCATTTTGCAGGAATTTCCCGTCAAGGAAATCTCGGTGGAGATTCCCAAATGGCTGGTTACACTTCCGAAGGATCACTGGCTGAAATCCGCAACCTATGGGGCCATCCAGGGCTGCGCGGCGAGAATTACCCATATGAGCGCGGTCAAGACCGCTTTTGCTTCCGTCAGCGAATGTGAGTACATCACCGGTGCGGATGTGACCTCCCTGGATTACGGCGTAGGCAGGGCCCGCCTGCGGATTCATCTACAGGCCTCTCTGTTCTATCAGGTGCTGGGAGAGGCCACCGGTTTGCAGATCGACGGTGAAGCGGGGCTCATGCCCTGCATGATTGAGCTGGCCCGGGTGAAGAAAGAATATGACAAGATCAAAGGCGCCCTGGAAGAGGTGGAAGCCACCGGATACGGCATTGTTATGCCGTCACTAGAGGAGCTTTCCCTGGAAGAGCCGGAAATTGTCAAACAGGGGGGCCGGTATGGCGTCCGCCTCAAGGCATCGGCGCCCTCTATCCATATGATGAAGGCGGATATTACCACCGAGGTCAATCCTATTGTGGGCAGTGAAAGACAGTCGGAAGAGCTGGTTAGATATCTGCTTCAGGAATTTGAGGAAAACCCCCAAAAGATCTGGGAGTCCAACATTTTTGGCAAATCTCTCCATGAGCTTGTCAATGAGGGGCTTCACAACAAACTCTACCGCATGCCGGGAGAAGCCCGCATTCGCTTACAGGAAACCATCGAGCGGATTATTAACGAGGGCTGCTCGGGGCTGATCTGCATTATTCTATAGCCTTCAGAACCGAGGAAAGGCCAGGGACACAGATCCCTGGCCTTTCCTGTGTTTTAACAGGTTTTGCCTTGACATCCCCCTCGGTCATGCTAAAATGAGAAGAGCATCCTCCCGGTTCTCAATTTTTTGGGGGCTGGGATAAATGAAACATGATTTTGGCACTCTTATGGTGTGGACAAGCTGAGGAACAGGGGACATAGGAAATGATAGATAAGATCAAAGGACTTCTCATCCAATACAAAGAGATCGTCCTGTATGTATTTTTCGGCGGGTTGACCACGCTGGTGAACTTTGTCGTATATTTGGGACTGAAAAATCTATTTGGAGTGCCTATGGTGGCCTCCAACATTATTGCATGGGCAGTATCTGTCCTCTTCGCCTATGTGACCAATAAGATCTATGTTTTTGAAAGCAAAGATACATCTCCCCGTGCCATCTTTCGGGAGCTTTTCTCCTTTGTGGCTGCCCGGATTTTTTCCGGTGTGGTGGACACGGGAATGCTGGTGATTCTGGTGGACTACTGCCACATGAACGATCTGGTGGTCAAGATTATGGCCCAGGTGGTGGTCATAGTCCTCAACTATGTGTTTTCCAAACTGTGGATTTTCAAGAAGAAGTAGAGGAGGAAGTTTGTAGTGCCACTATTATCCATTGTGGTTCCTGCTTATAATGAGCAGGAGAATATAGCGGCCGCCGCCGCAGAAGTCAAAAAACATATGCAGCAGGCCTCCATCCCCTATGAGATGATCTTTGTGGATGACGGCTCCTCCGATGGCACCTGGCAATCCATTGCAGAGCAAGCCGAACAAAATTCACAAATTCGTGGATTGCGGTTTTCCCGCAATTTCGGCAAGGAGGGGGCCATCTTCGCCGGCCTGAAGGCGGCAAGGGGCGATTGCATGGTGGTCATGGACTGTGACCTGCAGCATCCGCCGGAAACCATTGTGGAGATGTACCGCATCTGGGAGCATAATGATGTGGATGTGGTGGAAGCGAGAAAATCTTCCCGGGGAAAAGAGAATATCTTTTACAAAGGTTTTTCCAAGCTGTTTTACGGACTGCTTAAGGCCGTGGGCAAGATCGATTTGGAAAACTGTTCTGATTTTAAGCTGATGGGCCGGCCGGTGGTGGATTCCCTCAATGCCATGCCGGAGCGACAAACCTTTTTCAGAGCGCTTTCCAGCTGGGTGGGTTATAAGACCACCGTTGTCTATTTCCAGGTGCCGCCTCGGCATGCCGGTACCTCCAAATGGTCGGTGGGACAGTTATTCCGCTACGCAATCCGCTCTATTTCCGCCTTTTCCACAGCGCCGATGCAGGCGGTGACCATCTGTGGCTTTGTATTTTTCGTCTTTGCCGTCGTTTTAGGACTGCAAACGCTGATCAGCAAGCTGCTGGGACATTCGGAGGCAGGTTTTCCTACCGTCATCCTGTTATTGCTCATCATCGGCAGCATCATTATGTTTAGCTTGGGGGTTATCGGTTACTATATTGCCCGCATCTATGATGAGGTCAAGTTCCGCCCAAGATATATCGTCAGTGAGACCACGGATGATAAGACGAGATCTTCAGAAGACATCCAACCACACCATCATTCTTAAAAATGTCAGGAGGCGCTACCCGTGCAGCATCATCGAATAAAAAATCCTTTGCAGGATAAGGGCCATTTGGTGGCCGCATTTTTTATCCCTATTCTCGTTATGTGGACAGTCTATGCGCTGTTTTCTGTCTTTCCCTTTGGGGAAAATTCTCTCTTGGTATTAGATTTAAACGGCCAGTACGTTTACTACTTTGAGCGGATGCGGGACGCCATTTTAGGCGGCGATGGCCTGCTTTATTCCTGGACCCGGGCTCTGGGCGGAGAGATGCTGGGGCTGTATGCCTACTATCTGGCAAGCCCGTTTAGCTTTTTAACCCTGCTTTTTCCCGACACCATGATTACCGAGGCCATCCTGGCCATGACCCTGCTCAAGATCGGCTCCTGCGGATTGACCATGGCCATTTATCTCAATTATCAAAAGCGTTCTTCCAGAATATCCACCCTGATTTTTTCTTTCATGTACGCTACCATGGCCTATGTGGTGGCGGAGGCCAATAACATCATGTGGCTGGATGGTCTCATTGCCCTGCCGCTGATTATCTGGGGCATCGAACGCTTGGTGGACAAGCGAAAGTTTGCTCTGTTTATCATCCCCTTGGCCCTTTGCTTTTTAGCCAACTATTACATCGGTTACATGGTGGGGATTTTCTGTTTCCTTTATTTCCTTTACTACTACTTCAGCCGGGAGGAAGTGGGCACATTCCGCCGATTCCTTCGGAAATTCGGCTGGTTCATGCTTTGCGCCGCCATCGCGGTGGCCATTGCGGCGATTATTCTGCTGCCCACCATGTATTCCCTGCGCCTGGGCAAGCTGGGATTTTCCACGCCTGACTTTAGCCCTGTTTCCCAGTTTGACTTTTTCCAGTTCTTCTCCAAGCTCCTTCCCTCTTCCTACGATACCCTGCGGCCGGAAGGATTGCCCATGATCTACTGCGGTGTGCTCACCCTGGTGCTTCTGCCGCTGTATTTCCTCAACAAGAACATTTCCCTGCGCAGAAAGTTTCTTTCCGCAGGGATTTTGGGGATCATGTTTATCTCCATGAACGTGCGCACCATTGATCTTATGTGGCACGGTTTTGCAGTGCCTAACTGGCTGAATTACCGCTACGCTTTCATGTTCTGTTTCCTGCTGCTCATCTTTGCCAGAGAGGCATTTGAGCGGATCAAAGAGGTACCCTTTGCCTCTATTATCAAGTGCTATGCAGGACTGCTTTTCCTCATCGCACTGACCGATCACTTTGCCTTTGAATATATTTCTCCAGAAAACTCTATCTGGCTGGCCGTAATCACCGCTACCATCTATGTGGGGATGCTTTTGCTTCAGCACAAGGATAAGGCAGAGGCTGTGGTTCCCGCAGTACTTGTCTTTACTGTGTTTTTGGAGATGGGCGCCTCTGCCTGGAATACCATCCAGGCCCAGGACGAGGACATCGTCTACTCTACCCGGACTTCCTACCGGGAGTTTATGGACCCCACCCAGCCGGTGGTGGATGAGATGTATGAGCGGGATGGCAGTTTCTATCGGAGCGAGAAGAATTTTACCCGCATGGTCAACGACAATATGACCTTAGGCCTTTATGGACTGTCCCATTCCAGTTCTTCCCTCAACGAAAAAGCCATTAACATGATGCTCAAGCTGGGAATGAGTGCCCGAGGACACTGGACCAAGTACCTAGGCGCCACCGAAATTGTAGATTCTGTTTTCGGTATCAAGTATGTCCTAGACAAGGGGACGATGGACAAGCCCTATCAATTGGCCTTTGAGGAAAACGGCATTGGCGTTTATGAGAATCCCAATGTGCTGCCCATTGTGTTCCCAGCGGCTTCGGAGGTCAAAGAGGTGGCTATCGACAACGATAACCCCTTTGAACTGCAAAATCAGCTGCTCAGCGCCATGCTGGGCACCGAATATCAGGAGTTTTTCCGGCCGGCAACAATTATAAATACCGACCTTGTCAACCTCAAGGAGGAACAAGCGGAAGACCATATCAAATATTCGCCGGTCACCGAAGGGGTGACCGCCCAGGTGGACTATACCATCCAGAACAATATTGATGGCCCGGTTTACTGCTATTTCCCCTCCAATTATGAGCGGAAGGTCAACCTTTGGGTCAACGATGGCTGGCTGGATACCTTCTTTGACAATGAGACCTATCACATCATGAATATGGGAGATTTTTCCGCAGGGGAAACTCTCGAGCTGACCATGACCCTGACCGAAAGCGAAGTCTACATCAAGGACGCCTATTTCTATACCTTTGACCGGGAGCTGTTTGAGGAGGCCATTGCGCAGCTCAAAGAAAATGAGGTAAACCTTGAAAAGGTCAACGAAACCAAATTGACCGCCACCGTGAACGCCCCGGAAGATATGGTGCTGTATACCTCCATCCCCTATGAGGATGGCTGGACCATCAAGATTGATGGCGAAAAGGTAGAGACCTATCGGGTTATGGATGCTCTGCTGGCCTGCGATCTGCCGGCGGGCGAGCATGAAATTACCCTGACCTTCCTTCCGGCCGAGGTGGTAGTCGGAAGCATTATCTCTGGAGTGGGAATCGCGGCGCTAGTGTTACTGCTGATCTGGGAAAAGAGACATCCGGAGCTCCAGAAGCCGGAAACGCCGAAGAATGACGGAGATGTCCCTACATCTTCACCTATGCGCAAGCTTTTGCAGGATGCGCTGCAGGAAGAAAACACCTCCCAGGAATCGATTCCCCAACAGTCAAGAGAAACGAAAGAATAGGCATCCATTTTGCTAAATCTCCTTGGAATGGGCACACTACCAGAGAGAAAATAGATCCAAAGGAGAAAGGCAATGAAAATTCAAAACTTTACCAAAGAAAACTTTGAGAAAGAAGTCCTTCACGCGAAAAAGACGGTGCTGGTGGATTTCTGGGCGCCTTGGTGCGGACCCTGCCGGGCGGTGGCTCCTATCATTGACCAGGTAGCAGAGGAAACGGCGGAAAGGGTCAAGGTGGGCAAGGTTAACGTAGACGATGAGCCGGAGCTTGCTGCCCGCTATGGCGTCATGAGTATTCCTACCCTGCTGGTGGTGAAAGACGGCCAAATTGTGAAAAATGCGGTGGGGACGAAAAGCAAACAGGAAATTTTGGACATGTTGTCCTAAAGAGAAAGGAGATATACCTATGGCACAGCACGATCAAAGATTTTTCATCTGTAAGCATTGTGGCAACCTGGTGGGAATGATCCACAACGCGGGGGTTCCCATCATCTGTTGTGGTGAGCCTATGCAGGAACTGGTAGCTAACTCCACCGAGGCAGCAGGGGAAAAACACCTGCCGGTGGTCAAGGTAGAAGGCGACAAGGTTTCTGTAGAGGTAGGCAGCACCCATCATCCCATGACCGAAGAGCACTCTATCCAGTGGATCTACCTGGAGACAAAACACGGCGGCCAGAGAAAGGGGCTGTGTCCTGACGAGGCGCCAAAAGCAGAGTTTGCCCTGACAGACGACGAGCCGGTTTCAGCTTATGCATACTGCAATCTCCACGGTCTGTGGCGGACTATGATCGAAAAATAAGTCATCTTTCAAAAGCGGGCAGGAGAACAATTCCTGCCCGCTTTTGAAATCGCGGAATATTGGAGTGCTCTGATGGGGGAAAGTCCAGAAATTCCACTTGACACCAGGGGCTTCCTAAGGGATAATATAATTTAGTATTTTGCGCATAAGAATGGCTTTTGTTTTGTCTCGCGGAATGAGAAAGACGGGCGAAAGCCAAAGCGCAAAGATTTGCAAATCCCTGCGCGCCGGTGAGGCTCGTATTTTGATAAGGGAAGCCGGGCCATTCCGGCGGATAAAAATGGGAGGGAATCATCAACATGGCAAAAGAATTAGGCAAGGTGTATGATCCCAAGCAGGTGGAGGACAAGACCTACGACTTCTGGCTTGCCGGCGGATATTTTCACGCTGAGGTGGATCATAACAAAAAACCATATACCATCGTCATTCCGCCGCCAAACATCACCGGCGTCCTTCATATGGGGCATGCCCTGGATGAAACACTGCAGGATATCCTGATCCGCTACCGGAGGATGCAGGGATATTCTACCCTGTGGATGCCGGGTACCGACCATGCCTCCATTGCAACTGAGGCCAAGATTGTAGAGGCCATGAAGAAAGAGGGCCTGACCAAGGAGGACTTGGGCCGGGAAGGCTTTTTAGAGCGGGCCTGGAAATGGAAAGAACAGTACGGCGGCACCATTATCGAACAGCTGAAAAAACTGGGCTCCTCCTGCGACTGGGAGAGGGAACGTTTTACGTTGGATGAAGGCTGTTCCGAAGCGGTCAAAACCGTATTTGTCAACCTTTATAACAAAGGCCTCATCTATCGGGGTGAAAGAATCATTAACTGGTGCCCCCACTGCTTAACCTCCATCTCGGATGCCGAGGTAGAATATGAGGAGCAGGCGGGCCACTTCTGGCATCTGCGCTATCCCATTGTGGGCACTGACCAGTTTGTTGAACTTGCTACCACCCGTCCGGAAACCATGTTAGGCGATACTGCGGTGGCCGTCCATCCCGACGACGAGCGGTATAAACATCTGGTGGGCAAGATGGTGAAACTCCCCCTGACCGACAGGGAAATCCCCATCGTGGCGGACAGCTACGTGGAGATGGATTTTGGAACCGGCGTAGTTAAGATCACCCCAGCCCACGATCCCAACGACTTTGAGGTGGGACTGCGGCACCATCTGCCTGTCATCAACATTATGAACGATGACGCTACCATGAATGAAAATGCCGGCGAGTATGCAGGCTTGGACCGCTATGAGGCTAGAAAACGGATTGTTGAGGAACTGGACAAACAGGGATATCTGGTCCGGGTGGAAGATCATGCCCACAATGTAGGTTCCTGCTATCGCTGCCATACCACAGTGGAACCGAGAGTTTCCAAGCAGTGGTTTGTCAAGATGGAGCCTCTGGCAAAGCCTGCTGTGGAAGCGGTGAAGGAGGGCAAGACCAAGTTTGTCCCCGAACGCTTTGACAAGATTTATTACCACTGGATGGAGAACATCAAGGATTGGTGTATCTCCCGTCAGCTTTGGTGGGGACACAGAATCCCGGCTTGGTATTGTGACGACTGCGGAGAGACTGTAGTCGCCATGGATGAGCCTAAGACCTGTCCCAAATGCGGCAGTACCCATCTGACCCAGGATCCGGATACCCTGGATACCTGGTTCTCCTCTGCCCTGTGGCCCTTCTCTACCTTGGGGTGGCCGAAACAGACGGAGGAACTGAAATATTTCTATCCCACTGACACCCTGGTCACCGGTTATGACATCATCTTCTTCTGGGTGGCTCGGATGATCTTCTCGGGACTGGAGCACATGGGAGAAGTGCCCTTTAAGACGGTACTGATCCACGGTCTGGTACGGGATGCCCAGGGCCGCAAGATGAGCAAATCCTTGGGCAATGGTATTGATCCGCTGCAAATCATCGACCAGTACGGCGCCGACGCCCTGCGCTTTACGCTGGCCACCGGCAACAGCCCCGGCAATGATATGCGTTTTTCGGAGGATAAGGTCAATGCCAGCCGTAACTTTGCCAATAAATTGTGGAATGCTTCCCGGTTTATTTTGATGAACCTTTCCGACGAGCTGACAAAGCCGGAGCTCCCGGGCGAGCTTTGCATTGAGGACAAATGGGTCCTTTCCATCTATAACAACCTGGTCAAAGAGGTCACCGATAACCTGGATAAATTTGAGCTGGGCATCGCGGTCCAGAAGCTATATGATTTTGTCTGGGATATCTTCTGCGACTGGTATATTGAGCTGACCAAAACCCGCCTGCAGGCTGGAGGGGAGACTGCTCTGGCAGCTCAGCAGGTGCTGGTCTATGTGATGAACGGCATCCTGAAACTGCTGCATCCCTTTATGCCGTTTATCACTGAGGAGATTTGGCAGGCCCTGCCCCATGAGGGCGAGAGCATTATGGTTTCCCCCTGGCCGGTATTTGATCCTGCTCTCTGCTTTGAGACGGAGGAAAAGGACTTTACCAAGATTATGGAGATGATCCGTGCCATCCGTAACTGCCGGGCCCAGATGAACGTACCTCCCAAGAAAAAAGCCCGTGTCTTTATTGAGACAAAGTTTGTGGATGTTTTCACCCAGTGCAAGATGTTTATAGAGCGCCTAGCCTCCGCCTCTGACGTGGAGGTAGCGGAATCCTTCCAGGTAGAAGGGGCTGTACAGGTCATCACCGACGCCGCCCGTGCCCTGATCCCCATGGACGAGCTGGTGGATAAGGAGAAGGAGCGGGCAAGGCTCCAGAAGGAAAAGGCTTCCTGCGAGAAAGACATTGCCATGAACGAGCAGAAGCTGCAGAATGAAAATTTCGTCTCCAAAGCGCCGGAACATGTGGTGAATCAAATTAGGGATAAGCTGGCCAAATCCAAAGAGCGTCTTGCCAAGATTGAGGAAAGCCTCAAAGCGCTCTAAAAAATAACAGAACAAAAGAGAGGCCGGCCGGATGGGCTGGCCTCTTTTGGTGAGGAGAAGCCATGAACTATAAAGAAACACTGCAGTATATCCATTCACTGCTCCGGTTTGGCTCACGGCCGGGATTGGAGAGAATCCGCATCCTGTTAGAGCGGCTGGGAAATCCCCAGGATAAGCTCAAGTTTATCCATGTGGCAGGGACCAATGGGAAAGGATCTACCACCTCGATGATCGCGGCCGCCCTGTCCAAAGCGGGATACCGGACCGGGCAGTATATCTCCCCTTATGTGGTGGAGTTTCGGGAGCGGATGCAGATTGACGGGGAAATGATCGGCAAAGATGAGCTCTCCGCCCTTATGGACCGGGTGCGGCCGGAGATCGAAGCCATGGCGGCCAAGGATGAGATTATCACGGAGTTTGAGGCTATTACGGCGGCAGCCTTTCTTTGGTTTTACGAGCGGGGCTGCGACATTGTCTGCCTGGAGGTGGGATTGGGAGGAAGATTCGATGCCACCAACGTTATTGGTACACCGGAAGCGTCGGTGATCTGTTCCATCAGCCTGGACCATGTGGAGATATTGGGCCATACCCTTTCCCAAATCGCTATGGAAAAATGCGGGATCATCAAGCCCCACGGCATTACCGTCTGTTATCCTCTTCAGGAGCCGGAGGCGTTGGCGGTGATTATGGAGCATGCCGCCGAAAGCGAGAACCTCCTCGTGATGGGCAACTTTGCCTCTGCGGAGATATTGGAAGAGAATATGCTGGGCTCCCGGTTTGTGTACCGGGACATGGAGCTGGAGCTTTCGATGGCGGGGCAGCACCAAATCGCCAACGCCATCACCGCTGTGGAGACCCTTTTGGCCCTTCGGAGTAAGGGATATGCTCTTTCTGATACCGCCATCAAAGAAGGATTGGCCTCAGTCCGCTTTCCGGCCCGGATGGAGGTGCTCAGCCGCTCGCCCCTTATTGTCCTGGATGGGGCGCATAACCTGTCTGGCATGGAGGCCATGGAGAGGGTGGTGGCGTCTTTGGATAAAAAGGTTACCGTTATCATGGGTATGCTTTCTGATAAGGATTACCAAGCCTGCGCTGCCCTCATGGCGCCCCACGTGAAGAAATTCGCCGCCATCCGGCCGGAAAATCCCCGAGCTTTAGACCCCAAGGTGCTGGCGGATTTGGTTCGACCCTATTGTCAGGAGACAGAAGCCTTTGAAAGCTATGACGCAGCGATTTCCTTTGCTATGGAGGGGCTTTTGCCAGAGGATGCCCTTTTTATCTGCGGTTCTCTCTATCTTGCCACCTCCATGCGGGAAAAGATGACGGCAATCCTCCAAAATCGATAAAAGAAGAGCAAAAGGGCGAACCTGCTTCGACCAATATTTTATGGGAAATCCGATACCATAGAGATATGGTATCGGATTTTTGTGTTTGCCGTCATTGGGACGCCGGATAACATGGTAAATGAGGACAAGCAGTACAATAATGTGTGGCAATAAGGAGGGGAAGCAAAATGCTGAGAATAGAGACATCCCAGGAGCTGATGATGGTATTTCTCATTGGCGAAATTGACCATCATTGTGCCGGGGAACTGCGGGAGGAGATCGATAGAGTGGCCGAACGGGTACGGCCGAAAACCATGATTTTAGACTTTTCTGATGTAGGGTTTATGGATAGCTCCGGCATTGGGCTGGTCATGGGCCGGGTACGGCTGATGAAGTCCTTTGGCGGAGAGGTAAGAATACAAGGTGCCCATGGAAACATCCGCAAGGTAATGCAGATTGCGGGATTGCACCGTGTGGCGCAGATGGACGACGAAAAATAGAGGAGGACAGCAAGGGATGAATATCATCAATGAAATGAAACTGAAGATACCCGGAAAATCTGTCAACGAAGGATTCGCACGCTCTGCTGTAGCTGCGTTTGCAGCCCAGCTGGATCCGACAGTGGCGGAGATCGCCGATATTAAGACGGCGGTCAGCGAGGCGGTGACCAACTGTATTGTCCACGCCTACCGGGACACCATAGGCACCATCTATATCGAGACCCGGGTATTAGAGAATCGGGTATTCATGATCAAGATCAAGGATCGGGGTTGCGGTATTGAGGATGTCAAGCAGGCCATGGAGCCTCTTTTTACCACCGCACCAGGAGAAGAGAGGGCTGGACTGGGGTTTTCTGTTATGGAATCCTTTATGGATAAAGTCACTGTCCGTTCCACCTTGGGCAAAGGAACAGTAGTTACCCTAACCAAAAAAATAGGGGAAAAGGGAAAATAAGATGCCTCTACATAACTTTGGACAGGGGGCATGGCTTTGAAAACACAGGAAAGTTCCCGGGAACAGGTGATTGAAAACAACCTGGGGCTGGTTCACTCCTGCGCCCATCGATTTAAGGGGCGTGGCATTGAATACGACGATCTGTTCCAAGCAGGCTGCATGGGGCTCATCAAAGCGACAGATGCCTTTGACACCCAGCGGGGGGTCAAATTTTCCACCTATGCAGTACCAGTCATCCTGGGAGAGATGAAACGGCTGTTTCGGGATGGAGGCAGTGTTAAGGTGGGACGTACCCTCAAAGAGCTCTCCCTCAAATGTGTCAGGACCCGGGAGCAGATGGCGGTGAAATTAGGCCGAGAGCCTACCGTATCCGAATTGGCCCAGCAGCTGCAGGTCGATGTGGCTGCTGTGGTGGAGGCGGTAGGCGCTGCCCAGCCGCCGGTCTCCTTGACGGAAAACGAGGAGGAGGGTGGAGGACAATTTGATATCCCCGTTGCCTCCCATGAAGAGAATGTGTCAGATCTTTTATCTTTGCGGGAGGTGATCACCACTCTGGATGCACGGGATCGGAAGCTGATTGTCATGCGCTATTTTGGCGGGAAAACCCAGACTGAGGTGGCAAAAGTGTTGGGAATGACCCAGGTTCAGGTTTCCCGAAGGGAAAAGAAAATATTGGGCAGCCTGCGCCAGCAGCTGACAGGATAAAGGCGTCCGGTGGGAATCCGGACGCTTTTTCATGAGAGATTTGGTATTTATTTCATTGAGGGCACAGAGAAATGGACAGAATAAAGAAGGTAAAAAAGAAATTTTTAGTTGATATTCCTATATTTATATCTTATACTTGAAGTAGACAAGGATTTAATATTCTACGAGATCAGAGCGTATGAAAAAGAAAGGATGAATCCTATGAAAAGAATTGGTATGCTCACAAGCGGCGGAGACTGCCAGGGACTCAATGCGGCACTGCGAGGCGTGGCAAAAGCCTTATATCATGAGATGGGGAAGGATGTGGAGATCTACGGCATTCGGGACGGATACCGTGGACTGATTGAGGGAGACTGCCATCCCATGAAAGAGTCGGAGTTTTCAGGGATTCTGACCCGGGGCGGTACAATTTTGGGCACCTCCCGGCAGCCCTTTAAACTGATGCAGGTGCCGGATGAAAACAATGTACACAAATTGGCCCGCATGAAGGAAACCTGCAAAAAGATGAAATTTGACTGTTTGGTCATTCTGGGAGGCAACGGGACCCATAAAACAGCCAATCTCCTGAGCCAAGAGGGGATCAATGTGGTGACGTTGCCTAAGACCATTGACAATGACCTGTGGGGAACAGACGCTACCTTTGGATTCCAAAGCGCGGTGGACATCGCGACCAATGTTCTCGACTGTATCCACACCACAGCTACCTCCCACGGCAGGGTGTTCATCGTAGAAATTATGGGTCACAAGGTGGGCTGGCTGACCCTTCATGCCGGCATTGCCGGAGGGGCAGATGTCATTCTTCTCCCCGAAATCCCCTATGATGCGGACAAGGTAGCCAAGGTGATCAAAGACCGCAACAAGGCCGGAAAAGGATTTTCTATTCTGGCAGTTGCGGAGGGAGCTCTCTCTAAAGAGGAAGCAAAAATGTCCAAGAAAGAATTCAAAGCCTCCCGCGCCCAGATGGTGGAACCATCCATTTCTTACCGGCTTGCCCGTGAACTAGGAGAGAGAACCGGCCAGGAGATCCGGGTCACCATTCCAGGACATTTCCAGAGAGGCGGCAGCCCCTGCGCCTACGACCGTGTGCTTTCCACCCGTTTGGGAACAGCGGCGGCCCAGCTCATCAAAGAAGAAAAGTTTGGCAATATGGTGGCACTGCAAAACGGATGCATTGTACCTGTTCCTCTCAGCGAGGTGGCAGGCAAGTTGAAAAAAGTGCCGGTGGACTGTGAGCTTATTCAGTCCGCCCGGGATTTGGGCATCAGCATGGGAGACTAAAAAGATCCGTGTCATATAAAAAGAGCCTGCTAAAAGCAGGCTCTTTTATATGTTTTACAGCAATGTTGTCAGCAACCAGGGGGTGATATAAGTTTCCACCAGAGCTGCCACGACAAGGAGAGGCAGAATAACGCAGAGATAAAAGCGAAGCATAGAGAGAAAAACGCCGCTGAAGGAGGCCAGCCTGCTTCTTCCCACCAATTTTTTAACCAGTTCCTTACACAGATAAATGCCCAGGGCGGCAGAGAGAATCAAAGCCGGGATTTCAAAGATACCATGGGGCAGCAGCGCCAGAACCAAGAAGGATACCCCGGTTCCCATTGCCATAGAAAAGGCACAGGCAATGCCGATAATTACCGCATTATAACCAAGAATGATAGCCGGAAGGAACAAAAAGGGAATAATTCCCAAAATGGCCATCAGTGCTGATGCCCGAATATTGTTAAAAAGCAATGCAAAAAAAGAAATACCACCGCTTTCGGTATAGACACCGTTTTCCTGAAACATCTGGGAGATGGTATTGAACAACCCTGCGGTCAGATCCTGATTGCTGTAAAAGACAAAATAGGAGACAGCCCAGCACAGGAAAAAAATCACGAGGGAGATCCAAAAGATTTTGAAGAGCTCCCTTCGGAAAAATAATCCGGGGCGGAGAGAACGACTTGTGGAACTATCCATATTGATTCCTCCTTTTCAAATTAGATGAAAGCTTATCTATTATTATGGAGGCAGCACACAGGAAAATCAAGTCAAATTCTGTGAAAGATAGAAAGGACTCTCGTAAAAAGAAAAAAGAAGATGACAGAGAAAATTAGCGGGAAAAGGGATAAGGATAACCTGCGCATCTTTCAAACAACAGGCTCAATTTATTATTTCGAAAATAGTTGACAAAGCAGAAAGGAACGGTTATTATATTAATAACAATTACTGATATTAAATTTGAGATCGAGCGAGATCTGGCAGGGGTTTCCTACATACAGCTGGGTTTGGGAAAATAGGTGAGGCTTATCAGATTATCAGGTGTCAACAGGCCGAGGAGACTGATGCTCTATCTGTGGAATGAAACCAGATAAAATGGTTAAATTATAGTACAGGCGAAAATGAACGGTAAAATCTCCGAAGAATCTTCTTCGGAGATTTTACTTTTTTTCAATTGCCTCTTGATTCTGGACTGTAATTTTTGTATAATATAAAGGCTATCATGAATAGGCCGGTGTGATGGAATTGGCAGACGTGCTGGACTCAAAATCCAGTCCTGGCAACAGGGTGCGGGTTCGACCCCCGCCACCGGCACCATGAAGGGTTGACAAAAAAGATGTCAACCCTTTTTTCTTAGTATTCATGCGGGTTTGCGGGCTTTTGGACGGAAAATCCGGAAAACGGTTTTACCGTGGATGTCCAAGGCAAAATCCGCAGCGAAACCCCACAAGCGGGGCTTCCGCCTGATTTTTCAGGCCGGAGGCCCCGCTTTTTTGCGTTCTGCGACCCTTTTCCCCGTTGTCGGAAGTGTAGAAGTTTCCGGCAGGTTCATAGATAGATTGAAGAAAGCCCAAAACGGCCCAAAATCAAACCCTCAAAATCCAAGGGGGTAGTGCGCCCTTTTTCAGGAACTCCCCGGCTGGCAGGCTGGGGAGTTTTTGCGCTTCCCCCCTCTCACACTCTCCCCCCTAAATACTTTACCAGCTGGGAAAGAACAAGATACGCTTCGCTCTTAACCAGCAGGAAACCAAGTTTTAGGCAGCAGCCAAGAAAGGATGAGCAAAACCATGAACATCGGCATCGACCATGGCTACTACGCCATCAAGACCCGGCATTTTTCTTTTCCAGCCGGTATCACCGCCTATTCCCATGAACCCTACACCCTGCAGAACACGCTGGAGTACGGTGGAAAGTTCTTCGTGTGCGGGACCGGCAGGCAGCCGATCCTGCGAAACAAGATGGAGAACGAGAACTACTACCTGCTGACCCTTGCGGCCATCGCCAAAGAAATCCAGCAGCGGGGCGCCAAGACGGAGTGCTCCGTCACCATCGCAGCCGGCCTTCCTCTGGCCGGGTTTGGCAGGGAGAAGAAGTCCTTCCGGGAGTACCTTCGTCCTTCTTCCCAGCCGGTAAGCTTCCAGTTCGAGGGCATCCCCTACAAAGTGGCCATCGAGGATGTGAAGCTGTTCCCACAGGGGTATTCCGCCCTGATGATCCATCCGGAACTCCTCCAGAACGAACCCTCCGTCCTGCTCATGGACATCGGCGGCTGGACGGTGGACCTGATGCGGCTGGACAACAATGTTCCCAACGCCGCCACCTGCCGGAGCCTGGAACTGGGGATGATCCGCTGCATCGACGAGGTAAAAGAACAGGTTCGCCGGGATGTGGGGCTGTCCGTTACCGACGCCCAGGTGGAGCGAGTGCTGGCAGGCAAGTCCTGCAGTATGGATGAGGACGCCCGCGGCATCATCCAAAAGCAGGGCCGCCTCTACACCGAGCGCCTTCTCTCAGCGGCCATGGAAGCGGGGTTTGACCTCAAGGCCATCCCGGTGGTGATGCTGGGCGGCGGCGCAGCGGTGGTCAAGCGCAACGTCTCCCCCCAGGACGGCCTGTGCCGGGTTTTTGCCCTGCTGGACGACCGGGTAAACGCCGAAGGATTCGAGCGGATTTTGGGGCGTTTGTCGGGCGGTGTGGGCAAAGGATGAGCAGGCCCCTTTTTATGTTCCGCCCAAACCTCCAGAATGAGGACCACCGCCGGGCATGGGCTCTGCTGCAGGCTGTGCCGGAAGGCCAGAAAAGCGCCTTCCTGGTGAAAGCGATTCTGGACAGTACCAGGCAGGACGCCTTGGAGTCCACCCTGCGCCGCATCCTGCGGGAAGAACTTCAGGCTGTCCCTTCCCAGCCAGTGCGGCAGCCGGAGGAAGCCATCCCACCGGAGATGCTCGGCTTTCTCAACACCCTCATGGATGATGAGTAAAATCCCCCAAAGCAGCCCCCAACATAGCCGTTATTGCTTGTGACGTTTGTTGCCCCTGCTTTGGCTGAAAGGTTGTTGGTCTTGGTAATAGCTTTCTCTTCGCTTTTCGGATATGCTTGTGTTGCCCGAAAGGGAAAGAACCAAGCAAAGGAGCGATGGACGTGGAAACCAAGGGCGTGACCTGTAAAATCCCGCTGGACCTGCACAACAGGATCAGCGAGGAGATCCGGGAAACGGAGAGCACCATGAGCAAGTTTATTGAAATGATCATCCAAGAGCATTATGAGAAAGGGGCTGGCAAAATCATGGCAAAAGGCAGAACACTGGCATTTCAGGTGAGCGAGGAATTGTTCCAGCGGGTCAAGGAATACCTGGAACGCTTTGAAAAAGTCCACCACCGCCGCCTGACGCAAAAGGAGTTCATCATCGGGCTCATTGAGCAGGCGCTGGAGGAAGCGGAGGAAGAGTTCGAGGACGCCGAGGCCGCCGGGCGGGAGGAACAGGAAGAAAGCGCCTGGGACGCCGCCCAAGGCAGGGAAACCGGCGAGGACGAGGATGACACCAGCACGGGCCTTCCCAGCGAATACGCCGCCTGGAGCGCCCCACAGGAGGACGGACAGGAAGCGGCTGAGGCCGAGGATGCCGATGAAGCCGAGGAAGCTGAAGAAGAAATCTACGCATAAGAGGAACAACAGCAGCCCGCAGGATTGGGTTCACCCCAGCCCCTGCGGGTTGTTTCCATATAGTGTGACACTGCACCATGAAAGGGGTGATGCCGGTTGATTGTGTAGTAGCGTTTCACCAAATCCATAAAAAGGAGCGTGATGCCCAAAGCCATAACGTATATTGACCTGTTTTCCGGCATCGGCGGGTTCCGGGAAGGACTCAGCCGGGCCGGAGGTTTTGTCTGCGTAGGCCATTGTGAGATCGACAAATATGCCGACCAAAGCTACCGGGCGCTGTTCGATACGAAAGGAGAGTGGTTCCGTGAGGACGTCCGAGAAGCCGACCCCGATGAAATGCCCGACTTCGACCTGCTGTGCGGGGGATTTCCCTGCCAATCTTTTTCTATTGCTGGACACCGTGGAGGGTTTGCCGACCCAAGAGGTACGCTGTTCTTTGAAATTGCCCGGCTGACTGCGGCAAAAAGACCTGCGTATCTGCTCCTTGAAAACGTACCCGGCCTGCTTAACCATGACAGAGGCCGGACGTTTGCGGCCATCCTCCATACGCTGGATGGATTGGGGTATGGTGTGGAATGGCAGGTGCTTAACAGCAAAGATTTCGGCGTCCCTCAATCCCGCAAGAGGGTGTACCTTGTCGGATATCTTGATGAAAAATGCAGAGGAAAAATACTTCCTTTCACCGAAACAGCAGGAACGCCTCTTGTGCAAATCCTCCCCGGCGCTCAGGGGGAACGCATCTACTCCACAGAAGGGGTAAGCTGCACCCTTGCGGCGCAGGCTGGAGGCTTTGGCGGCAGGACTGGGCTGTACTGCACAGGCGTCCCCATCAAGGAAAACACGAAAAAGGGATATAAAATGGCATATCCCGGCGACAGTGTGGATTTGGCCTATCCCACCCTCAATACCCGCCGCGGCAGGGTGGGCAGGAAAATCGCCCACACCATCACCACCGGGAGCAGCCAAGGCACCCTTTGCTGTGTGGATATGAACGAGGAACCGGAGCTGACGGACTATGCCCGCTGCCTCACCGCCAAGCAGAACGGCGGGATTCACAGCCATAAGCGGGAAGCCTCCGGTGTGTGGGACGGATGCCGCATCCGCCGCCTCACGCCACGGGAATGCCTGCGGCTCCAGGGATGGACGGATGAGCGCATCGACCTTGTCCTGCCGCTCCAATCCGACGCCCAGCTTTACAAGCAGGCCGGAAACGGCGTCACCGTCAATGTGGTGGAGGCCATCGGAAAGCGGCTGGCCGCCGCCCATCGGGAGGTGAACGCTGTCGATTGACCTGAAAGACCAGTATTTCGGCTGCGAGATCGAGATGACGGGGCTGACCCGCCAGCAGGCTGCGGAAGCGGTGGCCGCCCTGTTCGGCACCACCGCCTCCCATTCCCGTTCCTCCCGCACCTACGACCCATGGGAGGTCACCGATAACGAGGGGAAAATATGGCGCTTTGTCTTTGACGCCAGCATCCGCGCCACCCATCGGAGTGGGCGCAGGCAGCTTTCCACAGGCGATGACACCTACAAAGTGGAGATGAATTCCCCCAAGCTGGAGTACAGCGAGATGGGCAAGCTTCAGGAAGTGGTGCGGGTCCTCCGCCATGCGGGGGCTGTGGTCAATTCATCCTGCGGGATGCACGTCCATGTGGATGCCTCCAAGCATACCCCGCAGAGCCTGAAGAACGCCCTGTCCATCATGTACTCCAAGGAGGATATCCTGTTCAAAGCCCTCAAAGTGGACGAGCGCCGGGTGGAACGCTGGTGCCAGAAGGTACGGGAACCCATGTTGGAAAGGATCCGCAAGCTGCCCACCAACACCACCATGGAGCGCCTCAAGCGGGAATGGTATGGAGGGGCCGATGGCAGCTACGAGCACTACAACTGGACCCGGTACTACGCCTTGAACCTTCATTCGGTGTTCTATCGCGGCACATTGGAGTGGCGCTGTTTTGAGAGCACCCTCCATGCCGGTAAGGTGCGCGCCAATATTACGCTGGCGCTGGCTATCTCCGCCCAGGCCATCAATCAGAAGCGGACGGTGATGCGGAAAACCGAGATCAGCGAGAATCCCGCCTTCACCTTCCGCACCTTTTTGCTCCGCCTCGGCCTGATTGGGCCGGAGTACAAAAATGTGCGGGAACACCTGCTCTCCAATCTTCCCGGCGACAGAGCCTGGCGCTATGACAAATCCCAGTACCCCAGCCTGCAGAACCGCAGCAATCAAGAACGATAGGAGATGATGAAAAACCAAAGGGAAACTTTACTTTGCCTACGGCTCCAACATGAACCTGAACCAGATGGCCTTCCGCTGCCCGGACGCCCAGGTGGTGGATACCGTCCGTCTGGAGGGATACCGCCTTGCTTTCTGCATGAATGGCGGCGGGCATGGCGTTGCCACCATTTTGCCGGAGCCGGACAACTTTGTGGATGGCGTCCTCTGGCGTATTTCGGAACGGGATGAGCAGAGCCTGGACCTTTATGAGGGGTTCCCCCGGCTGTACGGGAAGGAGCCTGTCACTGTGGTAGACCCGGATGGCCTGAAGCGGGAGGTCATGGCCTATACCATGAACAGCCCCTACAAGGACGTCCCCGCACTGCCCTCTAAATCCTATCTGGAGGGCATCCTCAATGGCTACCGACAGAATGGGATTGAAACCGCTTCTATTTTGGAAGCGGTCTGGCTCACTCAGCGGGATACGCACCACAAGGTGATCCCCCGAAAAAAGCCCCGCCAGAAAAATGGAGAGGAACGATAAATCTGCTTTAGCCCCCGTGGGTTTGAGGGTTTCCCTCAAATCTGCGGGGGCTTTTTTTATTTTGCCTAAAAGGAGACTGTTATGAAAAATCTAAAAAGAGTACTGTCCTTGATGATGGCGGTGCTGCTCTGCTTTGGGATCTTCCCTGGCAGCGCCTTTGCCGCCGAGAACGATTACGACGGATACCTCGCCATGATTGAATACAACGGCAGAGGGTATTCCCTCAGTGAAAACCTTCCGGCCCCCTTTGGCGGGCACTCTACGGAGAAGTTCTTCGAACTGCGGATCAACGATCTGACCACATACCGCACCGCCTATTGCATCCAGTTAGGAGTACGGGCCAACAGCGGCATCGGCTATGAGTCCTCGGATGATTACGCCTCTTTCACAGAAGAACAAAAGGCGCTGATCAACACCGCCCTCACCCTGGGCTACAATGTGGAAACCGGCACAAAGCACGGGGGCAGCGCCATCGATGAGTACATCGCCACCCAAATCCTCATCTGGCTCATTGCCCATAACCAGCTTGGCACAGGGTATGAGAGCCAGATCGTAAACGAGATCACCGCCAACAGCCCTGCGGCGAAGACCATCTTCTATACCCTACGGGAAAACGTGATGAACTACCGCACGATCCCGTCCTTTGCCACAGACGACCCCGGTGCGGTTGGGGCCTATACCCATGCCCTGCAGTATAATGAGAGCACCGGGAAAAATGAAACGACGCTGGTAGATGAGAACAACGTGCTGAGTGATTTCACCTTCAGCTACCCCGGCGTGGATTTTTCCGTGGACGGAAACCAGCTGCACGTTTCCACCAGTGAGACGGAATTCGGGACCATCACCGCCGAAAAGAGCCTGCCCTCTTCCATCCCCGGTGTGGTCACCGGCGGCACGAAATACTGGCTGCGGGATACCTATCAGAATGTCGTTACCTTCGATGTGGAGGGCGAGGCCCAGCCGGTGAATTGCTACTTCTCCCTCGAAATCAAATCCGGAACCCTGCAGATCGTGAAAACCTCCGAGGATGGCGAGGTTTCCGGCATCCCCTTCCACATCTCCGGCAATGGAGTGGAACGGGATGTGGTGACAGGCCCGGATGGCTCCATCGGGGTGGACAATCTCCAGGCTGGCACTTACACCATCACCGAGCGGTCACCGGACCGATACGTCCAGCCGGCTTCCCAGCAGGTGACCATTTACCCCGGCCAGACCTCCAGCGTCAGCTTTTCCAATGTGCTGAAGAAGTTCACCGTCACCATGGAAAAGGTGGATTCCGTCACTGGGGAAGCCCAGGGCGACGCCTCCCTGGATGGCGCGGTGTACGGAATGTTCAAAGGTGAAACCCTGCTGGATACCTACACCACTTCGGGCGGGGGAAAATTCACCACCAAGGAGTACCCCTGCGGCACGGATTACACCATTTGTGAGATCTCGCCCAGCGAGGGATACCTGCTGGATGAAACCGTCTATCCTGTGGGCGCAGAGCCGGGGAACTTCACGCTGGAGCACAACAGCATCCCAATGACCGCAACAGAGGATGTGGTGCTCGGCTCCATTGCCATCACCAAGCACACCGACCAGCCCGCCATTCCAGAGCAGGACGCTCCGGCACCTGAGACGGAGTCCCCCACTGAGGAAGAAGCTACCGTCCCGGAAGAACAGCAGACTGAAAGCGCAGAGGAAACTCCCGCCCCCAGCACACCTGAAAATGGCGCTGTTCCCGAAAACAGCTCCGAGACTTCCAGCCAGCCGGAGGAAAACGAAGCAGCTATCGAGAACCAGGCTGTGGAAAGCAGCGCCGCCCCGGAAAACGACACTGTGCAGGAACCAGCCGACAGCTCCGAGCCGGCAGCCAATATTGACCAGCCTGATGCATCCGATGCGGAAGCAGAAGCTGTGCCGCTGGCCGTTACCAACGATGAGGTGCAGATCGAGCAGCCGGAGGCCGGGGCTGAGTTTCAGGTCTACCTGGCCAGTGCTGGCAGCTACGAGAACGCCAAAGAGTCTGAACGGGATATCCTGCTGACAGATTCCTATGGTTTCGCCCAATCGAAGTCCCTCCCATACGGCCTGTATGTGGTGCATCAAACCGCTGGCGCCGAGGGGCAAAAATTCGTCCCGGATTTCTCCGTGTTCATTTCCGAGCATGGCAAAACCTATTACTTCATCCTGAACAACCCCACCTTTACCTCCCTCATCCGCTTTGAAAAGAGGGACGCCGAATCCGGCGAGATCATCCCGCTGGCCGGTACCTCCGTGAAGATCCGCAATGCAGATACCGGCGAATGGGTGGTGCAGCACATCAACTATCCCAGCCCCATGGACATCGACACCTTCGTGACGGATTCCACAGGGACCCTCATGCTGCCGGAGGCCCTTGGCTTTGGAAATTACGAGTTGTATGAACAACAGAGTCCCTGGGGTTACGTTTTGGATGATGAGCCTGTACCCTTTGTGGTGGATGGCACCCAGGACGTTGTCACCGTGACCAAGTACAACACGGTTCAGAAAGGCACCATCACCGTCCACAAGGAGGGCGAGGTGTTCAGCCATGTAGTAGAAGCCGGTGGCCTCTACCAGCCGCAGTATGAGGTGCAGGGCCAGCCGGGCGCTGTTTACGACATCACCGCTCTGGAGGATATCGTCACCCCGGATGGCGTCGTTCACGCAAAGGCCGGAGAACTGGTGGCTACCCTGACCACTGGTAGCGATGGGACCGCCACATCGGAGCCCTTGTACCTGGGCCGCTACCAAGTTTCTGAACGGACAGCGCCCGCAGGCATGGTGCTGGATTCCGAGCCGAAGGAAGTCACCCTCGCCTACGCTGGTCAGGAGGTGTCTGTCACCACCGCCGATGTTGGCTTCGTCAATGAACGGCAGAAGGTAGAGATCAGCCTCAAAAAGCTGCTGGAACATGATGAGACCTTCTCCATCGGGATGAATGAGGAATGGAAAAACATCACCTTCGGCCTGTTCGCCGCAGAGGAAATCGTCGCCGCCGATGGCAGTTCCATCCCCGCCGATGGCCTCATTGAGACCACCGGCATCGATGAAAACGGGAACGCCTCCTTCAAAACCGATCTCCCCTGCGGGGCCTCGCTGTATGTAAAAGAGATCGGTACGGATGAGCACTACCTGTTGAGCGACGAGAAATACCCTGTGGTGTTTGAGTACGCCGGGCAGGACGTCGCCACCGTGCAGCTGGAGGTCAATGACGGAGAAGCCATCGAAAACACGCTGAAGTATGGCAAGGTATCCGGCTGGAAGGTGGACCAGGATGGATTCGAGTTGGGCGGCGCCGCGATTGGCCTGTTCCGCTTTGACGAAACCGAGTTCACGGAAGAAACCGCCCTCAGGGTCACCGAGAGCAATCCCATCGGGTACTTTGAATTTGACCGGGTACCCGTTGGCAATTGGGTCATTCGTGAGATCGCAGCGCCGGAAGCCTTCGTACTGAGCGAGGAAACCTTCCCTGTGGAGATCACCGACGATGGGCAGACCATTGAGATCACCATGGAAAACCAAATCATCCGGGGTACTGTGGAAACCACCAAGGTAGACGCCGACTTCCCGGAGAACAAGCTGTCCGGAGCCATCTTCGAGGTGTATGCCGATGTGGACCACAACGGGGAGTTCGACCCTGACATCGACAAGCTGGTGGGTGAAATGGCTGAGTCCGAGGGCGGCATCTATCAGTTGAAGGACTTGCAGTACGGGGATTACTTCCTGCATGAGAAGGAAGCCCCCGAATTTTTCCAGCGTGACGAGGGGTACTATCCCTTTTCCATCACGGAAAACGGCGCCATCGTGCGGGTGGAAACCGAAGCTGGCGTGGGCTTCCTCAACCATGCGCAGACCGGCTCCCTGAAGGTGGTAAAGACAGCCGATGACGACCAAATCGAAGGCCGCACCTTCAAGATCACCGGCACCGACTTCATGGGCAACGCCTATGAGCAGGAGTTCCAGACCGATGAGAACGGTGAGATCAACGTCACCCTCCAGGTGGGCGAGTACACCGTTTCCGAGGTGGCCGGTGAGGATGCCGAACAGTATATCCTGCCGGATGACCAGACCGTGGAGATCCTGGCTGGCGAAACCGTCACCGTGGCGATGCACAACAAGCTGGTGCCGGAAGTTCCCACCGTTCCTCAGACGGGTGACAGCCCCTGGATGCCCGCAGTTTTGATTGGCCTTTCCGCTCTGGCGCTGCTGGCAGGCGGCGGACTCCTCGCCATGCACCTTGTGGGCAAAAAGAAGAGATCCGCAGGCGGCGATGACAGGGACCAGGATATCCGATGAAAACCTTCCTGAAAGGTTTCTGCATCGGCCTGCTGTGCCTGAGCCTGTTGGGGCTTGCGTGGTTTTTGGTGCTCCAGCCGGGGCTGACCAATGGGGAAGCGCAGGCCCTAAAAGAGGAATACACAGTACAATCCCTCCCCGGAGCCGAAAGCTCCGGGGAGGAACCGGCTGGGAATGAACAAAGTGCCCAGGAACAGGAACCGGAATCCATTGTAGACCTCCCGGCCCTGCAGGCGGAATACCCGGATATCAAGGGGTGGATCACCATCCCCGGAACCTGCGTGGACTACCCTGTTCTGCAAAGCGGCGCCCAAGACCCCGAATACTACTTGCGGCGCACCTATAAAGGGGAATGGCGCACAGCCGGCAGCATTTTCTTTCAGTGGGACTGCACACCGGAAAGCCGGAACACCGTGGTCTACGGACACAACATGAACGATGGGACCATGTTCGCTGTGCTTCAGAAGATTGCCGATGCAGCATTCCGGGAAGAACATTCCGAAATCCTCCTGCAGACGGAAACCGGGCTGCAGGAGTACACCATTGTGGCTGTGCTGAAAACGGATATCCAAAAACTCTCCTTTAACCGCACCGTATTCGCGGACGATGAAGATTTCCTCTCCTTTCAGAAGGAGCTGCTTGCACAGCCGCTGTATCACGACCCAGCATTTATCCCCGGCGCAGGCCACCGCCTGCTGACCCTTGTTACCTGTTCCTATGAATGGGATAACGCCCGCACGGTGGTTGTCGCCGTACAAAAGTGAGGTGAACTTGACTCTATGGAACCGAAAGCAATTATAGTCATTGTCCTGTGCGCTGTCATTTTAGGCGGCCTTGTTTTCCTGCACATTCGCAATCGCAGGAAGAAGTAGCAGAGATTTGATTGGATGGGGCGCTGAAAAGCGCCCCGCTTTTTGTATTTGAATGCACTGGAGGGATTGATTGAAGAAACTTGGACTTTTAGACCGGCTGGCAGAGCAACGCCGCACCTTCATCTCCAATCTGCGCCTGCAGCCCACCCTCAAATGGGATGCCCTTGGAGACTTGTACCAGCTGGAGAACAAAGAGCAGTACCCGCTGAAGGAATGGGAAGAAGCTGTGTCCTACCTGCTGGGCTGCGAGGTGCGGTTTGCCAATTATGAGGACATCGGGAAAAGCCTCAAGCCCTTTTCCCTGAAAGTGAGGTGACGCCATGAATCAATTTTACACCGCCGAATCCGTCACGGAAGGCCATCCGGATAAGCTGTGCGACCTCATAGCCGACAGTGTTCTGGATGACTGCCTTTCCCATGACGCCCTCTCCCGTGTGGCCTGCGAAGTGCTGGCCACCAAGGGGCAGGTCATCGTAGCTGGTGAGATCACCAGCCTGCACGAACCCCAAATCCCGGCCATTGTCCGTTCCGTGCTGCGGAAGGTGGGCTACGACCCCGCCCGGTACGCCGTCCAATGCCTCATCCATAAGCAAAGCCCGGACATCGCCGCAGGGGTGGACTGTTCGTTAGAGCAGCGAAGGGGATCGCTCCAAGATCCTGTCCTCCGATTGGGCGCCGGTGACCAGGGGGTCATGGTTGGGTACGCCTGTTCGGAAACCCCGCAGATGATGCCTCTTCCAGTTGTGCTGGCCCACCGGCTGGCCGGCTGCCTCACCACAGCACGGAAATCCGGTCTGGTGCGGGGCCTGCGCCCGGATGGGAAAGCCCAGGTCACCGTGGAGTACGACGAGGATGGACGCCCCCTGCGGCTGGACACGGTTATCCTCTCCGCCCAGCACAGCCCGGAGAAGCCCGCTGATGAACTGTTTTGGGAACTCACCGACAAGGTGCTGACCCCGGCGCTGCAGGCGCTTCCCCCGGACGAAGATACCAAGATCCTGCTGAACCCCTCCGGGCGGTTTGTGCTTGGAGGCCCGGAGGCCGACACCGGCCTCACCGGAAGGAAACTCATGGTGGACAGCTACGGTGTGTTCGCGCCCCATGGTGGCGGCGCCTTTTCCGGGAAGGACCCCACCAAGGTGGACCGTTCCGGGGCATATATGGCCCGCTACATCGCCAAAAACCTCGTGGCCGCCGGGCTGTGCAGCCGGTGCCAGGTGACGCTGGCCTATGCCATCGGAAAAGCCGAGCCGGTGATGGTGGAGGTGGATACCTTCGGCACCGGCGCCATCTGCGCCGACGATTGCCTGGCGGATGCGGTGCGCCTTGTGTTCGGGCTGACCCCTTCGGAGGTCATCGCCCAGCTGGACCTGTTGACGCCCCGCTATACCCAAACCGCAGCCTACGGGCATTTTGGCAAGCCGGAACTCCCCTGGGAGCGCACCGACCAGGCCAAAATCCTCCGGGCAACGGTAATCTAACACAAAGGAAGGAGTATTCCCATGCCCGGAGTGAGCAAAGAGCAGATCGCCGCCGCCAAGCAGATGACTGCCATCGAGTTTCTGCGCCGGTTTCGCCCCAATGAACTGGTCAGAAGCGGCAGCCGTGGTGAATTCCAGCTGAGGGAGCACGACAGCTTCAAAATCAACGGGGAGTCCTCCATCTGGCATTGGAAAAGCCGGGATATTGGAGGGAAATCCGCTCTGGATTACCTTATCAAAGTGGAAGGGATGAAGTTTGTAGATGCGGTGCTGGCCTTGTGCGACGAATGCCCCGGCTACATCCCGCCTCCGCCTCAACCAAAAAAGAGGCCGGAATTCATCCTTCCACCGGCAGCCGTGAACAACCGCAGGGTGTTCGCCTATCTGCTGAAGCGGGGGATCAGCCGTGGGGTCATCGAAGCCTGCGTCCGGGCAGGGATCCTCTATGAAAGCGCAGACTACCACAACGCTGTTTTCGTCGGCAGGGATGAAACCGGCACCGCCCGGTACGCCTTCCTGCGCGGCACCTACACACGGGGAGAACCCTTCAAGGCAGAGGTGCCGGGCAGCGATAAGCGGTTCTGCTTCCTTCTGCCGCCGAAGGGAAAAACCAACCGGGTGGCTGTGTACGAAGCCGCCATTGAACCCATGGCCCATCTGACGCTGGAAGGGACCACAGACAAATGGCGGCTGTCCCTCGGCGGGATCTACGCGCCGGACGAAGGACAGCGGCAGGAACGGGAGGCCAAGAACCCCCTTGCGCTGGACACTTTTCTGGAGCGCCACCCGGAGATCGAGGAAATCGAGATCTGCACCAACAACGATTTTGCCGGGCGCTGGGCCGCAGCCCACATCGAGAGAGCCTATCAGGGCCGGTACCGCATGGTGAAGAACCTGCCCAGGCGAGAGGGCTGCGACTATGGCGACCTGGCAAAAGAAAACTATGAACGGCGAACCGCCCGGAGCCTTTCGGACGGTTCCCGATAGAAAGAAGGTCATGCAATCGACAAGCAGGAAATCACACTGAAACTTTACTCCCCGCTGAAAGGGGATTTCTTTCCCCAGGAGGTCTACGACGATATCGATTGGATGGATCGAGTGGGGCCGGACGAGTTCTCTGGATTTGACCTGGCGGATTATGAGGAATCCATCCAATCCGCCATAATAGACTCTTTTAGGAGCACGGACGGGGATCTCATGCCCTACTTTTCAGAGAAACGCAACCCCGGCGTCAAAGCAAAGGTGCTCAGCGCCATCCCCTCGGTGGAACTCCGGGACGGGGAACTGATGGGCTGCACCACGGTTCGGCTGAAGGAGCCTCTGGACAAGGCGGAAATGAGCGCCCTCCAGGAGTATCTGCTGGGCCAGTTTTCCGATGGCTGGGGCGAGGGCTTCGAGCAGCGGGAGATCCAGACTGCGGATGGTGCGCTCTACGTCCATTTTTGGGAAGCGGAACCCTTCTCCTTCGAGGTGGTGCCGGTGCAGCCCGCAGAACCGGCAAAGGCGCCGCCTGTTCCCAAGCGCCCCAAAATGAAGCTGGCCGGCATGGACGGAAACATCTTCTCCATCCTCGGCAAAGCTGCCCGCCTGCTGCGGGAAAACGGGCAGCCGGAGCAGGCCAAGGAGATGGCGGACCGGGTCTACCAATCGGGGGATTACCACCAGGCGCTCTCCATTATCAGCGAGTATGTGGAAACCGAACTGTCGGTAAAACCGCCTGCGAGATCCAAGAAGGAATGGGGCGACGCCAGATGAATGAGAAAAAGTATGAAATCACCAACATCGCCCATCCCCATTATCCGTGGCTGCACCGCATCCGGGCTCTGCGGGATGTGCGGGAGGACGTCCATGCCGGTGACCTGGGCGGCTTTGTACAATCGGAGGAAAATCTGAGTCAGGAGGGCCAGTGCTGGATTGCGGGAAACGCTGTCGTGGCTGAAGAAGCCTATGTGTACGGAGACGCCATCCTGTGGGATCACGCCTGCGCCCGTGGCTGTGCGGCCATCTCCGGCCCAAGCAGGATCGGAGGAAACGCCATCATAGAGGATTACGCCATCATCACTGCCGGGTACGTTCACGGTAATGTCCATATTTCCGGGAACGCCAAGCTCTTTGCCAATTCCGTGACCGGCGGCATCCCCGTGGTCATGGAGGGAGCGACTGTCTATGGTGAACTTGGCGGGGAGATTGAAGTGCGTGAAACCGCTGTGATTTTGCCTGGGGTCACCATAGACAATCCCACCAGCGACGTGATCCACATCGGGCCGGACGATATCGCCATCGAGCGCAAATTCAAGCGTGAATCGCCTACTCTCACCCCGCCGCCCGGTTTCCTGCCCAAGCAGCACACCACCGCCAAAAAGCGCCATCGGGGTGAGGAACGATAAAAACAAAACAGGAAGGATGATGCCTCTGAACCAAAAGAACGAACTTGCTCAAGTTGTAGAAGAATCCACTTTGCCCATCGAACACAACGGCGGGGATGGATGGACCATTCTGCATGGGGACACCCTGCAGATCATTCGTGCGTTCAAGCCCCAGGTGTTTGACGCCCTCATCACCGACCCGCCCTATGCTTCGGGCGGCTGGAAACCCGCAGAGAAAAACCGCACGACCACACAGAAGTACAGCAGCATGGATCCCAAGAACGCCCCGCCCGACTTCGACGGGGACAATCGGGATCAGAGAAGCTGGACCCGCTGGATGGCCGAGTGGTTGTACGATGCCCGCAAAGCCTGCAAGCCGGGTGCGCCCGTCTGCCTGTTCATCGATTGGCGGCAGTACCCCTCCATCACCGACGCTTTGCAATGGGCAGGATGGATCTGGCGGGGCTGCGTGGTGTGGGATAAGATGACCAGCCGCCCGCAGAAAGGGCGTTTCCGCCAGCAGAGCGAATATGTGGTGTGGGGCTCCAACGGCCCCATGCCGGTGAGCCGCCCAGTGGGGTGCCTGCCGGGGGTGTTCCGTTACGCCAATCCGCAAAACCGCACCCATGTCACCGAGAAGCCCCTGCAGCTCATGCGGGACCTTGCGAAAATCTGTGTACCGGGAGGAAGAATTCTCGACCCCTTCTGCGGGGCCGGAACCACCGTGCTGGCAGCCAGGCTGGAGGGGTACGAGGCCGTGGGTATCGAGGTGACCGACGCCTACTACAAACTGGGCTCGGACCGGGTGCGTTTTGCGTTGGAAGCCCAGCCGGAAACCGCTGAATGATCTCCCTGGCTATCCATGTGGATAGCCACCAACGAACCCAAACCCAGGCAGGCTATCCACATGGATAGCCTGCCTGATTACCTAAATAGAAAGGAAACATCGCTATGGAAAAAGCCTTTGCTTATATCTGCACGGCTGCGGATACGGCTCCCCGTCTTCTGAAGCGGTACTGCCGGAAAGTTTACGAGTTGGGATACGTCCCCATCTGCCCTAAATTGAACGATGGACAGTACCTTTCGCTGGACAACGCCGATGAAAAGAGGGATTTTCACAATATTGCCCGCCAGAAGCTGGGCCGGTGCCGGATGCTGGTGGTATGCGGCAAGGAGATCAGCAACTCCATGTCCGCAGAAATCGGAATGGCCGAAAAGAGGAACATCATCTGCACCACACTGGATGGTCTGGCCAGGATCAAGGAAGCTGGCGAGGACAATGCTATCTGACCTGCGGCGCAGGTCGCTTCTTTCCCAGCCGGTGACTGGTTTTGCAAGCATAGCCTTTGGATATCCAAAGGCATTCTTGGGGAGCACCCCAAACCCCCGGCTGCCCGCCATCGGCTGATTTTGTGAAATACGAGGTGAAAAATGAGCCAAAAGCAGTACGCCGCATTTGCGGCAAATATAAAATCATGGGATGCCCTGCGCCAGAAGAAAACAAACTTTGTTCCGGGCGTTCTCAGGGTTGAGAAGGTCATCCTTCTGAGCAAATCGGATTTTGACAAACTCTCGGAGGATATCTCCCCGGATTATCCTTTCCTGCAAGACAACCGGCACCTCCTCAGCGCCGACCCGGGCGGGTTGTTCCGCTGCCTGATGGTACGGGCAGAAGGGCAAGCAGAGCATCTGCTCATCTCACAGCGAAGAAATACCCTGTACCTGGGCTATGGGAAGGACTACCGCAAGGTGGACTTAAAAGGTGTTCCGGTTGAACGCATCGTTTTAGAAGATCCGAAGGTGTACCAGGAACGGGCTGCGTTCCATCATCGGCCCCGCTGCATGGAGGATATCATGGGAGAGCATCCCGGAACCTCTACTCCAGAGCGCAAAACGGGGTTTCGGGTGGAGCAGATCGTCGTTCTCTCCGACGAGCAGTACCGTCAGTTTCAGGAAATCGGCCTTGTGGAAGATCAGATTTTCCTGTTCGAGTACAACGACAAGATGTGGTTTGACCCCGGCGACCTGTGCTGGCACTGTGTGCTCGTCAAAGGTGAAACCAGCAGGGATGGCATCCTGGTGGAAGCGGAGGGGTATTCCTATGCCCGGTACGCCGCCTTTGCCCCGGATTGCAGCAGGCTTCGGCTGCGGGATGCCCCCGTCCACTATGAATACCCAGCAAAAGCGCCGGAGCAAGTGAAAACCCGAAAAAGGAATGAGCCGGAACGCTAAAGGAGTCCACATGAGAAAACGAAACCATATCATTCCCCTCCATCTAAACAAAAAGGAACTGGCTCATCTGGAGGCCCAGGTGAAACTCAGCGGCCTCGCCCGTGAAGAATTTCTGCGCTCCCTCATCATGGGGGCGCAGCTGCAGGCGAGGCCCTGCACCCACCATGCCGACCTGCTTCACAAGGTGGCGGGCCTTTGCAACAACGCCAACCAGCTTGCCAAGGTCGCAAACACCTATGGCGAGGCCAGCCGGCAGAGCGTGGAGGAAATGACCAGCATCGCCCGTGCGGTCTGGAAGGAAGTGAAGGAGAACTGGTAAATGGCGTACACCAGCATTATCCCCGTGCACCGCCTGGACAATAGCGTGGACTACGTTCTGGATGAGAAAAAAGCCTCCCGTTCCCAAAACGCAGACTCCCTGCAGGCGGCGGTGGACTATGCCCTCAACAAGGATAAAACCGAGCAGGATCTGTTCTGCTCCGCCATTGTCTGTACGCTGGATTCCGCCTTTGAGGATATGTGCCAGATTAAAAGGATGTGGCACAAGGAAAAAGGGGTGCAGGGATTCCACCTGGTGCAGAGTTTCGCCGCTGGGGAGGTAACGCCGGAATTGGCTCATCAGATTGGCCGGGAACTTGCGGACCGTCTGCTGGACGGCAGATTTCAAGTGGTCATCAGCACCCACTTGAACACCGGGCATATCCACAACCATTTGGTTTGGAATTCCGTTTCCATCCAAACGGGGAAAAAGTACCGGAGCAATGAAAAAAGCTACGTCACCGGGGTGCGCCGGATCTCCGATGAATTGTGCCGGAAATACCAGCTCTCGGTCATCGACACCGAGAAATCGGAACGGGTGGCCCGCCCCTATGCCCAATGGCTGGCCGAGCAAGAGGGAAAGCCCACTTGGAAAACCGTCATCCAGCAGGATGTAGACGCCGCCATTGCCGCCTCTCTCACGTGGAAGCAGTTTCTGCGGGTGCTGGAACAGCAGGGGTACACCTTCCGCTTTGACCGCAAGTACATGACGTTGAAGCCGCCGGGCAAGGAGCGGCCTGTCCGGTTTAAGACCCTGGGCAAAAACTACACGCCCGAAGCCATCCAGCGCCGCATCCTGTATCCCAGGCGCTCCGTACCGGCTGGGAAAAGAACACCTCCCGCCCATGGGCTGCTTCTTCTCCTTGGGGAAGCGCAGCCCCGCAAGCTCACCGGCCTGCGGGCGCTCTATTATTCCTATTTATATAGGGTGGGAGTGCTTCGCAAGAAACCACCTTACCCCAACTATGCCGTGCGGGAGGATATCCGCAAGTTGGACCAGCGGATCGAGCAGGCTGAGTTCATTTTTCAGCATCATGTAGAGGACCGTGGCCAGCTGGCCAGCCTCCGGCAGCAAGCGGAGGATGAAATCGCCGTGCTGTTAAAGCAGCGCCAGAAACTCTACCGCTATGAGCCGGACTCCCCCCAGATCAGCGCCCTCACCGAGAAACTCCGGCAGCTTCGCCACACCGCCAAGCTGTGCCGGAACATCGAAACCCACTCTGTGGAGATGGAACAGCGCCTGCTGGCGGCCCAAGAGGAAGATCGCCAGCGTCAGGAACGGGAAGAAAAACAGCAAGAACGTAAAACGAAAGACGGACCCAGGAGGTGATCGATTGAACAGGATCCCCAGTAGAGAACAGGTGGAACGCCTCCGGCAGCGATATCCTGCCGGAACCCGTATCGTCCTGCACTCCATGGATGACGCCCAGGCCCCGCCGCCTGGCACCATGGGTACGGTTGTCTATGTAGACGGTATGGGGCAGCTCGGAGTCGAATGGGACAACGGTTCCGCCCTGTCTCTTATCCCCGGTGAAGATTCCTTCTCCAAGGTCTTCGCACCGGAAAAGGAAAAACAGAAACGCTCCCGTGATTTGGAGCGGTGAAAGCGAGGTGATTTGACTGAACTACGGAAGCGATCCCGCCGACCAAATCGTCCGATTTACCCTTGAGGGTACCGAGGTGGCCCTCAAGCTGTCGGGGTTGGCGGCAAAGAATTTTGCGCTGTTCGTCTATGCGGTATTAAAGGATCAGAAGAAAACCCGTGGTAAAACGCGGCTGGTACGGATGCTCAAAGAACAGCGCCCTTTCAAATTCTTTAAGGTGCCGGTAAGTTATATGAAGGAATTTGCCAGGGAAGCCAAGGAGCACGGGCTGCTGTACGTCCCCATTCGGAACCGGCAGAAGTCTGACCGCATCGAGGTAGTCGTGTTTGCCGATGACGCCTCCAAGATCCAGCGCATCTATGACAACCTCGGCCTGGATTACGTTGCGGCCCAGGCTGGTGACGCCACTGTGGAGAAAGCGCCTGTGCAGGAGAAACAGCCTCCCGCCGCCGCTGCCCCCAGCAGAACGGAAACCGTCCAGACCGAGCATGGCGCAGTGGAATTTGAGGTGGGCGGCTTCGAGGATGAGATTGAACTCTCCTCCGTACCGGACCAGGAGGAAGGGGCAAATTTTACTCCTGGCCGGGAGAAGGACCCTGTGCAGGGGGAGGCGGCAAAGAGTCCGTCAGAGAATTCCTCGCCCGACAGAAGTTCTTCGCCCGGTCCAACCGGCAGTGAGCCGGCACCTGAGCAAAAGCCCTCCGTGAGAAAACAGCTGCAGGAGATCCGGCAGGAGCAGGCCCAGAAGAAGGAGGAACGGGCCAGGCAGCCCCAGCGTGAGCACGCTGCGCCCAGCCGCAGCAGGAAAAAGAAAAAGCAGAAAGGAAGGTAATGCAGTATCGATTTAAGTACATTGATTGGCAGGCAGCAGGAGCAGCAGCCCCAGCAGCCCCAGCAGGAGACGCCCCGCCTTTCCAAAGAGGAATACGCTGCCATGCGAAAGGCGGAACGGGAAGAACTTCAGGCACGGGTGGACGCCCAGGCCCAGGAGGTGTTCCGGGATGACGCCTCCATGAAAGGGTTTCTCAATTTCATGGCACAGTGCACCCCGCAGAGCACCCGGAACCTTCTCATCCTCTATGAACAGGATCCCACCATCACCCACCCCCGTACCTTCGACAAGTGGAAAGAAGCCGGGCGTTCCCTGCGAAGCGGTGTGACGGGGTATGCGTTCTACGCCGACCAGGAGTATGAACGGGAAGATGGCACCAAGGGCAGCGGCTTCACCATCACCAAAGCCTTTGACATCTCTCAGACCAGGGGCCAGCAGCCCCTGCCCTCCCAGCAGCGGCTGCCGGAGGAGATCATCGCCGCCCTGGTGGAGCAGAGCCCTGTTCCGCTGGCCATTTCCGATCAGCTGCCCCAAGGGGTGCAGGCGCAGTATGTCCCCAAGCAGCGCACCATCTATGTGAGAAACGGGATGGATGAAACCGCTACGATCTGCGCCATTGCCCGTGAGCAGGCTCATGCCGGTTTTGACACCGTAGGCAGCGGCTACTACCGGCAGGCGTATGCGCCCCAGGCCTATTGTGCGGCCTATGTGGTGGCGCAGAAACTTGGGCTGGACACCTCCGCTTTCCACTTTGATAAGGTGTGCCAGACCTGCGCCGGGATGGAAGTCCAGGAGAAGAAGGGATTCATCAGCGACGTCAAGCGGGCGGCCTATGCCATCAACCGGGATATGCAGCGGAGTTTTCGAGAGATGGAGCAGGCCATCCAGCCGGATGAATTCTCCGTAGAGTCTCCCAAGCCCGCCAAAACGCCCAAGGCCAAAGAGGACAAGGAAAAGGAAGCGGCCAGATAACGGCTCCCGCCGAGAGTTTTCCGTTTGTTTTCTTCTGTGCGGTAGCTTTCTACAAGGCGTTGTGATATGGTGATGATGAAAAGCTACAGAAAGGCAGGGGTACCTATGGAAAAGCAAAGGATGCTCAAGATGAGCCAGCTGGAACAGGATATGCTGGTCAAGGCCCTTTGCGATACACAGAATGATGTGCAGCCTGAACAGGCCGAGGAAATGCGTTCCCTTGCTGCGAAAACCGTCCGTGCTCCCCGCCGCAGGCTGTACCTGAGCGATGAGGAATTCGGGCGGGCGGTACAGGCCCTAAACCGGAAGCGCAACGCCTATCTGTCGGCAGGACGGAGCAGCGTGGGGTTTGACCGCATTCTCCTCAAGCTGTTGAACAGCAAGTATCGGCACACGCCGGTCAGATAAATCCATTCACTCCCCCCGAAGCCTGTGGGTTCTCCCCATGGGCTTCGGGGGGCTTTTTTGTTTTCTGCAGAAAGAAGGGATCTATAAGAAAAGCACAAAACACGTAATTTCATTCTCCGGCGGGAAAGACAGCACCGCTCTGCTGCTGCGTATGCTGGAGGAAAAGATGCCGGTGGACGTGATCCTTTTCTGTGACACCGGATTGGAGTTTCCTCAGATGTACGAGCACCTGGACAAGGTGGAGCAGTACACCGGCAGGGCCATCACCCGGCTGAAACCGCCCCACAGCTTCGAATACTTTTTCTATGAGTATTCGCCGGAGCGTAAAAACCCGGCCCTGTCTAAATACCGTGGTTTCAGCTGGCCCGGCCCCAAGCAACGCTGGTGTACCGGACGGTTGAAGCAGCGGGTCATTGGCGCTTACTTGAAAGAACTGAAGCAGGAATACCACATCGCCCAATATGTAGGCATTGCCGCCGACGAAGCCCATCGGGTGCGGGAATACCACTACCCCTTGGTGGATTGGGGCATGACCGAAGCCGACTGCCTGCGCTACTGCCGGGAGAGAGGGTTCGATTGGGGTGGCCTGTATGATGTTTTCCGGCGTGTGTCCTGCTGGTGCTGCCCCTTGCAGCCGCTCAGTGGACTGCGGAAACTCTACGCCCTTTTTCCAGAACTGTGGAAAAAACTCCGAGCCATGGACGACCATACCTGGCGGCAGTTTCGGGCGGATTACTCTGTGCGGCAACTGGAACTACGCTTTCAGTTCGAACAGCAGTGCCAACAAGCCGGCATCTCTCTCACAAGCCGTGAGTTCTTCCGCCTGCTGAAAGAGCATCTTCAAAAGCAGGAAGGGGTGGGTGTTCCTTCGACGGTATAGCTGCACGGAAGAATCCATGGTGGGTGTGGCTGCTGCCGCTGCCCATCGTTTGGTGGGCTGCCCTTTTGGTGGCCGGAAGCTGGAGCGCCGGGATGAACCTCGTGGACCTGCTGGGGAAGCTCTCCGCAGCCATGAACAATCCTTTTGCCATCCACTGGACGGAGTATTCCGCCCGGTGCCTGCTGTTCTTTACCATGGGGTATGGGATCGTGGCGCTGACGGTGACCTCCAGCCGGAAGAACCGCCGCCGTGGGGCGGAACACGGCTCCGCCCAGTGGGGCGATGTGTTCCAAATCGCCAAGCGGTACCGGGATAAGAAACACCCGAAGGAAAACCTCATCCTGACCCAGCACTTTCAGATGGGGCTGGATGCGTACCGGCACAAGCGCAATACCAACGTGCTGGTGATTGGGGGCAGCGGCGCCGGCAAAAGCCGCTCCTATGCCATTCCCAACGCCCTGAACTGCGGGAACTGCTCCATGGTCATCTGCGACCCGAAATCCGAGATCCTGCGGAAAACCGGAGGAGCTCTGAAAGCCAATGGCTATGAGGTGCGGGTGTTCGACCTTCTCAGCCCCGACACCTCCTTCTGCTACAACCCTTTAGCCTATGTGCGGGATGACAAAGACGTGCTTCGCCTCATCGAAACCCTCATCCAGAGCACCACCCCGCCTGGGGCACAGAGCAGCGACCCGTTCTGGACCAAGTCGGAAACGGCGCTGCTGCAAGCCCTCGTCCTCTATCTCATGCACGAAGCCCCAAAAGAAGAACAGAACTTCGCCATGGTGATGGAGATGCTGGCCGCCGCCGAGGTGCGGGAGGAAGATGAGGAATACGAGTCGCCCTTGGACATCCTGTTCGCCCGTCTGGAGATGCGGGACCCGGAGAGCATTGCCGTGAAGCAATACCATGTGTTCAAAATGGGGGCGGGAAAAACTCTAAAATCCATTTTGATTAGTGTTGGCGTCCGGCTGTCCGCCTTCAACCTGCCGCAGATCGCCCGGCTCACCTATACCGACGACCTCCATCTGGAGGAACTGGGTGAAAAGAAGGTGGCCCTGTTCTGCTGCATCCCGGACTCTGACCGAAGCCTCAACTACCTGGTGGGCATGATCTACGGGCAGCTCATCCAGACGCTGTACTATGTGGCAGACCGGAAATACAAGGGCCGCCTGCCGGTTCCGGTGCATCTCCTCATCGATGAAGCGCCCAACATTGCCCTGCCTACGGACAACTTCCTGCCTTGGCTGTCCACCATGAGAAGCCGTGCCATATTCTGCAGCTACATCGCTCAGAATATGGCGCAGATCAAGGCGCTGTTCAAGGAGCAGTGGGAGTCCCTGGTGGGGTTGTGCGACGAATTCCTCTACTTGGGCGGCAACGAAAAGGAAACCCACAAGTACGTCTCCGAGCTCATGGGCAAGGAAACGCTGGATACAAACACCTACGGCCACAGCCGTGGGCGAAGCGGCAGCTTCAGCGTCAACGACCAACAGACGGGCCGGGAACTGCTCACCCCCGATGAAGTGCGGATGCTGGACAACCGCAAGGCGATTTTGTTCGTCCGTGGGGAGCGCCCCATGCTGGACGATAAGTACGACCTGATGCGCCACCCCAATATCCGGCTTACCGAAGATGGGGGCGCTGCGCCCTACGACTATACCCAGGCGAAAGACGCCGCAAACGATCTCGATTATTCTCCGGAGCAGTACGAGGATTTCGAACTGCTGGATCCGGAGGACTTTTTGAAGCCTTAAACTACACATTGAATTGGAGGAATGCTTCTGAAGAATATTCTGCATCATTGGATTTCCAAGAAAAATCGCAGCAAGAAGAACGACAGGCCCCAGGGCGCCCTGCCCCTTGGCAGAAAGGGCCGCTATGGTTTTTCCGCCTACGTAGCCACCGTGCTGTGTGTTGGCTGCCTGTCTACCACTGCTTTCGCCGCCAGCGATCCGCTGACGGTAGTGAACAATCTCTCCACCTTCATCTTTTCCCTGATCCGCGCCATCGGCCTGATTCTGCTGGGCTGGGGCGTGGTGCAGGTGGGCCTCTCCTTCCAGAGCCATGACCCCTCCCAGCGTTCCCAGGGCTTTCTCACCCTGGCGGGCGGCCTGGTCGTGACCTTTGCCAAGGAGATCCTCGACCTCATTACGGCCTGAGTTTCTGTGTTCCGGCAGCGGGGGCGTCCGCAGGGGCGCTCCCGCCTATTTTTTCTAAAGGAGGTGACCAGCCGGAAACTGGATCATAGATAACCTGAATTCGGCGCTGGAAACATGGAACGACAAGCTGGCTGAAATCTGGACCTTGCTCACCCAGGACCCCGCCACCTTCAAAGGCGGTGGGATTTGGGGCGTCATGCTCAACATCAACGATGCGCTGAAAGCCATTGGCCTTGGCTTGCTGGTACTGTTCTTTGCAGTTGGTGTAGTCAAGACCTGTTCGAGCGTGGCCGATCTGAAGCGCCCGGAACACGCCCTCAAACTGTTTGTCCGCTTTGCCCTGGCAAAGGCGGCGGTGACCTATGGCCTGGATCTGATGCTGGCGGTGTTCCGCATTGTCCAGGGCATGGTTTCCACCATCATCACCCAATCGGGCCTGTCGGGGAGCACCGGCACGACCCTGCCCCAGGAGATTATCGACAAGATCAACGATGTTGGCTTTTGGGATTCCATCCCCTTGTGGGCGGTGACCCTCTTAGGTGGCCTGTTCATCACAGTTTTGTCGTTCATCATGATTCTGACGGTGTATAGCCGGATGTTTAAACTCTATATGTACACCGCCATCGCCCCGGTTCCGCTCTCCAGCTTTGCGGGGGAACCCACCAGCAATGTGGGGAAAAACTTCCTTCGCTCCTACGCCGGAGTGTGTTTGGAAGGGGCCATCATCGCATTGGCCTGCATCATTTTCTCCGTCATGGCAACCTCCCCGCCTGCGGTGGATCCCAATGTCTCGGCGGTGACCGCCGTGTGGAGTTATGTGGGCGAGCTCATTTTCAATCTGCTTGTCCTCGTAGGCGCCGTGCGGATGAGTGACCGCATCGTCAAAGAAATCTTGGGCCTGTGAGCCGGAAGGAGTGAAGCATTATAGAAGTAAAAGTGCCAAAGGAAATCCGGGATTACCAGGAGTCCATCTTTTTCGGCCTCTCCACCAGGCAGTTCCTCTGCTCCCTTCTGGCGGTGGGCGTAGCGGTGGGCATCTACTTCGGCCTGCGCCCCTTTGTGGGGAGCGAGGAAGTTGACTGGATGTGCATCCTTGGGGCTGCGCCCTTTGCCGCCTGCGGCTTTTTCAAGTACCATGGCATGACTGCGGAAAAGCTGGCCTGGGCCTGGTTTAAGTCGGAATTCCTGTACCCGAAGAAGCTGGTGTTTCAATCCGACAGCCTCTACTATGAGGCAATGGAGGAAGCCTTTGCGGAGGGAGAGAAGCCTCCCCGCAAGCGCAAAAGCCGCAGGCCCCAGCCACCAGCTGGGAAAGAACAGGGGGAATAAGGCATGGAGATGAACATCCACTCCATCCTCCCGGAGGAAATCGCCGCCATGGGCGGGCATAGCAACCGTGTGCTGAATGAAAAAACCGGCTGCATCGGCTATCTGACAGCCAACCTCAATGCCAGCGCCCCGGAGTTTGAAAGCTCCTGGCATGACCGCACGCCCCGGCTCAACACCCCGGAATTCACCGACGATTTCAACGACATGATGGATACCCTGCGCCAAGGGATCCTGAAAACCCCCGCAGAACTGCGTGCTTATTGTGCCGCTCACCCGGACAGCCTTCTGCAAGACAACCCCAGCGCCGATACACGGCATGGGTTTCGCATCAATACCGGAAGGTACTCCTACTGGATGGTCTGCTCGTTCCTCTCCACAGACTGCCGGTTGTGGATAAACGCCTTTTCGTTCCTTTCGCTGGATCACTACATGAGGGAGGCCAGAAACGGCATCCCCATTTTGGATTTGCAGGGCCATGAGCGGTTCCGGATGCCGAATGGAGGAAAACTGAAAGCCGTGTCTCCCAGCGGGCGTTCCAGCTTCTGGACCATCCGCTATTTGGACACGGAGCAGGCGGTGCTGTTCGATGAACTGCGCCAAAGCTCCATCCACGCTGTTCAGGAGCTGCCGGAGTGGGCGGCAAAAACAGACTTCATCTGCTGCCGCTGGATCCGCCCATGCGGGCCAGCCACAAGCCGCACCGCAAAGGGCAGGAGCGATAATGCCCAACACAAAAATCTCTTAGAAAAGGACGGATGCCTATAATCAAAACGCTTACCAAAGCAACAAAGTTGGAAAAAGAGAAGTTCAAAATTCCCAAATCCGTACAGGACGCCATCCCCATCCAGCGCATCTGGCCGGATGGGATTTTTCAGGTGGGGAGCCGATTCTCCAAGACCTTCTCCTTTACCGACATCAATTACAGCATTGCCAGCAAGGATGATAAGACCGCCATGTTCCTGGACTATTCAGAGCTCCTCAATGCTCTGGATTCCGGGGCCAGCGCCAAAATCACCATCCACAACCGGCGAATCGACAAGGCGCAGTTCGAGAAATCCCTGCTGCTCCCCATGCGGGAGGATGGCCTGGACCATTTCCGCAGGGAGTACAATGAAATGCTGCTCTCCAAGGTTACCGGCACCAACAACAGCGTCGTGCAGGACCGCTACATTACCATCACGGTAGCCAAGCGGAATATCGACGAAGCCCGCACCTATTTCTCCCGTGTGGGTACGGACCTCATCAATCACCTGTCTCAGCTATCCTCGGTGGGACGGGAACTGGACGCCGCCGCCAGGCTGCAGCTGTTCCGGGATTTCTTCAAGGGCTCGGAGCCTGCGGTCTTTGCCTTCGACCTGCGAGAGCACATGAAAAAGGGCCACAGCTTCAAAGATTGGCTCTGCCCTGACTCCATGGAATTTCAGAAGGACCACTTCCGCATCGATGAGCGATGGGGCCGGGTGCTCTACCTGCAGGATTACGCCACCTATATCAAAGATTCCATGATTGCCGAACTCTGCGACATGGACCGCAGCCTTATGCTGTCCATCGACGTCCTGCCGGTTCCCACCGATGAGGCGGTGAGGGAGATTCAGAACAAGCTGCTGGGTGTGGAGACCAATGCGGCCAACTGGCAGCGGAAACAGAACGCCGCCAATAACTTCTCCGCCGTGCTGCCCTATGACATGGAGCAGCAGAGGAAGGAAACCAAGGAGATGCTGGACGACCTCACCAACAGAGACCAAAGGATGATGTTCGGCCTGGTGACGCTGGTGCATCTGGCCGACACCAAGGAGCAGCTGGACTCGGATACCGAAACCATCCTCACCGTGGCCAGAAAGCATCTGTGCCAGATGAGCACGCTGCGCTGGCAGCAGAAGGATGGTCTGGACACCGTTCTGCCTTACGGCCTGCGGAAGATCCATGCCCTGCGTACCCTGACCACAGAGAGCACTGCGGTGCTGATTCCCTTCCGTGCCCAGGAGATCCTCCAGGGCGGCGGCATCTACTACGGACAGAACGCTGTTTCCAAGAACATGATTGTGGCGGATCGCCGCAGACTTCTCAACGGGAACAGCTTTCGTTTGGGTGTCAGCGGATCCGGCAAATCCTTCTCCGCCAAGGAGGAGATCGTCAGCATCGCCCTGTCCACCGATGACGATATCCTCATTCTGGACCCCGAATCCGAATTCGGCTTCCTGACGGAAGCGTTGGGCGGCGAGGTGATCCGGGTGTCGGCCTCTTCCGATACCCACATCAATGCGCTGGACATGGACAAAGCCTATGGGGATGAGCGCAACCCGCTGATTGAGAAATCCGAGTTTATCCTCTCCCTGTTCGAACAGCTGGTGGGCGCCGGAGGTGTTTCCGCCAAGGAGAAATCCATCCTGGATCGCTGCACCTACGACGTGTACCGGGAGTACATGGCCAACAACTATCAGGGCGAGGTACCCACCCTGAAGGATCTGTACCATTCCCTCCTGAAGCAGCCGGAGCCGGAGGCCAGGGGGCTTGCCCTTTCCTCCGAGCTCTTCATCACCGGCAGCCTCAACACCTTTGCCCAGCCCACCAATGTGGATACCAAGGCGAGGATTATCGCCTACGATATCCGGGAACTTGGGGAGCAACTCATGCCCATTGGAATGCTGGTCACGCTGGACGCCATCTTCAACCGGGTGATTCAGAACTGGAAGAAGGGCAAGACCACCTGGGTGTTTGCGGACGAGTTCTATCTGCTGTTTCGCTATCAGTACAGCGCCGACTTTTTCTACAAGCTGTGGAAGCGCATCCGCAAGTACAACGGCCTCGTGACAGGGCTCACGCAGAATGTGGAGGAACTGCTCCGTTCCGATACCGCCCGCCTTATGCTGGCGAACAGCGAATTCCTCATCCTGCTGAATCAATCCGCCACAGACCGTGATGAGTTGGCGGGCCTCCTGCACATCTCCGACACCCAGCTGGGGTACATCACCAATGTGTCGGCGGGCTGCGGCCTCATCCGCTGCGCCGGGAACATCGTCCCCTTCGAGAACAGCTTCCCCCGCAACACCCGCCTGTACCAGCTGATGACCACCAAGCCGGATGAAGCCCTGAGAGGGGTGTAACATCCATGAATCTGCCATTCCCCAGGGGGCCTCCTTCGGCCCCCTGTATTCTTTTTTGCAGGAGGTATGCCTTTGAAAGAAATAAAGACCAAACCGGAGGGCGGCAACCCCAAACTGCTGGAGAGCGCAGCCAAAGCCCCGAAAACAGCTATGAAGGATTTGTGGCTGAAGTCCAAGGAGAAATCCGTTTCCGAGATAAAGGAAACGCCCTTCGCCAGCCAGCAGGGGGAGTCCTCCAATGCCCCGGCCAACACTGCCGGGGAGCAGATGCTGTCCGGCATGGAGAGCACTGCCAAGAAGGGAGCGGATTTGACCTATCGGGGCGGCAAAAAGCTGGCGCAGACCACCGCCAAAAAAGTGCGGGAGAAACGTGAGGTGGCCCGCATACGCAAGCGGGCCGAGGGTCCCGCCTCAAAAGCCGCATCCCAAACGGGAAACGCCGCCAAGAGTGCGGCCTCCAAAATCAAGACCAAGAACGCTGTGGTGAAGGGTGTCAAGGGGAAGCCGGCAAAAGCGGTAAAGACAGCCAACAGGACCCTGAAGGGAGTCAAGCAGGGCGCCAAAAGCATCAAGACCGCACAGAGATCCGCTAAGGTAGCGCAGAGAACAGCCCAGGCCACCGCAAAGGCGGCAAAGGCAGCCGCCCATGCCGCCAGAGCCGCAGCGAAAGCGACGGTCACTGGGGTCAAGGCGGCTGTTAAGGTGACTGCCACAGCTATAAAAGCGACCATCGCGGCGGTGAAGGGGTTGATTGCCGCCATCGCTGCCGGTGGCTGGGTCGCTGTGGTGATCATCCTGCTGATATGCCTGATTGCTTTGATTGTCGGCTCCTGCTTCGGCCTGTTCTTCGGTTCAGAGTCCACTGGGACCGGGACCAGCGTGACCCAGGCGGTGGCTGACCTCAACGGAGAATACCAGGCGCACATTCAGGAGATCGAAGCCGCCAACCCCCACGACAGGCAAGAGGTCACCTCCAACGACGGGATACTGTCTGTTAATTGGGAAGATGTCCTTGCGGTATTCTCCGCAAAAGTGACGGGCGCAGAAGATGGCTCCCAGGTGGCCTCGCTGGACGATGCCCAGGTGGATGAACTGCGGAGTATCATGTGGGAGATGAACGCCATCAGCTACACCACCCGCACAGAGAGCAGTTCTGTGGAGGTGACTTCCACAGATGAGAACGGAAATGAGGTTACCAGCACGGAGACGGTGACGGAAACCATTCTGGAAATTACCATCACCCACAAAACACCGGAGGAAATGGCCCAGCAATACAGCTTCAATGACCGGCAGAACGAATACCTGGCCTTGATGACAGAGCCGGAAAATGAAAACCTGTGGGCGGAATTGCTGGGCGGTTACGTCAGCGGCGGGCAAATCATAGACCCCAATACCAACTGGGAAGGAACGGGCATCTTCCAATGGCCGCTGCCTCAGAGCTACACCATCACCTCTTGGTTCGGCTACCGGGCGGATCCCTTTACCGGGGAGATCGACTACCACAGCGGCACCGACATCGGCGCTCCGGGCGGCACCCCCATCCTTGCGGCTGCGGATGGCACCGTCACCATCGCCAACGGGATAGACTCCTGGGGCGGCGGGTACGGGTACTACATCAAAGTGCGCCACAACGACACCTACGAAACCCTGTATGCCCACTGTTCCTCCATCTGTGTGGTGGCAGGCCAGGAGGTCAAGCAGGGCGAGGTGATTGGCTATGTAGGCACCACCGGGAACTCTACCGGAAACCATCTCCACTTCGAGGTGTGGCAAAACGGGCAGCGCACCGACGCTCTCAGCTTCTTCAGAGCCAAAGAGTAAAAGGAAGCAGCAGCCTGAACCAGGCTGCTGCCCCTCATTTCTTTCTCTCGAAACTGTATCCCACATCACGGATGCACCGCAGGTAAACACCGGAATCCGGCTTCAAATTCAGCTTGCGCCGGATGGCCTGCACATGGTGACTGACCAGCTTCCGGGCCTCCCCATAGTCTGGCTCCTGCCAAATCCTCTCGTAGATTTGGCTGTGCGTTAAGACATGGTTAGAGTTTTGGAATAAGTACAGAAGGATTTCATATTCCGTCTTAGTAAGGGGGATCTCCTGCTCATTTCGATACACCCTGCGTTGTCGTGGATAGATTTCAAGCCCTGGAAGAGAGATGATGGAGTCCTTGTTCTGTTTGCAGTTCTCGATTTCGGGATGATCCTGCAAAAACGAAAGAAAGTCCTCAAAAACTTCCCCATCCTCTTCCTGCAGTTCCAGAATAATGACTCGTCTAATTCTATCACCCCCCATGCTTATGAACGAGATTCTGTTTGCCCTTCGTGCTGCTGCATGAGGACCCTTGATTTACTTGTCTTGCTCCCGAAATTCCCAGCCTTCCCAATCGTCATCGTCCTCCTCCGGCTCCACCTCTTCCGTAAAGGTGGAGCCAGGGGCCTCTACCGGGGCGTTGAGCATATAGGGCGTGACCTGTACCGGCGCTTCGCTCTTGAGCGCCAGCACCTTGGGGGCTGCCTTGCCGCAAAACACCATGGCGGCGGCAAAGGCGAAATACTGCACACAGCTTGTAAGGTAGAGATTCACAATGGCCAGTTCATTGCCCTGCACAGGGACGCCCTGCTCAAGTTGCCGGGAAATGTTTTGATGGCAGGCTGCCAGGGAGACAAAAGCTGTAATCAGCAGCACCACCGCAAGAACATAAAATGCGACGGAAAGGATAGTCCCTTTTTTCGAGGGCTTTGTGATTGGATTGCTGTCCATCTCCATCAATGCGCCCTCCTTTCACTGCGGGGAGCGTTGTTTCTGCGAGATTGGGGCTGGGCGGCTCCATCTTGAACGCGCTCCAGAACCTGCAGCTCACCCTTTTTTAGACGGAACACCACATCGGCCTGCTTCGCCAGCTCATTGGAGTGGGTAACGACTACCACACACTTGTTCATCTTGTGGGCGCTCTCTTTAAGAATTTCCGTGATGTCCTGGGCGGTGTCCTCGTCCAGATTGCCGGTAGGCTCATCGGCCAGGATCACCGGGGCCTCGCTTGCCAGGGCGCGGGCGATGGCCACCCGCTGCTGCTGGCCGCCGGAGAGTTTCAGCACATTGCGCTTCGATTCCTCTTTCGTCAGCCCCAGGCGCTCCAGAATGGGCAGCGGCGGCAGCTTGGAAGTCAGGGACACGTTCTCCGTAGGAGTCAAGTAGTCGATGAGGTTGTACGCTTGGAAGATAAACGCCACATGGTTTTTCCGGTGGTCGGAAAGCCCCGTCTTGGCAATGTCCTGCCCATCGAAGTAAATCTGGCCACTGCCGGGGCTGTCCAAGCCGCCGATCAGGGAAAGCAGGGTGGTTTTGCCACAGCCGGAAGGCCCCAGGATGGCGTAGAGTTTGCCTTGTTCCATTTCGGCGTTGACGCCTTTTAAGACTTTCTTTTTATTATCGTAGGAATATCCCACTTGCTTGATTTCCATGATACTCATAGTGATTACCTCATTTCGTTATTTTAGGGGGGTGGATGGTCTTACTCCATCTGCGACAAAATCTGCTTGGGCTTCAACCGCAAGGTGGAAATGCTGGAAACCAGCACCGCCGCCACCAGCAAAATGCCGCCCACGACAGCCACCAGCATGAAATGTTCCGGCGTGACGATGACGTTTTCCGCCGCCTTGCCGAACAGCGTCCCCAGGGCGCCGGCAACCTGCTTGCTCGATAGATACGCCAGCGGGAAGGCCACCACCGCAATCAGCAGGGTTTCCAGCACATACTGGAGAATCACCGCAGGCTTGGCGATTCCCACCGCCAGAAGAATGCCGGTTTCTCTCTTTCGGCTGCGGATGGACATGGAAAGGATGAGAACAATCAGCACCATGCTCACCACAGTAATCACCACGATCAGCGTCGTAACCAAAGTAGTCGTATCCGCAATAGAACTGGAAATGCGCTCGTACACTTCATTGCTCACGGTGATGTAATAGGAGTTCCAGTCGATAGAGGTGCTGTTCTGCACTTCCTGGACAATGCTTTCCAGCTTAGCAGCGTCCGAAACGAAGAAGTCAACGGAAGTAATTCCATTTCCATTGCTGGCCGTATAGGGCGCAGAAACAGCCGACATGGTATCCATATCTGTAAAGATATAGTTCTCGTAATCGTATAAGGTTGAGGGCTTTGCCATAGTTGCCTGCTCGTCGTCATCATCCGCGATGACCTCAAACAGACCAGCAATCTCACACTCAACCAACGGGTCGTCTGGATTCCCGTTTTTAATTTCGAGCGTATCGCCAAGGGACAATCCATATTTCTCAGCCAAGCCTTCGTACAAAATAATTCCACTATTACCCTCCGTTACATGGCAGCCTTCTGTTAAACGCAAGGCTCCACTAAGAAACAGTGGAGAATACTCCGAATCAAAGCAGCCTGTTCCATAAAAAAGGTCTGCTACATATTCTCGTTCATCTGTCCCTTTCATCAAAGTATCTTGATGATAGAGATTTACGATTGTCCAATGGGAAGTGTTATAGGATTCTACTCCGTCAATCGCGGCGATTTCCTCAATCATTTCGTCTGTGACAGGCTGCAGGGTATAGCCGTTGTTGGCATTGACAGTAAAACTGGCCCCTGTTACGCCACGCAGTTCTTCCGACTGCTCCTCTTGTGCGTCTGCAATCGCCAGCCCGGACATTACCAGGGTGGTAATAGCCAAGAGCAGGAAGAACACCAGCAAGGTCTTTTTCCATTTTCTCGCGGTATGTAAAACCGCTCGTATTCCTAAATTCGTTTTGTGGTTCATATTGCGCCTCCTTTACTCCATCTGCGCTAAGATTTGCTTGGGCTTCAACCGCATGGTCGAGATACTGGATACCAGCACCGCCGCCACCAGCAGAACGCCGCCCACGACAGCCACCAGCATAAAGTGCTCCGGCGTGACGATGACATTCTCCGCTGCCTTGCCGAACAGCGTTCCCAGGGTGCCAGCCACTTGCTTGCTGGACAGATACGCCAGTGGGAAGGCCACCGCCGCGATCAGCAGGGTTTCCAGCACATACTGGAGAATCACCGCAGGCTTGGCGATTCCAACGGCCAGCAAAATCCCAGTTTCTCTTTTTCGGCTGCGGATAGACATGGAGAGGATCAGGATAATCAGCACCATGCTCACAGCAGTAATGACAACAATGAGGGTGGTAATCAGGGTGCCGGTGTCGGAAAGAGCGCTGGAAATATTTTGATATACCTCGTCATTGGCGGTGATGATAAAGTTATCCCAGTTAATCGAGGATATGTTCTGTACCTCGGCTATCACGTTATCCAACTGTGCTGCATCCTCTACGAAAAAGTGGGCCTCTTGGAGTTTACTCCCATCTTCATAATTAACAGCCATTTCTTTCATTGCATTGTAGCTGCAAAAAGCATAATCGGCATAATCCCATAGTGTAGAAGCATCATACATGGTCGCCTCATCATTTTTATCGGCAACGATATCAAAAAAACCTACTATCTCCATATCAACTTCTGGATCGCCATTATTCGGATCATTGATTCCGGTAACTTTATCACCAATTTTTATCCCATTCCGTTCAGCGTTTTCTTTGCTAATGATAAGGCCGTTTTTTACATTTTCTGTAATATGCGAACCTTCTACCAGTTCAAATCTTCCGGATGAAAAAAGTTGGTTGTATTCAGTATTTATTGAACCATAGGTATAATAACTGTTGATAACATTTCCATTAACAAGTTCTTCACCAGCTTCATTATAATAGCTCGGCATAGAGACAACCGCTGCATCATATCCGGCAATCCCGTCTACTGACGCAATTTCCTGAAGCATTTCCTCAGATACAAATTCCTGCGTACTATAAGAACCATGAGCGCCACTTGTCCAACCACCAGTAGATAAGTTTCTCTCCACGGTAAAGCTGGCCCCGGTGGTTCCCCGGACTTCCTCAGCCTGTTCCTCCTGGGCATCGGCAATCGCCAGCCCGGACAACACCAGGGTGGTAATGGCCAGGAGCAGACAGAACACCAGCAGCGTCTTTTTCCACTTTCGTGCGCTATATAAAATCGCCCGTATTCCTAAATTCATATCGCCTGCACCTCCTTAACTCATCTGCGACAAGATACTCTTGGGCTTCATCTTCATAATCGGGTAGGCCGCCAGTGCGGTAGAGGCCACACACAGCACCATGCCGAAAGCCCACACCAGTGCGTAATCCTCGGCGGAAACAGCCACCTCGATCTCGGCAAGACCCAAATCCTCGGTGGGTTCTTGGGCAGCTTCGTTTTCCCCGGTCAAGTCCACCGTCTCATAGGTTTCGCTTGTCACCTGGGAGAGCAGACTGCTCCCGATCTGATGGGAAATGGCTGTGCTGGTGCCGAAGGAAATGAACAGGGCGATGGCCGCCACGAGGATCACTTCCAGCAGGTATTGCAGCAGCACCGAGCCTTTGGAAATGCCCATGGCCAGATAGACGCCGGTTTCATGGATTCGCCCACGGAGCCGCAGCGTCAGGAACAGGGCCAGCACCAGGAAACAAATCACCGATACCACCGCAATGGCGATAAAGACGATGTTCTGTAAGCCCTCCAAGGATTCCTTGGCATTCTGATAGTCGTTGTCGTAGCGGGTCAGGGTGCAGTTCTCCCAATCCACGCCATCCAGTTCCTGCACATCGGTCATAATGCGCTCCAGCTCGTCCGGGTCGTTCACATAAAAATCCCCGTATTGGACATTGGTGGTTCCCTCGGTGCCGTAGAGCAGGAAAGAGGCGGTGGAGAGATCGGTAAACACGATATTGTCGTAAAGGTCATAGGACGGGGCCATGCCGATGGAATCCTGTTCCTCGGTATTTGTGAAGATCCCGGCCACCGTCACAGGGATGGTCTTATCTTTGTCCTCCACATTCCCCAGCAGCATGGTGTCGCCCACAGACAGGCCGTTGCGCTGGGCGAATTTCTCATGGATCAGCACCTGGCTGCCGGCCTCGGTGGTGATGGGATTTCCCTCCACCATCTCAAAGCCGCCATCGGTGAAATAGCTATCCTCCTGGGAATTGGAGTTTGCCACCACCCGTCCGGCGTTCTCGTAGCCCTCAGGCACCTGGGCAGCGCCTTCGGTGTTGATCTCCAGAAGGTTCCCGTCTGCGTCAAAATAAGCAGCGTAGGTGTAGGAGCGCAGGGTGTATCTGCCGCTCAAACCATCCACATCAAGAATCTGGTTCACTGTATCCTCCGGGATACCGTTTTCCAGCGTCTTGGCGTTGATGGTGAAATAGCCCAGCAGGGCTTTTTTGATATTGGCATTGGCTGTTTCCGTGGCCGATTGGATGGAAAGGCAGGTCAGCATCAGCGTAGCCATGACCAGCAGAAACGCCAGCAGTGTGAGGGTCTTGCCCTTTTTTCGGATGGAATACAGGCAAGCCCGTTTGCACAGGTTCATGTCTGAGCCACCTCATTTCCTTTTCGTAAAACCAGTTGGTTCACTTGTGTACCTCCTTTTTGATTTTTGCGGCGAGAACGGAGAACTGCGTTCCCTGTGGTGTCCCGCCTGCTGGGAACACCCTTATGGTACACGACAAAGGTGGAGTTGAGGTGGAGTTGAGGAGTAGTTTTGATGGAGTTGGCGATAGAGTGCAAAAAAGCCGAGGGGCTTTCGCAAGAAAACCTCTCGGCTGAACACTTTTCTTTAAGGCGAGAAAACGCCAGCTTGTATCGTTCTTATTTTACGAGAACTTCGCTGTAAACCGCACTCCAGCCTCCGTATTCACCATGCTGTGCGGGACCCCATGGTGATCCAAGATAGTCTTGGTGATATACAGCCCCAGGCCGCTGCCGCCGCTGTTCCGGTTCCGGGATTTGTCCACCCGGTAGAATGGCGTGAAAATCTGCTTTAAATCCTCCTCGGCAATGTGAATGCCGGAGTTCTCCACAAAGAAAATTCCGTTCTGCAGCGACACCGTAACAGTGGCCCCCACAGGAGAATAGGCCACGGCGTTCCCGATCACGTTGGTGAACACCTTCTCCATGAGCCGCCCATCGCCCGCATAGTGGAAGGCCGGCTGGATGTCCATGTGCAGTTCCATCTCCTTGTCCTCCATCCGGCCACGGAACTGCTGGCAGACCTTTTGCAGCATTTGGCTGATGTCCAGGTCGGTGCGCTCCAGGTGGAAGTCACTGCCGCCCATCCGGGCCGCCGATAGGATCTCCTTGACCAGTGCCTCCATGTCATTGGTGGTCTTCAGGCACCGGCGCAGATAGGTGTCCCTGTCCTTATAGGGGCCCACCTGATGGATCATCCCCTCCAGCTGCCCTTTGATGATGGCAATGGGGGTTTTCAGTTCATGGGATACGGAGGTGAAGAAGTCCACCCGCTGCTTTTCCTGCTCCCGTTCCCGCTCGATGTCCTGCTGCAGCTGCTCATTGGCCGCCTGCAGGCTGTCCAGAGCATTACTCAGCTGCTGGGACATCTCGTTCAGGCTGGAGGCCAGGACGCCGATCTCATCGTTCCGCCGCACATCGCACTTCCAGGTCATGTCAAGGGTGGTCATCCGTTTCGCCACATTGCTGATGCCCACCAGCGGCTTGGAATAGTACCGGGAGCAAATCACCGCTCCGATGATGGAAATCAGCAAAATCACAGCGGCGATAAGTGGGATGAGCTTCAGAAGGATATCGTAGGACTGTGCCACCGCCACCAGGGCGGCGTTGGCAAACAAATGATAGGTTTGCCCATTTTGCCGGAAGGTAGCGGAGCAGCTCATAGAGGGAGCCGAGGTGTCCAGATTCTCCATATCTGCAAAATTCACGGAGAACAGGTTGTTTCCGTTATCATCGTTGATCTCCACCGAAGCGTTGTTCGTCATGGAGAATTCCAACAGGCTGTCCGAACTGGCCTCCCAGCCGTTCCGCTCTAAGATCTCCACCAGGTCGTAGAAATCCGCCGTGACCTGTCCTTCCAGCTGTGTGTGGTAATTCCTCGGCAGGAAGATCATCACCATACCGTAAATGATAATGCAGCAGACCACCAGCAACGCCAGCATACTGAGGAAGGTCTTTGCCTGGATGCTCTCACTAATTCTCTTTCTCAATTTTATATCCCGCCCCTCGAATGGTTTCGATATAATCCACACCCAGCTTTTTGCGGATATTCTTGATGTGGGTGTTCACGATTTTCTCATCGCCAAAGTAGTCATAGCCCCAAATACTGTCCAGCAGGCTCTCCCGTGTAAACACCCGCCCCTGGTTCTCTACCAGGAGTTTCAATATCTCAAATTCCCGGATGGTCAGGGACACGCTTTCGTCTTTGACAAGGACCGTGAAGCTGTCCGTATCCAGGGTGAGATCCTTATAGCGGAGGATGTTCGTCTCCACCCCGGCGCCCTGCTCCGCCCGACGCAGCACCGCCTCAATGTGCTTTACCACAAGGGGCATGGAGAAGGGCTTGGTGATGTAATCGTCTGCCAGAGCGTCAAAGCCCTTCATCTGGCTGGCGTCATCGTCTAAAGCGGTGAGCATAATGATAGGGACTTGACTCTCTTTCCGGATCGCCTCACACACAGAAAAACCGTTCATTTTGGGAAGCATCAAATCCAGCAGGATGAGGTCTGGACGATGCTCATGGAATTTCTCCATCCCCTCTAATCCGTCGCTGGCCAGCACTACGTGATATCCTTCATCCTCCAGAAACGCTTTCACTACGCTCTGAATGGCCTCTTCATCCTCTATAATTAAAATCGTTTTCGCCATGGTCTGCACCTCCAAGTAGTAGTTTACCATACGAAGATGGAGTTTTGATGGAGTAAGTGTTACTTTTGAAAAAAAGCGCAAAAAGGCGGCCTGGTTTCTCAGGCCGCCAACTAAAGTCTATTTTCAAAACTGTACCCCACATCACGGATGCACCGCAGGTAAACGCCGGAGTCCTGCTTCAAATTCAGCTTGCGCCGGATGGCCTGCACATGATGGCTGACCAGCTTACGGGCCTCCCCATAGTCCGGTTCCCGCCAGATCCTCTCATAGATTTGGCTGTGCGTTAAGACATGGTTGGAGTTCTGGAATAAGTACAGAAGGATTTCGTATTCCGTCTTGGTAAGGAAAACTTCCTCTCCATCCCGATATACCCTGCGCTGTTGCGGATCAATTTTGAGGCTCGGAAGCGATAGCATCGAAGTCTGTTTTATCTCGTGTTTTTCAATTCCAGGATATGTTTTCAGAACGGATAAAATTTCTTCAAATGCCTTACTTTCCTGTTCTTGCAAATCTAAAATAATGATATGTCCGATACTATCACCTCCTCCTTATTTGCCGCAGTCTGAAGGAAACAGGTAAAATAAATACCTACCGGCCACGATGTTTAGCCTTCTTTTTCTCTTGACGCAAAGCATACTGACGCTCTTTCTCTGCCTCTCGTTGCTCCCGACTTTTAGTTTTCCGCTCCAGCTTATATTGCTCATGCTGAAGTTTAAGTGCCTGTTGTGCCTTCGTACCTATCCCTTTGTCCTGCAATTGACTGTTGATTTCACGCTGCATACGTTTAGGGTTGATTTTCTTTTCCAATGTTGCCTCGGCCTTGATTGGAGGGCTGAACCTCAACCGTCCCCAATTTTTCAGCAGAAATTCATATATCTCATAATCCTTGGGTTCGGCTCCAAAAGTGATCTTGCAGACTTCATATTTCCCATTTTCTATGCGTTCATATAGTCCAATCCAAAAAGGTGCTTCAAACAAAATGGTTAAGCTGCTTTGAAATTGGGGATCTACCGTACTCATTTCTGCGAGAATTGCCTTTCAAATTGATTCAGCCATTCCAAGAGCGCATTGTACAGAAGTCTCTGCTGCTCAAAAATCGTTCTCCCAACAAGGGGAATGTCTGCAAATTCCTTTGCGTAATCCTCGTTCGCATCAGAAGAGGATTGGATGCTCTGACGCAGGGTCGAAATTAGATTTACTGCTTCAGCTTTTTCCATTTTGTTCAGGTTGGTGATGACTACATTGAAATCAAACAGGAGTGGAACTGGACCGGCAGCATATAATGCCATCAGTTCCTTAAAATAAGTGCGTCCGGCATCAGTTATAGAATATACCGCCTTATCTGCAAATTTGCTGCCCTTCACAACATCGCTTTGGAGATACCCTTTTTCACTCAGTTGAAGTACCTTGCGGTAGATAGAAGGAGTGCTGATCTTTGTCCAGCGGGGTAGATGATGATATTCCACATCCTTTTGAATATCATAGGCGCTTTGCGGCTTTTCCAGGACGATGCCGAGTATGACCAAATCTATGGATGACATAGTTACACCTCCGTTTTTTACTATCAATAATATTACTATCAATAACAGCAAAAGTCAAGAGGTGAAATCGCTTATCGAGATTGTGGTTCAATTTGCTTAGATGGAATGCTACCAGCAATCCACTTCTCCAAAAAGATGACTTGCGGTTCTGTGTGGAACCAGTGTTCACCATCTTTCATAACAGATATTTGACAGTGAAACTTTCTGGAAAAATCCTCAACGCTACTATTCCTTCATGGCTATACAACGCTCCAGCTTCGATATGCATTTTCCGAACCGGACAAAGTTAGAAGGGAGTTATGTGCAGCTATTGACGTCCTTTTAACGGGAGCACATCAAAAATATAGTCAAACGTAAAGCGTTGATAAAAAGGGCATCTCACGTCCGGTGAGATGCCCTTTTTTCATTTTGTGAAATAATTTACTTCGAAAACTCCTGCATGATGAGGTTTAGGATTTCCTGCTGGTCGGCAGACAAGCCGCCGTTTTTCGGCTTGGTGCTCTCCTTCAATTCTTTCACCAAGAGGTGAATCAGTTCCCGCTGCCCATCGGTCATGCCCTCCAGCACAACCTGGTCTTTCTTATCAAAGCCAACCAGGTAATCCAGCGATACGTTGTAAATCCGAGCCATGGTCGTGAGGACATCCAGCGTAGGGATCTTGATATTGTTCTCATAGTTGCTGATGACCGATCCGGCCCGGCCTACTCTCCGTCCAAGCTCCTCCTGAGAAATGCCATACCGTTCCCGCAGCATCCGCAAGTGGTTCCCAAAATCAAACATCCCATCTCACCTCGCTTTATCCTCGAACTTAGCGTACAGCTATATTTTACCCGCTTGACCTTCGTGTATGGCTAAGTATATAATGAAAGTATTTAGCGATTTGCTAAGTTGACGGGCGGTGATTTTCATGTTTTGCGAGGGCGGACAGGACGTATGTCAGGAGTTTGTCTGCACATTTGCCGGCCACAGGCAGGTTTTTGAGCCGAAGATCGAGGAAAGAGTAAAAGAAACGCTGGAAAGCCTGATAGGGAGAGGACACCGGCTCGTGTTCCTATGCGGGGGCATGGGCCAGTTTGATGCGCTCTGTGCCGGCGCCGTTCGTTGGCTGAAGAAAAAACATCCGGAGAAGGATATCCAGCTTTGCTTAGTTATCCCGTATTTCTCAGGTAAATTGAATGCAGATAGAAGTTTTTTTCAATCTCTATACGATGAAATTCTAATGCCGGACGGGGTAGAATATGCCCATTACAAAGCAGCGATTCCAAAGCGGAACCGCTGGATGGTAGACCAGGCAGATTGCCTGATTTCCTATATCATTCGCCAATACGGTGGGGCCTATCAGACCTGCCGATATGCGATGAAAAAGTCTATCCCAATCATCAATGTTACGAAAGGAGCGCCACAATGCCTAAAATGATTATTATCGAGTGCAGCGACGAAGAAGCTGACCGCATGGTCGAGCAGCTCAAAAACATGGTTGCTGAATATGAGTACCACCCATACCATGGGCCGGGAAAACTCTATGAATTCGGTACGCTGCGGATCGACCAGCCCAAACAGGAGGTGACCCTCGACGGAACAGCGGTGAATCTGACCCGCAGGGAGTTCGAGCTTCTCGGACTGCTTGCCGAGCATCCGAACCGTGCTTTGCCAGCCGCCTTCCTCCATAATGCCGTCTGGACCCACCCCGACTCGGAACACGGCGAAGAAGAAGTGGCAGCCTATATCAATAGGTTGCGGGAGAAGCTGAAATTGGACCAGCCGGACTCCGCCTGCCAAGTCGTCGACGAGGCCACCCAGCGGGGAAATGGCTACCGATTGACCTATTCAGCCAAGTAGAAAACGGCCTTTGTCGTAATTTGTAGAATAAGCCATTACGAAATATGTAATTAGAAGGAGAAAGATAGTAAGAAAATAGTTTCCCCTTTTTATACTGGCCCCATCTGAATTTGGCTGGGGAAAACTGGTATAACAGGAGGTTGCCGGTTTCCCCCGCATAGAGGGGATGCCAGCAATGCGGCGTTGGAAACCGCATCATATGATTTGGGCTGCAGCTTCACCCGAAGCTGCAGCCCTTTTTCGAGTATTATCACTTTCCCATAAACATCCATATTGTGGATTTTCCAACGAGGTAGCCCTATCAAGCGCATTCGTCCAGGGACGAGTGCGCTTTTTTTACTTTTGCAGAAGGAGGTCATGGCTCAGAACACATAGCGGCAGGCCGCCGCCCCCGACAATCTGAATTTTCTCAAATTTCAGATTGATCGGAGGAAAACAGCCATGGCTTATAACAAAGCCAGAGCCGAAAAGAAGTGGCTCAAATGGAAGGAAGCAGAGGAAAAGAAACTCCGGGAGTTGGGTGTGGACGAGGAAACCATCCAGCGCCTGCATACATACGACTGGGCCGAATTCAACCGGGAGCGCCGGTACCTGCAGCGGCAGGTGGAGTGGTCGCCCTATGTGGATATGATTTCGGCGCAGGACTTGGAACTGCCCGTCGAGGATGTGGAATCCCTCATGGACAGCATTGAGGATATGGAACTGCTGCGTATCCTCTCCAAGGAGGACAAGCTCACCATCCAAATCGCCTTTTTGAAGATGTCCGGCTACAACGGGTATGAAATCGCTGAGAAAACCGGCCTGACACAAAAGGCGGTCAACCTTCGGATGGTGCGCCTGAGAAAAAAACTGAAAAAATTTTTTGAAGCGTGAAGCTATCGGCCCTTTTTCCTGGGCTATGGGATGAACGGGGAAAAAGACGTTCAGCCTGTAGCTTGAAAAGTCAATACCAGCCATGCGGGTACGTTCCCGTCCAGGCGAGCGACGATGGAAAAAGCGCCATGACAAGCTGCGGCACAGCTGCCACTCCCCAAAGGAATGGCAGCTTGTGTCGTTGCTTCGAGCGATCCCTTTTGACCGGAAAGAGGGGGCAGTTGCCCTTTTTGCCACGACCCTGGCCGGAGTATTATGATACGCAATACCGTTTGCCCACACGTCAGATGGGTTGGCCGACCCTGGGTTGTAATCAGCAAGACCCTCGGGGAGCCAGTGAACGGCTTGTAAACTGCAAGCCTGCCCGCACGGTTCCCAAGGTTGCCGGGGGGCGAGTTGCAAATACGGCACATCACATCAATGAACCATCAATTCAGATTGTCGTCGTTGACGGTAAATCCGTGCGGCGCAGTTTTCGCTGCGCCGCATCAGTTTGCCGCCAACGCACCAAGGAGAATGTGCCGATATGAACATAGACCTGAAGGAGCAGGCCCATGGGGAAATCGAGCGGATTTTCCGCATCCTTCTGCCTCAAAACGGGCTGGCGGTGCGGGAAGAACAGATCGCCCTGTGCCATGCCATGCTGGACACCCTGCTCCACAATAAAATTGCCTTGTGCGATGCAGGGGTAGGGATCGGGAAAACATACGCCTACCTGACCGCCTGCATCCTTTTGAAAAAGTTTTATCCATCCGGGCCTGCCGGTTCCCAGCCGGTGGTGGTCTCCACCTCCAGTGTGGCCCTGCAGGACGCCATCATCGGAGAGTACATCCCATTCTTATCCCGCATCTTTTTAGAAAACCATATCATCCCGAAGCCCATTCGGGCCATGGTTCGCAAGGGGAAGGAGCGGTTCGTCTGCGACGCCCGTCTCGCCCAGCGGCTGGAGGCCGTCAAGGGGAAGAACAAAAACGAGGAACAGCGGAAAGCGTTGTTCTCCCTTAAAAGCAATTATGACCTGGACGCTGTCACCGGCCTGAGCGGTTTTGACCGCCGCCAGGTGTGCGTTCCGAAGGTCTGCGAGAAAACCTGCCGGCTGCGGAACAGCTGCCGCTACCATCAATATTTGAAAGAGTCCCGAAGTGCAGAGATCTTCGTCCAGATCTGCAACCACAACTATTTGCTGGCCGATGCAGCCCATCGGCTTCAGGAACTGCGGCCCCTTCTGAACGATTACCGGGCTTTGGTCATCGACGAGGCCCACAAGCTGCCGGATGCCGCCCGCCAGATGTACGGGCAGAGCCTGTCGGCGGAGGATTTTCATGAACTCTGCGCTCTGCTCACAAAGGAGAAATATATCCTTGCGGCGCAGAACCTGCGGGAAAAGTTCCGGGCGCTGATGGGCGCCCTGTGCCGGGGTGAGCTGCTGGAGGAAGCACAGCGCACTGCCTTCGTGCTGACCGCCGAACGGGAAGCGGCCCTTCGGGATTGCCTCTCCCTTCTCAGGCTGCTCCAAAAACAGCTGGCGCCCCACCTGCCACGGTGGATTCTTCACCGGCTGGGAACAACAGAGCAGGCGCTGAACCTGTTCTTCACGGGAGATCGCCGCTATATCCTTTACATCCAATACGACAGAACCGGCAGTCCCAGCCTCTGCGCCGCCAGCCGGCAGATGCCGGAGCAGCTGAACCGTGCGCTCTGGCATAACAACATTCCCGCCATTCTTACCTCCGGCACCCTCATGGCCGGGGGCAGCTTTCACCGGACCCAGCAGCGCATGGGGCTGCCTTCAAGCCAGCGGCTGGAGGATTTCATTGCGGAGTCCCCCTTCAACTACCAGGAAAACTGCATTCTCTACATTCCGGGGAACCTGCCGAAAACGCCAATGGGCAGCGAAATGGAGGCCAAGTGTCTGGCAGAACAGATCTGCAGGTTGGTGGACGCTACCCATGGCCACACACTGGTGCTGTTTACTTCCTATTCTCTCATGGGCGCTGTCTACAACCAGGTGAAGGGCCGGATGGCCTTCCCGCTGATGGAGGTCTGGCGGCATTCCCAGGATATCATCTATCGCTTCAAGCAGGCTCAAAACGCTGTGCTGTTCGCAGCGGGCTCCTGCTGGGAAGGGGTGGATTTTCCCGGAGATATGGTGTCGTCGCTGATCATTGTGCGGCTGCCTTTCCCCGTCCCGGACCCACTGAGCGAAGCGGAACGGGAGCAGTACCCCACCCTGCAGGATTACATTAAAACTGTGGTGATACCCGATATGCAGGTAAAACTCCGACAAGGGTTTGGCCGTGCCATCCGCACGGAGACCGACACCTGCGTGGTTAGCATCCTGGACCACCGTGCCGCCCCCGGAGGGCGATACCATAAAGCTGTGCTGGAAACCCTGCCACCGATCCGCATCACGAGCAAAATAGAAGATGTGGAGGACTTCATCCGGGCAAAGAAAGGCCCGGATTATTTTATGCCATAAAGGAGTTGCCATAGATGGACAAGAAAAATATGAAGGTGGCAGTTTATTTCCGAACAGCCACTGTGCCAATAGAGCAAAAAGTCTGGCTCTACGCCAGCTCCAAGAGCTCCGAGCAAGCAGAGTGGAGAGATTTGAGCGTGGAGGCCATGAAACATACGGCCCAGCAAAATGGCCTTGTCGTTGCCGGGGTTTCTACTGACTCCAGCAGACAGCTTCCGCCCATGGAGCGGCCCGGCGTTCAGGAAATGCTGGCGGCTGTCCATGAAGGACGGGTGGGTGCGGTGATGATGCCCAGCCTCCGTCATCTTAGCAGGGAGCTCGGTGCGATCCTCCCTGTGTTGGCCGAATTTCTAAAACAGAAGGTACACGTTCACGCCAAAGACGCCTCTGCGCTTTCCCTTCCGCTGTCTCCAAAGCCGCCCTCAAAGAGGAAAGGGGGCGATGCACGGTGAGTTTTCCATATGCAGACCGCCCCATGTGGCTGTACAGCCGTAGCAGCGACAAGCATCTGAAGGTGCTGTTCCAGCAGATGCAAAACCTGCTGGATGAAGCGGAGCGCAGAGCATACACTGTCGCAGGCACTTCGCAGGATATGGGTTCCGGCAAGAGCATGGCCAGAATGGGCCTGAAGCAGATGATGCGGGCCGTGAAAGACGGCCTTGCCCAAGCTGTCCTTGTGCAGGACCTCACCCGCCTAAGCCATGACCCCGCTATCCTTATGAAGATATTGGAGTTCCTGCAGGACCACAATGCGGTGCTGATCACCACCGAAAGCGACCTGCGGTATGAACTCTACATCAAAGGCTTGGAAAAACATTTTCTCAGGAGAGCCGCCCAAAAAGGGCTCCGGCTTCCATGGTGAGCCTACCATGGATCCTGTTTTTACTCCGGCGCTACCGTGCGAAAAGGTGATCAAGGAAATTAAATACTTTGTGCTGTTTTCCACGCTGAAAAAGTTGATGGAGCAGGGAAAAATCACAGCAGAATACTGTCAGCAAGCCAATGTTGCTATTGCCGAAAAGTACGGAGTCTCTGAGCTCAGTATTTAGTGGTTGTCGTAATAGCTATCCCATGCCGGTTGTGGTAGTGTTGGGTGTGACAAAAAAGATGTCCAGCCGGAAAGGGGGTGGCAGAGATGCCGCAGGTCAGAGTGATTCAACCCATCTCAGAGCAAGCCAAAAAGCTGCGGGTTGCCGCTTATGCCCGTGTCAGCAGCGATTCAGCCGACCAGCTGAATTCCTTTGCCACCCAGGTAGCTTATTACACCGACTTCATCCAATCCAAAGACGAATGGGAGTTTGCCGGCCTTTATGCTGACGAAGCGGTTTCCGGCACCACAGCCGACAAGCGGGACGATTTTCAACGCCTGCTTGCCGACTGCCGTGCTGGGAAAATAGATCGTATCCTTGTTAAATCCATCTCCCGGTTTGCACGAAATACCCTCGACTGCCTTCAGACCGTGCGAGAACTCAAGCAGCTTGGCGTGGCGGTGGAATTTGAAAAAGAGGGCATTGACACTGGGAATATGGGCAGCGAGATGCTGCTGAGTATTTTGGGCTCTGCCGCCCAGGAAGAATCCCTCTCCATATCGAAGAACTTGAAATGGAGTTACCGGCGCCGGATGAGATCCGGCGATTTTATTACCTGCAATGCGCCACTTGGATATTTCCTTAAAGATGGAGTCTTGGTTCCAGATCCCCAAGAGGTTCCTATAGTACAGTATATTTTTTCCAGCTATCTTGCCGGACATAGTATGGATGAGATTGCTACCTTCTTAAATGATCAGGAAGTAAAGTACAGCCGAAAGGAAATGACAAGATGGTATCGCACATCGATTCGTTACATTTTATCGAATGAAAAATATATTGGTGATTCGTTGCTTCAAAAAACATTTACCCCCAATGAGCTGCCCTTGGTCAACATTCGCAACCGAGGGCAGCTCTCGCAATTTTATGTAAAAGACTCCCATCCGGCGATTATACCATTAGAAATGTTCGAAGCTGTTCAACGCCTGATGAAAAGGCGTGCCGCTACACATACAGCAAAGCCTAAACCCGGTGGCTTCCCTTTGAGCCATATGATGAAATGCGGATTTTGCGGCAGCACATTTCAGCGTCATCTTAAAAAAGAGGGGGCTCGATGGTGCTGTTATCAGCACCGAAAGGACAAAAGCCTTTGCGTCATGGAGGTAGTGGCAGAAAGCGAAGTGTACCAAACATTTCTGCTTATGTACAACAAGCTGCTGGATAATAAAAATCTCATCTTAAGAGTAATGCTGGCACAGCTGATAGAACTTCAAAGCAAGACCACATTTGCAAGGCCAGAAATCGTAGACCTAAATCAAAAAATTTCCGACTTAGCCAGGCAGAATCATTCACTCTCCAGGTTACAGGCCAAAGGGTGCATTGACCCTGCCATTTTTATAGAGCGTAGCAACCGCAATAATAAACTGATTGAAGAACTACGGTTTGAATTGCGCCAGCTTCAAGAGCCAGACCGTGTCAGTGAAACAATCGATCAAACGAATTTATTGCTGGATCTTCTTGATGATGCCCAACCCATGCTGGAGTTTGAACCTTCTATATTTAAGAGCATGATAAAAGAGATTACCGTCTATTCTGAAAAGTTCTCTTTTGTCCTTTCCAATGGGCTGGTTCTTTGCGAAATGAGGCGATAGACATGAAAAAGATACGGAGTTGCCCCTTTGGATATCGGATGGAAAACGGGACTTATACTGTGCTGCCTGAAGAAAGGCGCCTTATTGAGCAGATATTTACTCGTTACCTTGATGGAGCCTCTCTCCAACAGCTGTCAATCATGGCAGAAAAAACAGGCTTGAAGTTCCGAGAGAATGCATCCTCTTGGAACAAAAATATGGTATCCCGAATTTTGGACAACAGCAGGTATTGGGACGGAGAACAGTATCCGCCGATTGTGGAAAGGGAGATTGCCATGAAGGTAGCTGATTTGAAACAGAGCAAAGCTTCTCCTCGCTCCCAAACACCGTTTATCCAAAAAAGAATGACCTGCCCATACTGCGGAAGTAGACTGAAGCGAAATGGGAAAAAGCCTCATCGGACTTTTTGGGACTGCAAATGCTGCCAACAACGTCTTGGCCCTATCCCTGATGATACGTTGCTTCAAGCCGTTGCAGAAAGGTTTCTTGCAGTTTGCCTAAATCCTCATATGGTGGAACCAGCAAAGGAATCTGCGGAGAGTTTATCAATACAAGCAGCCAGGTTAACCAACGAAATCAATCAGGCTATGAATCAGCGGGAGGTGGATCCGAATGAACTGCTCCCTCTCATTCTTGAGTGTGCCGCTGAAAAATACAAAACCTGCTCCATCAAGGAAGCAGACCATCTGACCATTACCCTGAAAGCCCTCTTTCAGGCACACAGCAATGACACGACCCTGGATCGGGAACTTTTTGAAAGGGCTGTGAAACAGGTGATTCTGCAGCCGGACGCATCTGTACAGCTTCGTCTGCTGAACGATATCGTGGTTTGAAAGGAGAATCTCCATGGCACAAAAAACAGTTACAGAAATCCCGGCGGACCCTCTGCTGGGTGACCTGCGAAAGCGAAAACGGAAACTACGGGTGGCTGCCTACTGCCGGGTCAGCACCGAGGAAGAAGAACAGCAGAACAGCTTTGAAGTGCAGGTGGCCTATTACACGGATAAGATCACCCATCATGAGGGCTGGCAGCTGGCCGGAATTTTTGCGGACGATGGGATCTCAGGCGTCAGCACCAAGAAAAGAGAGCAATTTAACAAAATGATTGAACTGTGCCGGAAGAAGAAAATTGACCTCATCCTGACGAAATCCATTTCCCGCTTTGCCCGTAACACCCTGGACTGCATTAAGCACGTGCGAATCCTCAAAAGCTGGGGCATTCCGGTCATCTTTGAGAAAGAAAACATTGACACCTCGAATATGAACAGCGAAATGATCCTCACCTGCCTGAGTTCCTTCGCCCAAGCTGAAAGTGAATCTATCAGTGGCAACGTGACCAAGGGCATCCGCATGGGCTACCGGCAGGGCCGGTTCAGTTTCCGATATAAAAATTTCCTGGGCTATCGCAAAGGGCCGGATGGTGAGCCGGAAATCGTGCCTGAAGAAGCGAAGATCATCCGGCTGATCGCTCAGAATTACTTAAACGGCGATAGCCTGCGTACCATAAAGGAAACCTTGGAGAGCATGGGCGTTCCAACCGCCACTGGCAATCAAAACTGGAGCACGGAAGCCATCCAACGCATCCTGCAGAATGAGAAGTACATGGGTGATGTCCTACTGCAGAAAACCTACACGGCAGATTTCATAGAAGGCAAGGTCAAGAAGAACAATGGAGAACTCCCGCAGTACTACATCAAGGACAATCATCCGGCCATCATCCCGAGGGAAATGTTTTACCAAATCCAGGAGGAAATCGCCCGCAGGAAAAGTAAAAAGCCCGCCAATGCCAAGAAAGCCAAAACCAACCGTGGGCGGTTTACCAGCAAATACGCCCTTTCGGAAAGACTTGTCTGCGGGAACTGCGGCTGCTACTTCCGAAGGGTGACATGGAGCATCCACGGACGGAAGCAAATCGTCTGGCGATGCATCAACCGGCTGGAATGCGGGCCAAAGGTTTGTAAGAACTCCCCCAGCCTCAAGGAGGATGAACTCTATTCCGCTATTCTGAAAGCCATTCGTTCCCTGGTTCAAGGCCACCGGGAAGAAATGGCAGCCACCCTGCAGGAAGCACTTGCACACTGCATCGATGGAGAAAACGAGGCAACCAATCCCCTTGTGATAGAAAACAGGCTCCATGAACTGGACAAGGACTTGGACCGGCTGCTTGCGATGGATGGGAGTGAAATCGTGGATCTGCGGATCAAGCAAATCAGCGATGAGATGCTCCAGCTGAGGCAAATGAAAAAACGTGCGGAACTGGACGCCCAGCAGGATATGGGCCGAGAAAACAAAGTCAAGGAAATCATGGAACTCATCTCCGCAGAAGATCTCGACCTTACGGAGTATTCCGACACCCTGGTGTACCGGGTGATTGAACGAGTAACCGTACTCTCCAAAGAAGAGATTTGCATCCGCTTCGTTGGTGGGTTTGAAATTACCCAGCCCCTTCACTAAGAAGCAGGCACAGAGAAATGCCGACAGCTTGGGCGTTGCCGGTGTCTCTCTGTGCCTGCTTTTCTCGTTGAGAAATGGGGAAATTTGTGGTATAATAAAAGTAATATTTGAAAGAATCATTCCATTTGCGGGAAATGATAGATTCGCGCTAACTTTAAGATATCAAGAATTGGCATAACTGCGAGGTCTTGTAAAGAATAATGTTATTGGAGGGCGTAAAATGTGGTTAGATAATGCATCTAATATTGATATGTTGTTCTACTCTCCATATGCAAACACAATTGTTAATTTTATAAAAGAACCAGAACTAACTCCCTTAACAATAGGCTTATATGGCAGCTGGGGTGCGGGAAAGTCTTCTCTACTACAACTAATCCAACAAAATATAGATCACGACACCAAAGATATTGTTTGTATCTCATTGAATGCATGGCAATTTGAAGGATACGAAGATGCAAAGGTTGCCATCATGGAATCTCTATTAAAATCATTGCAAAGCAATGAGACATTTTTTGAAAAGGCTGGAGAGAAAATTAAAAGTTTATTGTCTCGCATTGACTTTCTGAAACTTGGCAAAAACATATTGTTTAAAGGAGTCCCATATGTGGTCACTGCATTGACTGGTAATCCTATTCCAATAGCAGTCAATCTTTCTGCCGAGTTATCTAATCCAGATGATATAATTTCTAAATTGGAGACATTTAAAAATGATTATATAAAAGCTGCAGGCGATTCTGAAACGCAAACAGAAAATGTTAGAAAATTCAGAATTGAATTTGAAAAAATGTTAGCGGAGGTTACTTCCGTTAAAACACTTGTTGTTATTGTAGATGATTTAGACAGGTGTACACCGGATCGAATAATTGATACTCTCGAAGCAATAAAGCTATTCTTATCTGTAAAGAAAACCACTTTTATTGTTGCCGTAGATCAGAGAATCATTGAATATGCAGTAAACATTAAATATCCACAAAACGATGGATATGCTGTATCTACAGATTATATTGAGAAGATAATTCAATTGCCTATTAAAATTCCAGAACTATCTCCAAAAGACATTGAGAATTATCTACTGCTTTTAATCTGTCAATTGCACTTGGAAACAGAAAGCTTTGAAAAGCTAATTCGGACACTATATGATAAAAAACTTATGCTTGCAGACAAATCTCTTACATACACTGTCATTGAATCAATAATTAAAGAAACAGGTGGATCATTTAAAGCAAATTCCAATCAAACGAGTTTAGAGGAAGATGCCTCCATTATATCAAAAATCAGCTTCGCTGTTTCAAGCAGTCTAAAAGGAAACCCACGTCAGGCAAAAAGATTTCTTAACACATTTTTTGTTCGAAAGAATCTTGCTTCTCTTTATTTCGGAGCAGAAATTGATCTTTCAGTTATGGCAAAGCTCTTAGCATTGGAAACAATTGATATAAAAGCATTTAGAAAACTCTATGAATGGAATAGTGAATTTGACGGTGAAATAAAGCAGCTGAAAGAAGTGGAAACATGTATAAATAATGATAAAGAACTCAACGAAAATTATAAACTCTGGAAAAATCCAAGAGTTATTCGTTGGGTCAAAAGTGAACCTAAGAATCTTTATAAAATGGACCTAAGCAAGTACTTCTATCTATCTAGAGAATCACTATCTAGTACAGAAACTATATCCGCTTCGTTTAATGAAGCGGAACGAAAAATGTTGGCTGCAATTCAAAACTGTCTACAAGGTCAAGAAGATGCTCGCCTAGAAGAACTTAAGGATATGGAACCCGAATCTCAACGCAAGATATGCGATGCTGTGTTGGTTCATTTTAAGTCTGATACAATAAATCTAAGCATGATTAGCAGAGTGTACAAAGAATACCCAGATTACCAATCAGATATAGTTGACGCGCTGAAAGCAAAGCCTAACTCATTTTTTGGCCCGTCATCGGTACCACATATTACCCGAATGTATAGTGCGAATGCTACACAAATTAGTAGTCTACTTGATGATTTGGAAAAAAGCCAAAAGATTTCGCAAGTAATTAAATCACAAATTGCAAGTGGAAATTTTGCTGCTAAGGCTGTTGATCGGAGATAAAAATGGGAACATCTAAAGGATATATTGCCCCGTCTACTCCTCACTGGGCACAGGCAAAACGAGGAGTATCTATGTATATTAACAATCCATCAAGTGCCGTAAAGAGCGCTGCTGCATCAAAATATGCCAAGGCTATAAACACCGAAGGATATGCCAATAGCCGGGTTGCCCACGTCTTCGCTGGATTTGCAAGTTTTGCATCAAATAGCAGTTCCAATGGTTACGCCACCGCTCTTCGAGACATTGGACGAGAAGATATACTAGCCATGGATCCAGAGGATGCAATAAACGAATTGACTCTTCATTTTGCTAACAATGGCGAAACCATTGACGATGCTATTGCTTTAGATTGCATTTCTGAAACCCTTTCTGTCCTTAATATTCAAAAGATTGAAGATTTAAATAATATAGAAATTAATGGATTTATTAAGGAAATGGTATGTCAATTTGCAAAGCTAAAATTTGCACAATTATTTGATAAGCAAATTCGGAATAAATGCCCTAATATTGTTCAAGCAAATCAGCGTATTGCAGAAATGCAAGACTATATTTACTATACCATGGAACTTACTTTAACTAGTGAGATTCTTGCCTCAATCAATCCACATAACCTTTCGAATGAAACCATAGTTCAAGATATATTAAAAAAGGGTTTTGAACTGATGGAACTATATTATGGTGATTCATATGAAAATCTGGATTAACAAATGTATCGAAAAAGAAAAAAGTACTTATTTCAATGACGCAATTACATTTAATTTAAATGTTCCTGGAAAAGGCGGACTTATTGCGTCAAATATACGTGATGGATGGTACAGAAAACTTGGCATTCAGAGTGTATCGCCAATCTGCGAAGATTTATATATTCTCGCATTATCTGTGTTTGCAGCAGATAAAAGAATATCTCGTTCTTTTTCGTCCGATGGATGGACGCGTAAGTTACATCTTTCTATTCCGGTTATAGAATATTCTCATTGGAATTCAGTGCGTACCAGCTTAGAAAAAATGCTCTCATTTCTTTCGGGAGATATTTGGACAATTGATTTCAGAGAATGTGAACCTACTAATCGTTACCAAGATAATCATAAACGACCTCCCCAAAAATTAGTATCTCTTGAAGAATATGACGCAGTATCCCTTCTTTCAGGAGGGTTGGACTCATATTGTGGCGCATATGAATTGTTGTCACAGGGCAAAAACGTTATATTTGTCGGGTTTAAGGAATTCGGAAAACTTGAACAGATACAAAACGAAATAGTACATCACTTTAATGAAAGTTTTCCAGAAACATCAAAAATGCTATTTACGTTTACCGCAAAAGCATATAAGCCACTAGGAATTGAGAAATTACCGGCAGAAAACACGAGCAGAAGTAGATCGTTCTTATTCTTAGCCGCTGCGATTTGTGTCGCTGAAGCAATAGGAGCTAATACACCCGTTTACATACCTGAAAACGGATTTATTGGCCTTAATCTTCCTCTAACTCCAGGGAGAAAAGGAAGCTGTAGCACCCGAACAACGCATCCCTATTTTTTGAAAATGCTGAATCAGCTTTTTTTACAGTTGGGGATTAGTCACAAAATAATTAACCCCTATGCTTTTATGACTAAACGTGAGATGATTCAAGAGCATAAAGATACCAAAGGCTTTCTTGATTGTGTGTCTAAAACAATATCATGCTCACACCCTTGTAATACGCGTTGGCACGGAAAATCACAACCAGAAAATTGCGGATATTGTTATCCATGTCTAATTCGGCAATCTTCACTTCTCGACGTGATAGTCCCAAACGAACACTACACATTTAATGCTCTTTCATATGACTATATTTTGTCTGCAACGGATTCAAGACGTTCAGATTTGGTCGACCTTCTGAGTTCTATCAGCGCGGCAGTAAAATCTACGGATCAAGCGCTACTAAAACGAATTAAACAAACAGGACAGTTGTCGAAGGAAGAGTCATTAGCCTTTCTAAGGCTATACAAAGCGACTATTAGCGATCTTTTGGAACTTTTTTCAAGGGACAAGGATCTTATGCGAATGATAGGGATAGAATATGCATCTAATTGATACACATTTTCATTTGGATTACTACAAAAATCATAAATATTGGTATGATCAAATTAATAAATTGCAGCAATACACTTTATGCGTAACAAATTCTCCTGAAGTATACTATTCTTGCAGAAAACTGTATCCCGAAACCAAATTTGTTAAATTTGCATTGGGATATAATCCTCAACAAAGCTCTGAAGTCAATTTTTCTAAAAGCGCCTTTCTACATGGGCTGTCTACTACACAATATATCGGAGAGGTTGGTCTTGACTTTTCTAAGAGGTTCATTGGTACAAAGCAAAAGCAGCTTAATATTTTCGACTTTATTTGTCGTAAATCTGCAGAACAAAATAAACTTTTAAGTGTTCATTCGAGGATGGCTGAATATGATACGCTCAGAATTTTGCTGAGACACAAAGTTTCTAAGGCAATTATCCATTGGTATTCCGGCAATGTTGGAATAATGCACCATTTTTTAAATGCAGGATACTATTTTTCAGTTAATTCTAGTATGTGTACAACAACTAACGGCCAAAAAATATTATCACAGATTCCAATGGAAAGATTACTCGTTGAAAGTGATGGCCCATTTTCAAAAATCGGCACCAAAAGGTATACTCCCACAGACTTACAATCAACGTATGACCTAATCAGCGATACTCTTGGGGTACAAAATATTACGTATATTGTTTATCATAATTTTAAACGACTACTTGCGGACTAATTTCTGTAATTAATAACATAACTCGGAATTTGGAACTCAAGAATGAGACCTCCAAAAAAATCAGAAGATCATACTATATAAACGAAGATGAATCTCTTCTGAATCCAGAAGTCTCATTTTCAGCTGGTATCTTTTTTGTCAACGCTTCCCATGAAGGGTTGACAAAAAAGATGTCAACCCTTTTTTCTTAGTATTCATGCGGGTTTGCGGGCTTTTGGACGGAAAATCCGCAAAACGGTTTTACCGTGGATGTCCAAGGCAAAATCCGCAGCGAAACCCCACAAGCGGGGCTTCCGCCTGATTTTTCAGGTCGGAGGCCCCGCTTTTTTGCGTTCTGCGGATCTTTTCCCCGTTGTCAAATGTGTAGAAGTTTCCGGCAGGTTCATAGATAGATTGACGAAAGCCCAAAACGGCACAAAATCAAGCCCTCAAAATACAAGGGGGTAGTGCGCCCTTTTTCAGGAACTCTCCGGCTGGCAGGCCGGGGAGTTTTTTGCGCTCCCCCCCTCTCACACTCTCCCCCCTAAATACTTTACCAGCTGGGAAAGAACAAGATATGCCTCGCTCTTAACCAGCAGGAAACCAAGTTTTAGGCAACAGCCAAGAAAGGATGAGCAAAACCATGAACATCGGCATCGACCATGGCTACTACGCCATCAAGACCCGGCATTTTTCTTTCCCAGCCGGTATCACCGCCTATTCCCATGAACCCTACACTCTTCAGAACACGCTGGAGTACGGTGGAAAGTTCTTCGTGTGCGGGACCGGCAGGCAGCCGATCCTGCGAAACAAGATGGAGAACGAGAACTACTACCTGCTGACCCTTGCGGCCATCGCCAAAGAAATCCAGCAGCGGGGCGCCAAGACGGAGTGTTCCGTCACCATCGCAGCCGGCCTTCCTCTGGCCGGGTTTGGCCGGGAGAAGAAGTCTTTCCGGGAGTACCTTCGCCCTTCTTCCCAGCCGGTAGACTTCAAGTTCGAGGGCATCCCCTACAAAGTGACCATCGAGGATGTGAAGCTGTTCCCACAGGGGTATTCCGCCCTGATGATCCATCCGGAACTCCTCCAGAACGAACCCTCCGTCCTGCTCATGGACATCGGCGGCTGGACGGTGGACCTGATGCGGCTGGACAACAATGTTCCCAACGCCGCCACCTGCCGGAGCCTGGAACTGGGGATGATCCGCTGCATCGACGAGGTGAAAGAACAGGTTCGCCGGGATGTGGGGCTGTCCGTTACCGACGCCCAGGTGGAGCGGGTGCTGGCGGGAAAGCCCTGCAGCATGGACGAGGACGCCCGCGGCATCATCCAAAAGCAGGGCCGCCTCTACACCGAGCGCCTTCTCTCAGCGGCTATGGAAGCGGGGTTTGACCTCAAGGCCATCCCGGTGGTGATGCTGGGCGGCGGCGCAGCGGTGGTCAAGCGCAACGTCGCCCCCCAGGACGGCCTGTGTCGGGTTTTTGCCCTTTTAGACGACCGTGTGAACGCCGAAGGATTCGAGCGGATTTTGGGGCGTTTGTCGGGCGGTGTGGGCCAGGGATGAGCAGGCCCCTTTTTATGTTCCGCCCAAACCTCCAGAATGAGGACCACCGCCGGGCATGGGCTCTGCTGCAGGCTGTGCCGGAAGGCCAGAAAAGCGCCTTTCTGGTGAAAGCGATTCTGGACAGCGCCAGGCAGGACGCCTTGGAGTCCACCCTGCGCCGCATCCTGCGGGAAGAACTTCAGGCTGTCCCTTCCCAGCCGGTACGGCAGCCGGAGGAAACCATCCCACAGGAGATGCTGGGCTTCCTCAACACCCTCATGGATGATGAGTAAAATCCCCCAAAGCAGCCCCCAACATAGCCGTTATTGCTTGTGACGTTTGTTGCCCCTGCTTTGGCTGAAAGGTTGTTGGTCTTGGTAATAGCTTTCTCTTCGCTCTTCGGATATGCTTGTGTTGCCCGAAAGGGAAAGAACCAAGCAAAGGAGCGATGGACGTTGGAAACCAAGGGCGTGACCTGTAAAATCCCGCTGGACCTGCACAACAGGATCAGCGAGGAGATCCGGGAAACAGAAAGCACCATGAGCAAGTGTTTTTAGATGTTAGGCAACGATTACAAATGGAATGAACGTTTTAAAAATTTCAAGGGTACTGCACCTGAACAAGATGGAAAAAACGCCTCTTTAACCCATTGGAGAGAAATACCCGAAATTCCTGTGGTATCCTCCGAAGGCGGGATAGATGGTAAAGTAGCCCAAAGGAAGCCTGGATTTAAAGAGATGAAAATCGCTATGTGCTATATTTTGGCTGGAGCAATTCTAGGTGCGGGAATATTATATGGAGCTGGAAAAATTCCAGGAACCGCAGCGCAGGTTAATCTGAGTAGCCGTACCGTGCAGCAGGTATCCGTAAAAGCAGTTGACAGCTCAATGAAGATGTCAACGGCTGAAGTCTATGCGGCAAATGTCAACAGTGTGGTATCTATCAACTGTTCCGGAGCTACTACAAACTATTTCGGCCAGTCGGTTCCATATGCTTCCTCTGGTTCTGGCTTTATTATCACCAATGATGGTTACATCATGACAAATGCACATGTAGTTGATGGAGCAAACAATATTAAGGTCACCCTTTATTCTGGTTCTACTTATGATGCTACAGTTGTAGGCAGTGATACAGATTACGATATTGCAGTATTAAAGATCAACGCGAACGGTTTATCTGCGGTTACAATAGGTGATTCCTCTGGAGTGAACGTAGGAGATTTTGCGCTTGTCATTGGAAATCCATTGGGAGAACTTACCTTTTCAATGAGCAGCGGAATTATCTCCTGTGCAAATCGTACGATCAATATTTCGGGAGTTCCCTACCAAATGATTCAAGTGGATACTTCTATTAATGCGGGAGATTCCGGTGGCCCTCTTTTAAATGAGTATGGCGAAATAATTGGGGTGGTTTCCGCTAAATATTCCAGTTATGCCACGAATCCTGTGGAAGGACTCGGATTTGCAATTCCCATCAATGATGCCTTTTCGGTTGCCAAGGATCTTATGACTAATAAAAGTGTGACCAATAAGGCATGCATTGGCATCACAGCAGCAACCCTTCCGCAAGCCTTTGCTCAGCAAAATGGGCTGCATGGAGGGGTATATGTATATTCGGTCGATAAAGGTAGTGCAGCTGAAACAGCAGGATTACAAAGTGGTGATGCGATTGTCAAAATGGATGGGACAAATATAACCTCAATGCAAGAGCTCTCTGCTGTTAAGAAGCATCACAGTGCAGGCGATACTGTAAAAGTCGAAATTATTCGAAATAATCAAATACTTCAGCTATCGTTGACATTTGAAGCGCAACCCTCACTTTCTTCTCAGAGCAATTAAAACAGTCTTAAAAATAGAAGAAGTTACTATGTGAAAATATTATTTATAAGGTGTAAATAACAGTAAAGGCCGTTGGCTATAGCCAACGGCCTTTACTGTAGGTGATAAAATTTAATATCTGGGGAAAACCCTTAAAGGAAGAGTTTTTTAATCGTTGTCCTTAAAATGACGGTGAACACTCCTATCGGTTAGTTCCATAAATTCAATAAAGTTTCCATCGGGATCCTGGAGCCAAGCGCATTTTGAGTTACAACAGGCGACAAAAGCGGTATCAAGTGGCTTATCTTTGGCAAGAGCGCCTTCTGGACCGTTATAGCACAGCACACCGCGGGTTTTCAGTTCAGCCAGTACCGCATCCAGATCATCCACTTGAAGAGAAATATGGAAAAAACTCTGGCCGGGTTGTTGCGAAATATTCTTGGATGGGAATAACTCGATAAACTGCTCGTGGGCGGCCTCAAGGTATTGAATCCAGATTGAACCATCGTCATTTTTAAAATTAAATGCTTTTCGCATTCCCAATTTGTTGCAATAAAAATCTAAGGATTTTTCCAGGTCATTGACATGTTATTAATTTAGTATGTAGTAAAAAGTTGTTTTGGCTCTGATGAAAAAAGGCCTCCCGATATATGACATCGGAAGGCTTTAAAGAATCTATTGTTAGAAATAGATTTTATTTTTTAGGAAAGGGACTTTACAAGAACATGCGTTCAGATATATAATAAAGAAAACGAATGTTTTTTCGAGGTGATCTTATGGAACGGGTCATTCTTCACTGTGATCTAAACAATTTCTATGCCTCGGTAGAATGCGTACAAAATGAATCTTTAAAGCAGATTCCTATGGCGGTCTGCGGCAGGGAGGACGAGCGCCATGGTATTGTGTTAGCAAAAAACGAACTGGCCAAGCAGTTTGACATCCGCACCGGAGAACCGGTATGGCAAGCCCGCCGCAAATGTCCGGAATTGGTGATTGTACCGCCCCATCCCAGGGAATACCTGCGCTATTCCAAAATGGTACAGGAAATCTACAGCCGTTATACCGATTTGGTGCAGCCTTTTGGCATTGACGAATGCTGGCTAGATGTGACAGGAAGCCAGCGGCTTTTTGGAGGCGGGGAGGAAATCGCTTATCAGATCAAAGATACGGTAAAGAAAGAAACGGGACTGTGCATTTCGGTGGGGGTCAGCTTCAATAAAATTTTTGCCAAATTGGGAAGTGACTTAAAAAAGCCGGATGCGGTTACCGTCATCTCCCGGGAGGACTTCCGCCAAAAAATATGGGGCCTTCCGGCCGCCGATCTGCTGGGAGTGGGCCATCATACGGACAAACGTCTACAGAGTGTGGGGATTTCCTGTATCGGGGATATAGCAGCGGCGGATTGCAGTTATATGAAACGACTTTTGGGAAAAAATGGGGAGCTGCTTTGGCTATACGCCAGGGGGGAGGACCGAAGCCCTGTCACTCCTGTAGGATATGAACCGCCGATTAAAAGCATCGGACGCAGTACTACCTGCACCGCCAATCTGGAAAATATGGAGGAAGTAAAAAAGGTAGTATTGGCCCTTAGTGAAGAGGTATGCAGAGAGTTGCGCAGGCATCAGTGCAAGGCCTCTGTGGTAACGGCCCATGTAAAGGATACTAGTTTACAGGTATGGGAATACAGCGGCCACTTCTTTACACCAGAGCGTACAGTGGCGGAATTTTCCAAGACGGCCACCCGGCTCATTGAGGAACATTACAGCTGGAACCGGGACATCCGTGCCGTGGGCGTCCGGGCTTGTAAGCTAACGGATGACATATTTTGCGGGCAAACTTGTTTGGGACAGGACCCTTACGCACAGGAAAAGATCGAAAGGCTGGAAAAAAGCATCGATCATGTGCGGGAGAAATATGGGAAAAAATCAGTGATGCGGGCCACCCTCTTGGGAAGGACCAAAATTGCCGATTTTGACAGGAAGATCAGGACACTTCCGGGAAATATAATGTAAAGACGAAAACCTATACAGGATAAAAGGGACAGGGAGTGCCTGAAGGCACTCCCTGTCCCTTTTTAGATTTGTATTGTGGAATGGATGATTACAGCATCTCATACCCGCTGATGAGCACCGGCATCTTTAGAATACCTAGCTCCTTTTCCAGAAGAACACCGTTGCGTTTGGGATAATCAAAACCATAGCTCGCTTTGATGCACTGGGAGATAAACTGAACAGCCCGGTCAATGGCGACGGGCAGACTGTCTCCCTGCAGGAGGCTCCCGATAACAACACTGGCGAAGGTATCTCCAGTGCCGGGATAGGAGGCGGGAATGTACCGGCATCCCACCTTCCAAAAGGCGTGATTTCTTCTGTCATAGGCCACTACATTGGTGTTGCCGGAAGACTGTTCCTCCGGAGCACTGGTGATGATGACAACATCCGGCCCCATCTCGCTGAGACGGAGCAACCACTGCTTGATTTCTTCATCGCTGATCCTGTCTTTGCAGGATTCTCCCAATAAAAAGGCGGCTTCGGTGAAGTTAGGGGTAATGATATCCGCCTTGGCAATCAGCCCTTTCATCTGAGGGATGATCTCTTCGGTCATGGAGCTGTAAAGTGAGCCATTATCCCCCATGACAGGATCTACCACCACCAAATTATCCGGAGTACCAAAATAGTCTATGAAATCGGCCACAATATGGATCTGCCGGGTGGAGCCCAGAAATCCGGAGTAGACACAATCGAAATGAAGTCCCAGCCGCTTCCAGTGATCGATATATTCCTCCATAGAATCGGTGAGATCCACAAAGCTGTAGTGGTCGAAGCCGCCGGTATGATTGGAGAGGATCGCTGTGGGCAGGGGACAGACCTGTACGCCCATTGTGGATAGGGTGGGGATGATCGAACAGAGAGACGCCCTTCCAAATCCCGATAAATCGTGGATTGCCGCTACTTTTTTGATAGAATCTTCCACATTTACCATCCTTTTAGTATTATTTGATATAATTTATACAATTAGTAAGTCTATTTGCGTCGGAAAGAAAGAATTCCTTTATAATCGACACATTCTACACGAGAATCATGCCGCAGCTTGTCGAGGATACTGTTCTTGTTGGAGACACAGCGGCTTTCCAGAAAACTTGCCACCTCAAACTGGTTCATAGGGTGCCGGGCAATAATAGAAAGGATGGCCTCATAATCATCTGGGATCTCGCTGAAGAAGGACCCGGCGCTGAGCATATCAATGGAGATGGCACCCAGCTTTTCCACTGCGTATTGAATAGAGTCTGGGGAAGCGACCCGAACATCCGGTTCAGCCGGGGGACGGACTGGGGTGTTGATATACACCCGGTCATAGCGGATCTTTTGAAGGATCTGGGCAAAGTGATCAATAGAATCCTGACTGTCGTTAACGCCTCCGCAGAGCATAATTTCCACCCAGAGTTGTCCGGTATACTCATGGGAGAAATCCACAAGGCCCTGCTGGATTTTCTGAAAGTCCAGGGATCCCAAGGGACGATCGACGGCCCGGAAGGTTTCTTCATCCCAAGCGTCCAGAGAGGGGAGGACAATATCACATTGCGCCAGCTCTTTCCGCACCTGGGGATCCCAGAGCAGAGCGCCGTTGGTGATGACGGCCACCGGCTTATCTGTGCGCTGTTTTACCTGATCGATTAATTCCCCCAGCCCAGCGTAAAGGGTAGGTTCTCCCTCCCCGACAATGGTAACGACGTCAAATTTATCCGCATCCTTAAGATACAGTTCGAATTCTCCGATGATTTCTTCCACCGGATAAAACGCCTGGCGGCTGCCGGTCATATGATTGGTACGGCCCAGCTGGCAGTAGGTACAGGAATAGTTGCAGGTTTTAGGCGGAATGGGGCTCAGTCCCAAAGAATTTCCCAGCCGCCGGGAGGGGACAGGCCCAAAAGCGTGTTGCAACGGCTCCATCATGATCACCTCATTTAGAATAGATATAAAAAGCAGAGGGGAATTGCCCTCTGCCTATAGAAATTCCTGCGGATTATATCTCTTTTTCAATCTTTGAAAGGTCAAAGGGAGTGCTCTGATAGACAAAATAGTTGAGCCAGTTGGAAAAAAGAAGATTGGCATGTCCGCGCCAGATATGTAACGGCGTTTTTTGGGGGTCATCGCCAGGGAAATAATATTTCGGTACCTGGATCGGCAACCCCAGATTCACATCCCGGAAATACTCGGTGGCCAAGGTATCCCGGTCGTATTCAGAATGTCCGGTGACAAAAAACTGACGTCCGTTTTTCTTTCCTACTATATAAATACCAGCCTCTTCCGACTCCGCTAGAATCTCCAGCTTAGAATGCTTTTCAATATCTTCCCGCAGAATGGTGGTGTGGCGGGAATGAGGCGCCATAAACCGCTCATCAAATCCTCGGAGCAGAGGGTGGTCAGGCACCAAGGTAGTGTGGGGAAAGATACCAAACATTTTATGTGGAAGGGGATGCTTGGGAATACCATAATGATAGTAAAGTCCAGCCTGGGCACCCCAGCAGATATGGAAGGTAGAATAAACATTGGTTTTACTCCAAGCCATAATCTGGCAAAGTTCCGGCCAATAATCTACCTCTTCAAAATCCATCTGCTCTACCGGCGCGCCGGTGATAATCATACCGTCAAAACGCTCGTCCTTGATATCGTCAAAGGTTTTATAGAATTTGAGCAGATGCTCGCTGGGGGTATTCTTAGAAACATGGGAAGCAGTGAGCAGGAGCTCAATATCCACCTGGATCGGGGAATTGCTCAGTAGCCGCAGAAGCTGTGTTTCTGTTTCAATTTTTTTAGGCATCAGATTGAGGATCACGATGCGCAGCGGCCGAATATCCTGATGAGTAGCGCGATGCTCATTGATGACAAAGATATTTTCACTTTCTAGTACGGCCTGCGCGGGCAATCCGTCAGGAATATTGATTGGCATAATTTCCTCCGTCTTGTGGCAATCTACTAATATTATATAGGGATTAGTTCAATTATAACCATTCACTTGCCTGATTACAAGAGAGAAAATCCTTGACGAGAAGCAAGAGATATGCAATCATGGGATAAAAAGTGGAGAAAAATAAGGAAGAATCGAGAGAAAGATAAGATTTTGAAAAAAAGATCAAATTTTTGGCCAAAAAGGTATTGACTACCGAAACAAGCTATGCTAAAATAAACAAGCTGTCTCGGAGAGAGGGCCGGGAGGCCGGAAAAGAGCTGAGATAGCGAAAAAAGATTTGGGAAATATATTGACACCGCATAGGAAATGTGGTACAATATAAGTCCTGGCTGAGGGGAACCTCAGCGGCGGACCTTGAAAATTGAACAACATTTGAACCAAGAACAAAGACCCTTGGAAACGAATTTGAGTAGAGTAATTCTACGGACGTGAACATTAGCAAGCTAGTGTAGCGTTAAAGAAGCTTGGAAGAGCTTTGTTAAAGTGATTTGAAGCGCGAGAGCGCTTTAGATACCATTTTGATAAAGAGTTTGATCCTGGCTCAGGACGAACGCTGGCGGCGCGCCTAACACATGCAAGTCGAACGGAGCTATTTTGGAAGAACCCTTCGGGGGGACTCTGGCTTAGCTTAGTGGCGGACGGGTGAGTAACACGTGAGCAACCTGCCTCTCAGAGGGGGATAACGTTTGGAAACGAACGCTAATACCGCATGACATCATTTTCCCGCATGGGGAGATGATCAAAGGAGCAATCCGCTGAGAGATGGGCTCGCGTCCGATTAGATAGTTGGCGGGATAACAGCCCACCAAGTCGACGATCGGTAGCCGGACTGAGAGGTTGATCGGCCACATTGGGACTGAGACACGGC